>CAIVAT010000017.1 GCA_903903985.1 uncultured Bacteroidales bacterium | reverse complement strand
TTCCTGACTTGTGACATTTAGTGCGGTAACAGATTCCATTTTTTGATCAAAGGAGCCAGGGTGCTGTTCATTAATTCTGTTGTTGGCGAACTAAATTTGAAAGTTTCTTTTGTAATCGTATCCCGGATGTGAGATTCAGTAATGTTCCACACTAAAAGTTTTATATTCCTCAGGGACATTCTGGTGGTTAATTCCAAATACTTTTCAATAATTAAAGCCACGAAGCAGATTAGAATGTGGGAGCGGATAGCCTCTTCCTTTTGGTGATAGATAGGCCGTGCTTCCAGATCAAACTTGCTCATTCTGAATGATTGCTCCACCCGCCAAAGGTGATGGTATCTTTCAATGGCCTGTTGACTTGACAGTTGAGCATCTGATAAATCAGTACAATACCCTTTTATTCCCAACAGGAGTTTTCTTTTTTCTATCAAAGGGGTGTTTAGTTCGATCTTTTCTTTAGATACCCTTTTGATGAATTTGACTTTAGTTCCTGATGATTGTTTTGCGACCAGTTCCTCCGCTTTTTGGACTAATTTGTTCAGGTCGTTTAATTCTTTCTTGTAACGAATACTGGAGAAGTCACAGATCAAATCACCATGCTTTGACGGTAATCGTGTTATCGCCCCGTTAACAGCGTTTAAAGTGCCATGGATTTGCTCTACCAGACTCAGGTTAGCATTTGCCAATCGAGCTCCCACGATATAGGATATATTCTTTCCCCTAAGCTCCGCTAACCGTTCTTCATCAAGCATGGCCGCATCTGCCACCACGATGGGCTTTGCAAGCGGATGCTTTGACATAAAATTTTCAACGATGGGGAGCATGGTCTTCCCCTCGAAGGTGTTGCCTGCAAAAACATCGTACGATAAAGGGAGTCCTGATTGCGTGACCAGCAAACCGATGACAATTTGCGGCTGTTGGGATTTGTTGTCCTTGCTGAAGCCTTGAATTTTAAGTTCATCAGCTTTGAAAGACTCGAAGTACAACGTGGTTACATCGTAAAGAACGTAGTAAAACTGTTCCTTGAATTTTTGCTCTGCCACATGGTAGGCCCGTTGTTCTATATCAGCTTTGTGGATTATCAGTTTTGGTATCGTGCGGTAAATACGTTGTGAATATTTTATTCCAAAATAGCGTGAAAGCAACTCGATTGATCGCCATTTGGAGGCTGGCTCAATTAATCTCATGATTGCTAAATCGAGTAAAAGAGGTGGCAAATGGGTTAAATCGCATTCGTTGAGGCAACTCTTGAAAAACTGATATGCAAAATCATGTGTTACTGCAACGCACTCTCCCCTTTCAACAATCAATATTTTTTGTTTTTGGTCCGGGAATAAAGTGGCCTGAAGTGTCTGTCCTTCAATCCAGGCTTGACCCTTCTTTAGGAGAAGGTCAAACTCAATATCATCTTTAGCGCTCCCTATATGTTTGGCAATTTTTGCCCGGTGCCCGATATATTGAACAACTTGTATGGCTGTTGATCCCGACTTAGTCCTGACTTTTCTAACCCTAAACATAAAGCAAAAATAGGCGTTAGTGCGGTAAAAGTCAAAATATCGATTTTTATTTTATTCATTTTTAACTAGTTGAAAATATCTACCGCACTAAAATCGAAAGGCGTCACAAGTCAGGAAACCTTGGAGAAATTGAAAGAACCCTGGTCGCATTGCAAACCGCTGACAAGCAGCATGTTTCAATCCCGGCCAATTGGCAACCCGGGGGCGATGTACTCATACCCTACGTTAAATCAACGGCAGAAGCAGAAAAACTGGTAACAAAGGATGATCCTGATTATTACCAGCTGACATGGTATATGCAGTTTAAAAAAGGAAGTAAGTAGCGTTTGCAATACTGACAGGATTTATCCTGTTCTCATCAACCCAGGGGGTGTCTCAAAAGTACGGGGCACCCTCTTTTATTTGTTGATTATCACTCCTGATCAGTGATGGTCAATCTGCCCTTTCGTCTCTTCGATGTCGCCTATGGACATGAACTCCGTAGCCTACAGTTAAAAAACAGGGATTATATTTGACATAACCTTTCAGGATCAACTGTTTTTCTGCATTGTATGGCCATTCCCGACATCCAGATTATTCTGAAACGGAACGCTGATCAGCGATGCGATGGGGTTGCTCAGTTTTTTTGCCAGGTCTTCGGCAGATTCAACAGATTTTGTTTCCTGTGCAATCAAGATTTCTGAGACAAAGGGAATAATGCATAAAAACCGTAAAATTAATTTGGTTTTGTGTTTCATACATTAAATTTAACGCAGTAATTTAATACACCTTTATAGCTCTGACTTCTGCCGCACGTTTATCTACAGGAATAATAGGCAACTTTGAACCATTTTTAACTGGAAGCTTGCACAGGTAATCCATAATGGCCTGCCATTCTTTGATTTCAGTCACTTTATTTGTTGCCAGCACGGTTTCATCCTTGTCCATTACTATCCCATTGGGAGCTAACAATTCAGCCGCATTATCTTTAGGCATTTCCAGCGCTTCAACCTTTGTCTTTAAAGGTTCACCCTTTGCATTTTTTGGTATAAGGGAAAGTTGACCTTTCGAATATTTTGGGATTGCGGCAATGATCATGCCCAAATAGATAGGAGTTGTTAAACTGTATAGTTTCCCTTCCTTCCCGGAAATATCAATCGTTTTATACCCATGGTCATAGTCGCCAAGTTCAATGGACGTGATAACATCAAACTTTGGCCTGGACGTGTTATAGGTAAACTTCATCCCTGAAGAACGCGGAAAAAACTCACCCGGATGTGCCGGGTTATCAATAATGATAAATTCAAGAATATTTTTGAGTTCTTTTCCGGTAAAATAAGCCGTCACCAGGGCACTACCGGCGGTTGGGTCGATTACTCCCGATCCTAAAGGGGCGACGGCGAAAACATCATAAACAGTCTGAATACCAGTCTTTCCACGTTTCAAGCCGGCACGCATCATGCCATTTGCGGTTAAACCAATATCAGCATGTGTTGCCTGGCGAAAAGCATCCGTTACAAGGTTTGCAAGGATGGTACCAGCTGCTATATCTGTAAAAGTATTTGGCAAATCCCTGGGTACGATGGCCAAAGGTTGGTCGATGCTGTATCCACGGGAGGAAAAAACAGCTTTGGTGACACCCGGTTTGAGTTTATTGACCGCATCAGCTATTTTTTGATCTCCTTTTATGGCGTCATTGACCGGGATCAATTTCCAGGAAACGAATTTGGTCTTAGTTCCATCATAGGATACAATCAGTTCCCCAAGATTTTCGCATTCTTTTCCGGTTTGAACTACGATTGAATGGTTATTAATGATGACTGCTTCCTTCATCGCAGTATGACTGTGTCCCCCGATCACAATGTCGATTCCGGGAACAGCTTCGGCCAGGTGAATGTCGTCGCCTTTTGTATATTTTCCATCGGCATCTTTTTCCACTCCTCCGTGGCAAAGGCAAATTACAACATTCACTTTCAAGCTGTCACAAAGTATTCTTACAACCTTCCTGGCTGTTTCAATTGCATCCGCAAACTTAACGGCACCGGCACCGCCAGTGTAAAAAGTCGCCTCTTTCCCCAGCAAGCCAAAGAGGCCGAAACGGATTCCGTCACGCTCAATTATTTTATAGGGAAGGATAAGTCCATTCTTAACCATTTTTTGCAGACTGACAAGGGTTGAATCTTTTGCACTTAGGTCTGTATTGGAAGCCAGAATAGGCACGACATAACCTGCCCTGGCGGCAACTGATATTTCTTCACCCAGTCCTTTCGGGCCCAGGTCGAATTCATGATTTCCGAATGTAGTTGCATCAAATCCCATTTTTGCCATTAACTGCAATTCGCCACCGGTTTCGCGTGATGCAGCTCCGAATGGTGTTCCCATGCTATAATCACCGGCATCGAGCACCAAAACGGCACCCTGCTTTTTATGCGATTCCTTCTTTAGGTTGATCAGACCTGCAAGTCGTGCATAACCGCCAAGGGTTCTATCGTTGTTCAATTCGAAGGGTGTATAATCCGATGAAGGCCCCATCCCGATAAAACTCGAATGAAGATCGTTGGTATGTAATATTATAAAGGTTTTGGCCTTTGCATAGGCGGGTGTTGTTTGACCCTGGAGTTGCCCGCTTTCACAGATAAAAAGCAATCCACTCAGAAGAAAAAAGCCTGGAAATTTCATATTCAATAATTTCAGGGATTAAGTAAACAACGGTCACCCAAAGGATGACCGTTGTCCATTAAAAAATGATTATAAATTAATCGTTTCCGTTGCTTTCCGACATCTTCTTCATTACCTCATCCAGGTTAAATGCCGCAGGAGTCTGGCTGGGTGGAAAATCCTTAAAGGTGGCAATAAATTTACCGACATAAGGTTGTGCCGCTAAAAACAAATAAACACGATTGAGCTCCCAATCCCAATAGACGTTCGAAGTAACATCGGCCCGCTCATAAGGATCAGAGCGAAGGTTAAATAATTTTGGCATCCGGAGTGTTACAAAAGGTTCAGCCCAGAGCGCCATCGTGCCTTGAACTCTTTGTTCCATAAAAACCACCTTCCAGTTATCATATCGAAGCGCTGTTAACTGCGCATCATCATTAAAGTAGAAGAACTCCTTTCTGGGATCTTCCATTGTTTGCCCGGTAAGTAAAGGCAACATGTTATAACCGTCTAAATGCACATTGTACGTTTTGCCGCCAACGGTGTAACCGGCCAGCAATTTTTCTTTTATATCTGGTACGCCCGCTGCAGCAAGTAAAGTCGGCATCCAGTCGAGATGTGAAATGATATCGTTCGAAACGGTTCCCGGTTTAATATGTCCGGGCCAGCAAACCATGGCCGGTACCCGGTAGGCGCCTTCCCAGTTGGTGTTTTTTTCGCTGCGGAAAGGAGTGGTTCCGGCATCGGGCCATGAGTTTTGGTGAGGGCCGTTATCGGTGGCATACATAATAATGGTATTGTCAGCAATACCCAATTTATCGATCATATCCAATACGGTTCCAACATTTTTATCATGGTCAATCATGGCATCGGCATACTCGCTCATCCAGCGGCCAGACTGACCTACACTTCCAGGTTTAACATGGGTGCGGAAGTGCATATGGGTGAAGTTTACCCAAAGAAATACCGGCTTACCTGCCTTAACCTGTTCTTCAAGAAAAGCTGCACCCCTTTGAGCAAATTCATCGTCAACAGTTTCCATACGCTTTGCTGTAAGCGGGCCAAGGTTTTCTATTTTCTGGGTGCCATCTGCATTTGCATAGCAATGCAGCATCCCACGGGGGCCGAATTTCGCCATGAAACCGGGAATTTCTTTTTCACTTGGAAAATCCCGTTGTTCCGGCTCTTCTTCTGCATTCAGGTGATAGAGACTGCCATAAAATTCATCAAAGCCATGCATGGTAGGCAAAAATTCATCACGGTCGCCCAAATGGTTTTTGCCAAACTGACCAGTTGCATACCCCTGGCCTTTCAATAACTGGGCAATGGTAACATCCCTGTCCTGAAGCCCGGCACTTGCCCCGGGTGCGCCAACTTTGGTTAAACCTGTACGCAGACCACATTGGCCTGTGATAAATGCAGCACGACCGGCGGTACAACTTTGCTCCGCATAGTAATCTGTGAACAATACTCCTGCCTTAGCCACTCGGTCGATGTTGGGCGTTTTATACCCCATCACACCCATCGAATAGGCACTGATGTTTGTTTGCCCGATATCATCGCCCCAGATGATGATGATGTTGGGTTTCTTTGTTTGTGCTTGTGCAAAATTACCGAGCGAAAAAAACGCCAGGATCAGAATTCCAAGCAATGCAATTTTTGTTTTCATATGTACTGATTTTAGTTAATAAACAATTGAATTTGGCTTTATTCTTTAACTGCTGCGACTTTAATCCTACCGCTTTTGGCGGCAGTTTTAAGAGCCTTATAGTCTTTCTCATTCTGATTGACATATGCAAGTGCAAATTTCAACATGGCTTTATCCAGTTCATCGCTGTTACCGATATATCCTGAGATCATTGCCGGATCTCCCGACTTTGCATGGGCAAGTGCCAAGGCCCAGCCACACAGGGAACAATACTGGGGATAGTTTTTAATCCTGACCACCTTCGGGTCAAATTCAAGTCCGCCTTTCCAGTCGCGCAATTGGCGAAGATAAAAATGGATACCATCCTGTTCTCCCCATCCAAGGAAGATATCAGGTGCCCCCTGAATCAAACGCTGCCCCTCTACCACCCTGCGCCCCTGGTTTTCATAAATTGATTTTGAAATAAATGGGTCAAGTACCGAGCGCTGCGCTTCTTTAACCTGGAGAAACAGTGGATCGTTGGAGTGGTTTCCCAGAAGGAAAATAACCCAGCAACGTGTTCCCACACTTCCGATTCCAACAACTTTTCTTGCCACATCTGCAATGCGATATTCCTGAAGCAGCTTTTTACGGTCATCAGCAAGCGACAGAAAATAGGATTCGAACAATAATCCCAATGCCTCTTCGATGGGTTTGCCACTCTGAGTATCGGTCTCACGAACGATAAACGGCGCATTTTCCCGCATTCGATATTTTTCATCAATGAGGTCCGTGAGTTTGCTGAGCACCTGCATATGGCTTCGCTGGCGTGCTTTGCCCATGATCTTTTCTGCTCCCTTGCGTGCAGAAGGTGAAAGTGTATTCAGGATGTCTTTTTCACCAATGGTTGAATACCATAACTCCATATTCCCCATGAAGGCGTATTGCTTCATTCGTTTGCGGTAGGAACTTACCGCAGCCCGAACGGATTCGTCACACAAACCCTTGTCGGCACCTAAAAACCTGCCACTGGCCACGATGCTGGTCACCAGCCGTTTCATATCCCATTCCCATGGACCGGGCATTGTTTCGTCAAAATCGTTGATACCAAAAACCAGGTTGCGCTCGGCTGAGGCGAAGACCCCAAAGTTGGCCACATGCAGGTCGCCGCATGCCTGCACGTTGATTCCGGTATTCCTGCCATTTGCTGCAAGGTCGGCAGCCATGATGGCGGCACCACCCCGAAGGAAGGCGAATGGTGAAGTAAGCATTCTGGCATAACGAACAGGCACCAGTTCCTGCAGGCGGCTTTTTGCCTGATCTTCCAGAATAGAAACAGGATCTGCCCGGTCGGTTGCCGGTATATATTCCCCATGCAGGTTACGCGGAAACTTTTTCCGAAGTTCCTTTCCGGCGGCAATCCGGTCATCAACACTTTGGCGTTTCGATTGAAACTGATTCAAAAGCGATTGGTCCATCAACTGAAGAATTGAAAATTTTAATTCTGATAATATTTGATAATATCTAACAATGCTTCCCCATCAACCGGTTTTTTAAAATAGGCTTTCACACCATAATTCATGCAGAATTCACGGCTGTCTTTTTCATCAAACGCAGTTGTGACAATTACCGAAATGTTCATTTTATCCTGGATAATCCTTTTTAAAAGATCATATCCGCTTATCCCCGGGAGGTTCAGATCAAGAACCAGGACGTCCTTAACACCCGGTCTGAATCCGGTTATAAAATCTTCTGAACTGCCAAATGATTGATATTCCATTCCTGCAGATTTGAATAAAGCTTCAACCGCCTCCCTTACTGAAACATCATCTTCGACTACAACTATCATTCCTGTTGGGATTACTTGTCAACATCTCAGTAACTGTTTGAAAATCAAACACTGAAACAGTCCTGTTCGAATGGTTTACTAATGACACAAAGGTAAGGCGCTAATAATGCTTTGTATATAGCACTTTAGTTACATATGGCAGGACATTCGTTGGAACGATTTCTATGTCTTATCGGAAGTAAGAAGTCCTGCCTGATAGGCGATATGGATAATCTCAGGTACCGATTTTACACCAAATTTTTCGCAGATACATCGCTTGTGAATTTTAACCGTATGTTCTACGATATTAAGCTTATCAGCAATTTGCTTGTTTAACAATCCACCGATAAGATATGTCAGGACTTCGTATTCTTTAGGGGTAAGCTTTTGGATCAATTGTCGTGCTTTTTGAAATACTTCATTCCCGGCAAGAATTTTATGACTAAGTGCAACCGCTTCAGTTACAGAATGCAACAATTCATCTTCTTCAAACGGTTTTTCAAGGTAATTAACAGCTCCGTTTTTTAATGCATGAACACTCATGTGAATATTGGCATAACCGGTTATGAAAATTATTGGCAGGTGTGAACTGCGACTGATCAGTTCTTCCTGTAGTTCAATCCCTGATTTCCCTGAAAGATTCACATCCAGGATGATGCATCCTGCTGTTTCATGGATTGGCCTTTGGAGGAATTCTTCTGCACTCTCATAAGATTCAACTGTATAATCAACCAATTGGAGAAAAAGGGTAAGCGAACTCCTTACAGACTCATCATCATCAATTAAAAAAATAATTTCGCCCTCTTTATTCATGAGTTGTAATTTTCAATCTGAAGAAGAATTCTGCTCCGCCTTCCGGACAGTTTTCCGCCCATATTTCACCACCATGATTTTCTATTATATTCCTGCTGACTGCAAGGCCAATTCCAAGTCCGCTCTTCCGGGAAGTGACAAATGGTTTAAATAACGTCCCTTTAATATCTTCCATGATTCCAGGCCCGGTGTCTTGTACCGAAACAGTTACTAACCCTTTTTCTGTATGCATGACTATTGTAATTACCTTGTTGCCATTATCGACATTTTCCATCGCATTTGCAGCATTGTAGAGTAAATTTAAAAGTACCTGCTGCATCTGAATTTTATCTGCCAGAACATAAGCCGGCTTATCCTGATTTTGGACAATAACACCAATATGCTGATGCGCAGCTTCAGGCTCAAACAATGCAACGGTCTCCTGAATAATCGGAATAATATTTACCTGTTCTCTGACCCTCGTTTCTAACTTCATTAAGCTTCGTACACTGCTGATCAGGCCTCCGGCCCTTTTATCGTCTTTAATAATTTTTATAAGGAGTTCCTCAACCTGACTTTCATTGGCATTACCTGATTTTAAATACCGAAGGCAGGCCTGTGTATTGTATAAAATTGCAGTGAGCGGCTGACTTAACTCATGCGAAAGGGAAGCAGTCAGTTCAACCATCATCATCAGCCTCTCCTCCCGAACCAGCAAACGGTAAAGATCTTCTGCTTCTGTCTTCTGCTTTAAAACAGCTTTTTGACGGATATTAAGCTTAAATAAAAATGCAATTAAAAATGTTTCAAGGATCAGAAACATAATACCGGCAAGTATATACCATTTGTATTCTGAAATGAAATTATACTGCCGGTAATAATAGATACTATTTGAAGGCAATGCGTTGGACCCGGACAAATTCCACTTCTTTAAAACTCTCCAATCATATATGTTCTGGTAAAAATCGTCATGAACAACAATTTCTCTCAGCGGTTTTCCATTAAGTATCTCAACAGCGGCCCTGCCTGTCTCAACTCCCAATGCGTTATAACTGCATACATACCCGCCAATCCCCCCCTCCCGTCTGATAAAACTATCGAAAAGGGGAAAAACCGGTGCTTTGCAGTTCGTCGCAAGGAGACCGATAATTTCAGGTGTCGAAAATTGAATTTTTTTATTGTCGGAAAGAAAGGTAGGGACTATGACGATACTCTGTTCAGTAATTTTCCTTGCGATTACCAAAATAGAATCCATGGAAAGACCTGTTACAAAAACTACATGATGTGTCTTTACAAACCTTTTAATACCCGACCTGACAAGTGAAGTGAAATATTTATCAGTAGGAGAACATCCACTGATGATGTAGATGTTTTTAGCCAGCGGGAATAGGTCGCAAGCTGATTGGACAGAATGGGCAAACCTGAATTTTACTTTTATTTCCAGGATATTTTCAGTTTTCAGAAGGCCCTGATCGGTAGGCAATGAATCAAGGACTATGCTTATTGTCGGACTTTTTTTAAGCGCATTCAGCCCATATTTCTCAAGGACCGGAATGATCCCCGGCGTCACCGTTATTAAGAGATCAATTTTACTATCCTTAAATTTTTCATTGTATTGGTCTATAATATATTTTGCATACTTATCATCTGCCAGTCGGCCGATATCGAGGTATTCAATCAATAAATTGTATGGCTGATCATACGTTTCTGAAAGGGTGGTGCGAAAACCCTCCAACAGATTCTGATAAGCAGGCAGATTGGCATGGAGTGAAAAAAAGACAACAATCGTCTTTGTCTTACTCCCGGAAAAGCTTTTAAAAGGTACAATGAAAAGACTAGTAATGATGAAAAATACTATCGTAGCCCTGACCCTATTCATTCTCTAACCGTTGTAATTTGACAAGCCCTGAATTAAATAAAGCAAAGATAGCACTTGTCACTGTATCATCTGATGCGATAATTCTAAACAGCTCAATAGACAAAATTCGATAAAGAAAAATCTGCTTTTTCAGTTTTAAATTAGCATTTGTCTCCATTTTCTTTGGCCTTTCGAAATGACGCTTAGCATTACGAGAATAAAAGCAGGTTCAGGCTTAGGTCTGAAGGCAGAAATCTCAGATTTGACCGAAGGCCAGAACTTGATTTTGCCTTTGACATCAGCGATGCTTGCATCGAATGATGACCTGAGAAAATCAATCACTTTTTTAACTCCAGGAGTGAATCTGGTGGGGAAGATATGCCCGTCTGAGCCATTCATCCGCATGGAGCATTTGAAGTCATTGGATGAAATCCGGAATTGCTCAAACTCAGCGTGGGTTTATGCCCAACCAATGCAGATAAGTTGAAATATGCCAACGACATAGCTTTACAGGAAAAGAAGAACGTTGCAACTGCTAAATCACAGGCTACTCCCAAAGAATAATCATAAGTATTACTGAGGCACTCAACAACGACTGAGCCTTCCCATGGCGGGGTGGCTTTGTATATTGGGAAATAGTGCAAAGTTGGTGCTTTGCGTAATAATTTGGGCTTCAGCGACTTACAAAAAAAGGCAGCATTTACATGCTACCTTTATATTTTTAATGATTAACTCAAAGTTCAAAAACGGTTCAAAACATTTTTAACACATTGATAATCAGTATGTATCTGTGACTCCGAAGGGACTCGAACCCCCAACCAACAGAACCGGAATCTGCCATTCTATCCAATTGAACTACGGAGCCGTTTAATGTACAATTGACAAGTGACAATTGACAAGAGACAATTGTAGTGTTGCCAGAGGTCGTATGTTTCGTACATGCAGGCTGCAAAGGTACAAATTTTCCGGGAAAAGTGGCTGTTTTGCCTTTTCTTCAGGATTTCTTACCTTTGAGCGCAGAAAACAAATCATAAATTTTAGTAACATGTCAGAAAAAATCAAAGATAAAGTTGCTCCGGGTGTAGCGACAGGACAAGCCGTTCAGGAGATCTTCCGTATTGCGAAGGATCAGAAATTTGCCATCCCCGCCGTCAATGTGGTTGGAACAGATTCCATAAATGCGGTGATGGAAGCCGCTAAAACGGTCAATTCCCCGGTGATCATTCAATTCTCTAATGGCGGAGGTGTTTTTTATGCCGGCAAATCGCTGAAGAACGAAAATGAACGCATCGCCATCAAGGGCAGCATTGCCGGTGCGCAGCACGTGCATGAGATTTCGGAACTTTACGGCATCCCGGTGATCCTTCATACCGACCATGCCGCCAAAAAACTGTTACCCTGGATCGACGGCCTGCTGGATGCCGGGGAAAAATATTTCGCGAAACATGGCAAACCGCTGTTCAGCTCGCATATGCTCGACCTGTCGGAAGAGTCGCTGGAAGAAAACATCGAAATCTGCAAACGTTACCTAGAACGCATGAGCAAAATAGGAATGACCCTTGAAATCGAACTCGGTGTGACCGGCGGAGAAGAAGATGGGGTGGACAATACGGGCATCGACAGTTCCCGCCTATATACCCAGCCCGAGCATGTTGCCTTTGCCTATGAGACCCTCTTACGTGTGAGCCCGAATTTTACGATCGCCGCCTCTTTTGGCAATGTTCACGGGGTTTACAAACCCGGCAATGTGAAACTCGAACCAAAAATCCTGCACAATTCACAGGTTTATATCCAGCAGAAATTCAAAACCGGCCCAAACCCTGTCAACTTTGTATTTCATGGCGGATCGGGTTCCGAACCCGCAAAAATTGCCGAAGCGCTCGGATACGGTGTTGTGAAAATGAATATTGATACCGATACCCAATGGGCTTTCTGGGAAGGGATCCTTAACTTCTATAAAAAGAATGAAGGTTACCTGCAGGGGCAGATCGGCAACCCCGATGGGGAGGATAAACCCAATAAAAAATTCTACGATCCGAGGAACTGGCTGCGCGAAGGTGAAAAATCGATGGTGGAACGGCTGAAAGTTGCTTTCAGCGACCTTAACTGCATCGACAGGTACTAAGCATAGATGCGTTGATTGTTATCGTTGTTGCTGAGTAATTACCTCATTAGCAGGGGAAATAATTTTTTAAGGTTTAGAATCCCAGCCCTGCTGCAAGCGTATCTTTCGGATGGATGCTGAGCACGGGAAACGGAGAGTGATTTACAATCTGGTGTGCATAAGGCCCGAGGAAAATATTGGATGTTTTTGTTTCCTGTTCGGTCATGACTGAAATCAGGTTTGCATCGATCCGGGTGGCATATTCGATGGTTGCATCGGAGATGTTCTCGCAAACGGTATGATCAATGTGGTATGTAATTTTTTCCTCATCGAAATACCCGGCAACCTGGGCTGCATAAATATCCACCTTCTGCCTCATCGTTTTCAGCTTCGAGGTATACAATTTCAGGATATGGATTTCAGCGTTGTGCTTTTTCGAGATGTAGCCGGTAAACGAGGCTTTTTGCCTGGTCTCTTCGGCACTGTCGATGGGCAGGACGATTTTTTTCAGCGGGCGCTGAACATTGATCCCGCCCCGGATGGTGATGACAGGGCATACGCTCGCAGAAACAATCTTGTTGGCATTGCTCCCGATCCAGAATTCTTCAAATCCTGATGCCCCATGGGTCCCGGTAACAATCAGGATGGCCTTTTGTGATTTGGCTTCATCGGCAGTTTCCCGGTAAATCTTCCCTTTTCGTATTTTCCAGGATATCGGAACCCCGGGATACGCGGGTTGATGCTTTGCGATCAGATCCTCAAAGGCTTTCTGGACATCCCGGGAGGCATCAAGCGATTTATCCACATATTTTTCCTTTTCATTTGCTGTTTTTTCAACCCACAGCAAGGTCAATTCCCCATTGCAGTGCTCGGCAATAGACAACGAATGAAGGAATGCATTGATTGAACATTCAGAAAAATCAATGGCCACAACTATTTTATTCATACCGGCTGGTTTAATTAATCTGTTTTTGGAAAATAGATCTGATCCGCTATAATAAAGGCATTGGGATAATCTGCTGTCAATCCGATCAGGAATCGCTGGGCGTCGAGTTTTGTCCTGAAATCACCGAACCTGACTTTGTAGTTGGGGGATTTGAAAGAAAGGTAAACCCCCATTCCAGGGAACCTGGCCTGAATTTCATCAACCACCGACTGGGCCTTGTTCTTGGAATTGTTCCCTGAATCAGAAAATAACTGGATCCTGAATCCATCCATGGTGTTCAACGCCTGGTTGATTTGAATATGTTTCTTTACCAGTAAGTCAACCCTGGGATCCTGGATGATTCCTGCATCGCTGCCGGTAATAAAAGTCTCCTGGGCAGCCGCCGGGCAGAACCCGGCAAGCAGGAGAAATAGCAGGACACCATATGAACAAACAGATTGAATCATCAGATTAAACTGAACTTTTCCTGTGGATGTATGCTTAGCACCGGGATGGGTGACTGATTGATAAGTTGTTGTGCCTGTGCGCCCAACAGAATATTCACCGGGGTTTCCTGCTCTGTCATGATCGCGATCAGATCGGCATCAACCCTGGCGGCGTAACTCAATACCCCTTTGGTGAGGTCGTTCAATACGATGCAGTCTTCAATAACCGACACCTTGTGTTTTTGAAAGTATTCGAGGGCTGTCTGAGCGATTTTTTCAGTAATCCGCTGAATGGATTTGAGATGGCTGTTGTGTGTGGTTAAGAGATGGACCTCTGAATGAAATAAGGTGGCAAGTTTTACGATAAAAGGAATTTTCTGCAATGTATCCGGCGTGCTGGCTATGGGAACGATGATCCGTTCGATGGTTTTCCTGATGGCAAAATCGTGGCGTACCGTGATCACCGGATTGATGGCGCAACTGACTATTTTGTAAGCATTGCTTCCAATCCAGTACTCCTCGTAACCTGAAATGCCGTGAGCGCCGGTGACGATCATCTCGGCCTCAACCAGCCTTGCCATGTTATCTACTTCGCGGTATATTCTTCCCTTCTTCAGTTTGTAATCCAGTGAAATTCCTTTTGCCAGGTTTTTTTTATAAACAGCGATCAGTTCATCGAACCTTTTTTTTGCCTCATTCCTGCTTTCATTCGAGGAATCGGGATACACCGACTCCGTTGAAATGACCTTATCGACCCAAACCATGTGGATATCCGATGCCATGCTGTTGGCCATGGAGATGGCATACTCCAGGGCGTGGATGGAGGTGTTGGAAAAATCAACGGCGACAATAATGGGTTGCATGATCAACAGGTTAAATTAATAACGTAAAAATAGATAAATTTATTTACAATCGGAATTTATAAAATTAATTTACTTTTGTGAAGATGAACGAAAACCTTGATCCGACCGGAAAGTTGTTGAACCCTGTTGAAAAGGAACTTGAGAGGACTTTGCGGCCGGGCGGTTTCATAGAATTTTCGGGACAGGAAGCCATTGTGGAGAACCTGAAGATTTTCGTCCAGGCCGCCAAACAAAGAGGCGAGGCACTGGATCATGTGTTGCTTCACGGTCCCCCGGGATTGGGTAAGACGACCCTGGCACATATCATCGCCAATGAGCTGAATGTGAACATGCGCGTCACATCAGGCCCTGTGCTTGACAAGCCGGGCGACCTCGCCGGACTGCTCACCGGGCTTGAACCCAATGATGTATTGTTCATTGATGAAATCCATCGGTTATCCCCGGTTGTTGAGGAGTACCTCTATTCGGCCATGGAAGATTATAAAATCGACATCATGCTCGAAACCGGCCCCAACGCCCGGAGCATTCAGATCAAACTCAACCCTTTCACCCTGGTGGGTGCTACTACCCGTTCCGGATTGCTCACTGCGCCGCTTCGTTCACGGTTCGGGATCAATTCGCGCCTGAACTATTACAAAGCCGAAACCCTTGACAAGATCATTCACCGTTCAGCGGAGATTCTTGACGTTCCCATCGATCAGGCTGCCACTGCCGAAATAGCCCGGCGGAGTCGTGGAACTCCCCGAATTGCCAACCTTTTGCTGAGGCGTGTGCGCGATTTTGCCCAGATCATCGGGGATGGCACCATTGATATTAAAATCAGCCAGCATGCGCTCGGGGCGCTGAATGTCGATAAAAACGGGCTCGATGAGATGGATAACAAAATACTCATGACGATCATCGAAAAATTCAAGGGCGGACCGGTTGGTCTTGGGACCATTTCAACAGCGGTTTCTGAAGATGCCGGCACCATCGAAGAAGTTTACGAACCTTTCCTCATCCAGGAGGGTTACCTCATGCGGACCCCGAGAGGGCGTGAAGTGACTGCGCTCGCATACAGGCACCTTGGAAAGGTAAAAGCCGGTGACCCTCCGAAATTGTTCGATTAAATCGACCAGGCCATGAATGACCTGAAAGAGCAGATCAAATCGGAAGCCCTGCGGCTCGGGTTCTCCCACTGCGGGATTGCCCGGAATGAATCCCTCGAAGAATTAAGGTCGTTTTATACCGACTTTATCAGGAGGAAGGGGCATGCCGGGATGAACTACCTGGAAACCTGGCTTGAGAAGAGGTTCCATCCTGAACTTGTCGTTCCTGGTGCAAAATCCGTCATCGCCGTGCTGATGAATTATTTTCCACCTGAGATCATTCCGGAACAGGACAATTTCATCATCTCCAAATATGCATATGGAGCCGATTACCATGTCGTGATGAGATACCTCCTGGAAGAACTCATTCGGTTTATGAAATTATCCGGCAGCAACATCCTGGCAAAGGGATTCGTCGATTCCGGAGCAGTTTTTGAAAAAGCCTGGGCTCAGAGAAGCGGTGTTGGCTGGCAAGGGAAAAACACACTGATCATCAACAAATCGGCAGGTTCATTTTTTTTTATCGGCGTTATTCTCACTGACCTGGAGATGGAACCGGACCCGCCTGAAACCGATCATTGCGGGGCCTGCAGCAACTGCATAAGTGCTTGTCCCACAGGAGCGCTCGACATTCCATACCAGCTCAACATCCCTAAATGCATTTCCTATCTTACCATTGAAAGCAAAGAGGAAATTCCCGAAGAACTGAAAGAAAAATTGAAAGACCGGATCTATGGCTGCGATATCTGCCAGGATGTTTGCCCTTACAACCGTTTCGCCCGCCCGCATACAACGCCCGAATTTCTGCCTTCGCACATCCTGATGAATTTACGTAAAGCGGATTGGATCGCCATGACCGTACCCGATTTTAACAGGATATTTGCCGGTTCGCCGGTTAAACGGTCGGGATACCAGCGGTTGAAACGCGGATTATCGTAGGGACGCGGCTTGCTGTGTCCCCAGGGCAATTATCCCCAGGTATATGTATCCAATTCAAACCCGGCCAAACCCAGAACCCGGTCGATCACGGTCATAACCAGTGCTTCGATGGAAGGGGGTTTGCTATAAAATGACGGGGAGGCAGGGCAGATCAGGGCACCAGATTCGGCAAGAAGTTTCATGTTGTTGAGATGGATCAGGTTCAAAGGGGTTTCGCGCGGCACAAGGATCAGTTTTTTCCGCTCTTTCAGCATCACATCCGCGGCCCTGGTAAGCAAATCGGAAGATATTCCGGAGGCAATCCTGCCTAGAGTGCCCATGGTACACGGGCAGATAATCATGGCATCGTACCCGGAGGAACCGGATGCCATGGGTGCGAAAAAGTTATCGGGTTGGTAAACTTTAAACTTATTCACCCCGTCAGGGTCTTCAACCCCGTCAGGGTCGAAGACCCTGACGGGGTCTTCACCGATTTCAAATTTCCAGACGGCCTTTGCATTTTCCGAAAAGATTATCCCGCACGATTCTATCTGATCCTGCAATCCCTGCAGGCGTTCCAGGAGCATCTTCCCGTATATGGCGCCGCTGGCGCCGGTAATCCCGACAATAAGCCTGTGTTTTTTCATTGATGAAATTTCTTAAATAGATATTATAATGTACGATTTACGGGGTTGGCGGCAATTATATTTTCCGGAGTTTTACTACTTCACTGTTTCCCCTGGTGTTGGTGATTTTAATAAAGTACAAGCCGGTCGATAATTCACGGATGTTTATTTTATCAGGCTGTTTTGAGATTTTAACGGTCTGCCCCAGGGAATTAAAGAATTCAATTTGATTTATCTTTCCCAAAGAGGGAGAAATATTTACCGAAATAAAATCGGATGCCGGGTTTGGGAAAATTCTTATGGCGTTCATCTCTGAGTTTATTTCATTTAAACCAAGAGTGAGTAAAGTTGAATCCGAAAATGCAACCCAATAGACATTGACTGTATCGGCTCCATTTAGATAATGGAACTGATTTTGAATTAATATTGCCGAATCCATTGAAGTTAATTCATCCCTGAAACCTCCTGTATCCCACCAGCCACCCGGATGAACACTTGTCAGGACACTTCCATTCCGACAAATATCATTGAATAGAGATCTGTTCCAAAATACCTGAAGAGGGAAATGTGCAGAAACAATATGTATCTCAGCGATTGGTAATATCGACCAAAAATTTCCTGTTCCACAAATATTCGGAAGGATTTGAGTCTTTGTTTCGAATGCAGTTTTACCAAACCCGGGAAATGAGTTTTGCTGGAACCAAACATTGCCAGCCCTTACATTTATTGCAGATGTATAGGGTGCTGAAATAATATTTACCTCTCCAAAAGCGGGATCTATGGTATCTGAAGCGCTGACATCATATCCGAGCGTTATACTGTCCCGGTTTCCCATTGCATCAATGAACTTCATCTGAAATGAAAATTCCTGGGCTTTCGCTGAGCTTACAAGAAAAACAGCCAGGAAAAGTGACAATGATGTTTTCACAGCTTTTGATTTTGGGTTCGTGATTTTCATTATAATTACCATTAACGGTTGGGAGGATGGCCAGCAAGGGATTGCGGGTGATTTCCTGTCAAAATACACGAAAAGTTGCAGCGGGCTAAAACCCTTCGCATACCACTGAAACCCTTATTGCCATAACGCATGTTGTGATTCGCATTTATTCTCGTTCTATTATTTGTTTTAATCCCAACAGATATTTGATCATTTTAAGTCTTTCCAGGTCAATTTTATTTCTAATCGTCATAAGAATATCTCCAACAACAAGAATTATAAGTAATCCGGATTTAGATAAATCCAGAAACTTTACATCAAAGATTTGTGCAAAACCAGCTACATACAATAGTCCACCCAATACAATACTTAATCCCAGGTAAAAATAGTACATCCTTTTGACTGAAGTAATTTTGGAATCGATTTTATCAGGAACCACAAATCCTTCAAACCTGTTTGTTTTAGTACCAAAGATCGTTTGAAGACTTCCTAACCTGGAAATTCGGTTGTCAATGTCTGAAATAATTTTATACTCATCCATATGCAATTATAAAAATTATTGTGGAACACCCTTGGAGGATATTCAGTAAATTTACTTTTCTGACTTGCCTATGTGAACAACAACCCTGGCTACAACAGGAAGCCTTACTTATTGTCTACCGCAGATGATTAGTTTTTTTGTCACTTGTGAATTTTTCGATTTAATTCGAACAAAATAAATCCCTGAGGGTAATGTGCTTAAGTCAATACTTGAAACAGGAGGATTTCTATATAACCGTATTTTCCCCAAAATATCACGTACGGATATCCCTGTGATTTCAGATCGGCCAATATTTTTTATCCAGATTTTATCTTTTGCCGGATTGGGAAACATTAAAAATTCGGTATTATAATTCTCTTCTTCAAATCCAAATATCAAATCATCATGTAGAATTGATTCTAAATAGTAATATTTCCAATTATTTATTTTACAGTGCATCAGGTTGTTTGAGAAAGATAACACCCCATAACTTGTATAATTTTGATCGTTCTCAACTTTAATTAAAGAACTGCCACTTTCACCCTGGATTCCATTGGTATGGCTTATTCCTATATGATTATTGGTGACGACATCAATTTTGCCATAATTGTAATATAATGTATCTCCATTGTATTCAGCAGAATCCATCGGAAACATCGTGTGGGCCGGATAGGTAAATTTGTAATATATACCATTTAGTAATGCACTATCTGCTTTATCAAAACCGATACTTATCCAGCCGGTTAAATCTCCAATGGATTCTTTTAGTTGAAGAATTGCGAAATCCTCATTAAATAGGTTCCAGTTTTTAAAAAAAAATATTTTTTGAACCCAACTACAGGGGAAGTTGATATTATAGTGTCCATTATCAAAAATGGGACAAACATACAATGAATCGAACAACAACGTGTCTGTATTAACCGCTGAAACGCAATGAGCTGCGGTCAATACATGCCTTCTGCTTACCATGCTGCCTGAGCAGTCACTTGTTAATGTATCATTCTTTTCGAATGAAATTTTTACACTTGTCCTGATGGGGTATTTCTTAATATCGTAATCGGCAGATGCTCTTTTTTTGTGTGTAAATTGGCTGTTGGGGAATAGATTATATTCTGGCGGGATCTGTTCCAGCAGTTCGGTCAACGTGTCAATTGTACCGAGGTAATAATTGGTTCGATCATAAAGTTTTGTTGAATCGTATTGAATATTTTTAATAGAGTCAACAGTATGATTTTGCAAATCAAATATTAATAATGTTTTTTGGGCGTAAGACTGTAATGCCAGAAATGCAAATAAGGAAATGGTTAATTGTCTCATGTTTCTTTGGCAAATAGGAGTTAACGTGCAGATAACCAATATTCTTAATGTTCAATTTCCATGTTCCGTCAATAATCCCTCGGCTTAAAATACCAGCTCAAACCCAGTGACAACACATTGTTGTACTGCCCTGTTTCGAACAAGATTTTCCGGGCACCTGCAACATAATCGGTCCTGATCGACATCAATGAATAGTTGAACCGGAACCCGGCTTTGAGATGATCGGTGATGAAGCAGGTAATACCGATGATCCCTGTCAGGGTAACCGTTTGGTAAGGAACCGTAAGGTAGGGGGGCTCCAATCCGTTTACCTCTTCGTAGGAGCCAAGGAACACATCGGCGGCCGGCCCGATCTCGGCCTGGAACCTTTTTGCGAACGTGTACTGGTACAGCAACGGAATCTCCAGGTAGTGAAGCCGGTTCAGGAAGGTGGTATCCATGTTGGTCAGCGTATCTGCATTTTTACGGGCTCCTTTCTGGATATATTCCATCTCCAGCTGGAAGGATGACCGGGGTGAAATCTTCAGGCTGACAAACGCTCCTCCAAGGTATCCCACTTTGTGGTACCCCTGGTTGTTGTCGCCATCCACCTGGCTGATCACGCCACCGGCCAATATACCACCGTTGAACCGTTGGGCCAACCCGGCAAGGGGTATAAAAAGAAACAGCAGTAATACAATTTTATTCATCCGGCAATTTTGTATAAAAGTATGAAAATCTTCAGAACGGAGATAAAGATATATCTATAACTGCATAAGGAAGGATTCTTACAGTAAAATAAACCACTTGGGCCCTTAGAACACTAAGGATCACTCAGTGTTTCATTTAGATTTGTAAGCTTTTAAATAATAATTGTTAATAGTTCTTTGACATACTGGTGTAAGTAGTTGATTTTCTTTTCTTTTTGCTACTTTTTCTTTTCTTTGTTAATTTTGTTTTCTTGTTAATAACGTGACCACCTTATGGGGCGAATTAGTCTGTGTTCCAG
>CAIVAT010000016.1 GCA_903903985.1 uncultured Bacteroidales bacterium | reverse complement strand
GCCAAAACCGCCGCCACGCGCCAGAAACGGCTGGAAACCTCCGTGGAGTGGATGGCAGAGGGGAAGGAGAGGAACTGGAAGTATAAATGAATGCAAACCATGCAGGAATGCGGAAATGCAGTATAAAAAAGTTATGAACAGGGGTTTTACTTTTATGGTTTCTGGTGGACGAAACGGGAAAAACCATGAAAGACAATGTTATTAAATATGATTACTCACAATTGTACCAGTAAGGAAAAACAGCAGCAATAACGACTCGTTCAAAAAGATCAAAACTGTTTCTCCTGTTTAATTTATACATAAATTCATCAATATAATTTTGCAAGTAGTTGGCATCCAATTTATGATAAACACCAAGAAAAGTTCTTTTAGCATTGCTGATTGCAATATGTACCCATTTGAGGGTCGTTTTTGTAGTGTTTTCCGATGATTTTTCAACAACATGCAAATCAACGAATTTGTCTATTTCTTTGTAAGTGAGAGCCTTATCCGAGAAAACAACACTATCGGATGTGACGTTTTTTTCAAAAAGTGTATTAACCGATTCTGTTTTTTGAGAATCTAAAATCTTCATTTTGAAATACCTGCAGTGCTTGGTTACAACACCCGTATTTATATCCTCTAAAGGGGTTGATTCTGCAATGACTCCAACATTTTCCAGTCGCTGGCTGCCTTTGCCCCTTTTTAGCGTTTTTCGCTGGCTTTCCGGAATGGCCGTTTTAAAAAATCCTTCATCAAATTCGATCATTCCTGCCAACTTATATAAGTCATCCCTTTTGCCCATAACCACCCTGATCCGATGCATAAGCCACCACACCGTCATGTATCGCTTATATCCCAGTTGCCGTTGCATCTCACAAGCTGAAATGCCTTTCTTTGTGGCTGTCATGAACACAATGGCCAAGTACCAGGTTCTGAATGATAAATTAGAATTTTCCATCACCGTTCCACTTTTTAATGTAGTACGAAAATGACAGACCTTGCATTCAAATTGCCATCTGGAGGACAACCAGTAATGGTTCTTTCCTCCACATTTTTTACAAATAATACCTTTTCTGATCCGCATATCCCGGTAATGCTCTTTGCATGCAGTTTCATCGGGAAACCGTTGAGTAAAAAACAATGTATTCATGTCCTTTTTCATGCAAAGTTACATCAAGGGTACGCCAAACAATGTCGTAGTGTATAATTGTGAGGAATCAAATTACTTTTTCCCTGTATCTCTGATTAACCAATAAAAGCTATGGAAACCTATATTAACCGTACACCGATCAGGAACTGGGCCGAGGATGACCGTCCCCGCGAAAAATTCCTGCTCAAAGGCCGTCACAGCCTGAGCGATGCAGAACTGCTCGCCTTGCTTATCGGCTCCGGAACCCGTCATGATACGGCCGTGGACCTGGCAAAGCAAATCCTGAAGCTGTCGCACGACAACCTTGCGGAATTATCAAAGCTGAGTATCTCCGACCTGGTCGCCATCAGGGGAATCGGCACGGTACGTGCCATCACGATCATTGCGGCGCTGGAAATCGGGCGGCGGCGGAATGAGTCGGCCGTCATGTCGCGCGAAAAGATCAGCCGCAGCAGGGATGCCTATGAGATCTTTCGCAGCACCATGGGCGACCAAATCAGCGGCGTCTGGCCAACCTAGGGCTCGGCTTCGGGGTGACCATGACGGCCCTGGCCTTCGCCCCAACCACCACCTGGGCGGTGCTGCTGCTCCTGCCGATGGGCTTCTTCTCCATCGCCTTCGTGGCGACGGCGAATGGCACCCTGCAGCTCAACTCCGCCCCCGAGATGCGCGGTCGGGTGATGGCGCTGTACGCCATC
>CAIVAT010000015.1 GCA_903903985.1 uncultured Bacteroidales bacterium | reverse complement strand
TTGGTCACACTTCCAATCCACGTTACGCGTGAAGGTTCAGTGATGGTCCAGCTTCCCACGAGGGTGCAATTGTTAAGGTCGGTAATGGTTACGGTATAGTCGCCGGCATAAAGGCCAGAGATATCCTCGGTAGTTTCATCTGTATTCCAGACATAACCATAAGGACTGGTTCCGCCGGTAACAGTGATATTGATTGCTCCGGTCGGGGTATCCTTGCAGGAAACATTTTTCAGAATGGCATCAACTGAGAGAGCTGATGGTGCGCCTACCGTGAAACTGTCGGTCTTGGTGCAGGAATTGGCATCCGTAACGGTTACGGTATAATCGCCGGCTGTTAAGCCAGTGATATCTTCAATATGTAAACCGTTGCTCCAGTCATAGGTATATGCTCCGGTTCCTCCGGTAACATCGATGCTGATGGATCCGTTTCCTCCTCCGTTACAACTTACGGGAAGTGCAGTACCACTGATCATGATTTCGGCTGGCTGGGTAACTTCCCAACTTCCGGTAATCGTACACAAGTTATGATCAGTTACCGTTACGGTGTAAACACCTGCAGTTAATCCGGAGATGTCTTCAATTAATTGTGAATTACTCCATACGAAGGTATAAGGACCTATTCCGCCGCCTGGTGTAATGCCGATTGATCCGGTATTACCGCCATGACACAACACCGGTAATGGTGTTCCGTCGAGGGTAAGCGCATCCGGCTGGGTAACCTGCCAACTGTCGGAGATGGTACAATGGTTTGCATCGGTAACAAGAACCGTGTAAACACCTGCTGTTAATCCGCTGATGTCTTCAGATGATTGTCCGTTGCTCCATGAATAAGTATAGCCGGGTGTTCCGCCGCCAACAGTAATGTTGATCGAACCGGTATTGCCACCATTGCATAATACAGGTGATGCTTCACCCCGTAATGCAAGCGGGAATTCCGGTTGGGTGACACGCCAGCTTCCGGAAATGGTACAGAGGTTGTGATCAGTTACGGTCACGGTATAAACACCCGCGGTCAGTCCACTGATATCTTCACTTGATCCGCCATTGCTCCAAATAAATGTGTAAGGGGGAGTTGCGCCGCCAATAGTGAGGTCGATTGAACCATCATTACCGCCGTAACATGAAACAGGTTTTGGCACAGCATCACCAAAATAAGCTGGCGGCTGGGTAACTTCCCAACTTCCGTATGCCTTGCATTGGTTATGATCGGTGACAGTTACGCTATATATACCAGCTGTTAATCCGGTGATATCTTCCGTAAATTGTCCGCTGCTCCAAACAAAGCTATAGTCCAGAGTTCCTCCGGTTACAGTGATATTGATTGCTCCGTTGTCGAAATTGTTACAAGTAACGTTGGTAACAACAGCAACCGGATTTACAACCAGTAAAGGAGGTTCGGTGACTTCCCTGTAAGTAATTGTCGGGCAGCCGTTGAAGTCTGTTACCGTCAAGTGGTATATCCCGGCGGTTAAACCAGAGATATCTTCAACTGTTTGTCCTGAACTCCATACATAAGTATAAGGTGAAGTACCACCATAGGTTGTACCATTAATATAACCGTCACTTCCGCCATGGCACAAAACATTGGTCACACTTCCAATCCACGTTACGCGTGAAGGTTCAGTGATGGTCCAGCTTCCCACGAGGGTGCAATTGTTAAGGTCGGTAATGGTTACCGTATAGTCGCCGGCATAAAGGCCAGAGATATCCTCGGTAGTTTCATCTGTATTCCAGACATAACCATAAGGACTGGTTCCACCTGAAGCTGTCAGATTGATTGCTCCGGTCGGGGTATCCTTGCAGGAAACATTGGTCAGAATCACACCGGCATGAAGAGCTGATGGTGATCCAACTGTGAAACTGCTGGTCTTAAAGCAGGAATTGGCATCCGTAACGGTTACGGTATAATCGCCGGCTGTTAAGCCAGTGATATCTTCAATATGTAAGCCGTTGCTCCAGTCATAGGTATATGCTCCGGTTCCGCCGGTAACATCGATGCTGATGGATCCGTTTCCTCCTCCGTTACAACTTACAGGCAGTGCAGTACCACTGATCATGATTTCGGCTGGCTGGGTAACTTCCCAACTTCCGGTAATCGTACATAAATTATGATCAGTTACGGTAACTGTGTAAACACCTGCAGATAATCCGGTGATGTCTTCCGATACTGCAAAATTACTCCAGAGGAACGTATAAGGACCTATTCCACCGCCTGGTGTGATGCCGATTGACCCGGAATTTACTCCGAAACATGACATCGGAGTTGCGGCTCCGTCGAGTGTAAGTGCATCCGGCTGGGTAACCTGCCAGCTGTCGGAGATGGTACAATGGTTTGCATCGGTAACAAGAACCGTGTAAACACCTGCTGTTAATCCGCCGATGTCTTCAGATGATGCTCCGGTGCTCCATGAATAAGTGTAGCCAATGGTTCCGCCGCCAACAGTAATGTCGATCGAACCGGTATTTCCGCCATGACAAAGAACAGGTGAAGGATCACCTCTCAATGAAAGAGCAGAGGGTTGGTTGATGCAAATAAAGTTGGACGTTGTACACAGTTTTGCATCGGTAACAACCACTGAATAACAGCCTGCTGTTAATCCACTGACATCCTGATCGGATGTTCCGTTGCTCCACCAATAGGTGAATGGTGGGGTGCCTCCGGTAACGGACAGGTCGATCGACCCATTGCTGCCACCGTTGCATGATACATCAACTTTTGTAAAGGAATTTTCAAGCAGGAGAGGCTGGGTAACTTCCCAACTCCCGTATGCCTTGCATTGGTTGAAGTCGGTGACAGTCACGGTATAAACACCAGCCGATAATCCGGTGATGTCTTCCGTAAATTGTCCGTTGCTCCATGCAAAGCTATAGTCTGGTGTTCCTCCGGATACGCTGATATTGATCGCTCCGTCGGCCCTGCCATTGCAGGAAACGTTGGTAACGACAGCAATCGGATTAACAACCAGCGCAGGTGGTTCGAGCACATCCCTGAAGGTAATGGTCGGGCAGCCGTTGAAGTCTGTTACCGTCAAGTGGTATATACCAGCGGTTAAACCAGAGATGTCTTCAACTGTTTGTCCTGAACTCCATACATAAGTATAAGGTGAGGTGCCACCATAGGTTGTACCATTAATATAACCGTCGCTTCCGCCATGGCACAAAACATTGGTCACACTGCCAATCCACGTTACGCGTGAAGGTTCAGTGATGGTCCAGCTTCCCACGAGGGTGCAATTGTTAAGGTCGGTAATGGTTACGGTATAGTCGCCGGCATAAAGGCCAGAGATATCCTCGGTTGTCTCATCCGTGTTCCAGACGTATCCATAAGGACTGGTTCCGCCGGTAACTGTCAGATTGATGGCTCCGGTAGGAGTATCCTTGCAGGAAGCATTGGTAGGAATAGCCTCGGCATGAATGGCTGATGGCGATCCAACTGTGAAACTGCTGGTCTTGAAGCAGGAACTGGCATCCGTAACGGTTACGGTATAATCGCCGGCGGTTAAGCCAGTGATATCTTCAATATGTAAGCCGTTGCTCCAGTCATAGGTATATGCTCCGGTTCCTCCGGTAACATCGATGGAGATAGAACCGGTACTTCCTGCATAGCATGCAGCAGGCAGTGCACTGCCACTGATCATGAGTTCGGCCGGCTGAGTAACTTCCCAACTTCCTGTAATGGTACACAGGTTATGATCAGTTACGGTAACCGTATAAACACCTGCAGATAATCCGGTGATGTCTTCCGATACTGCAAAATTGCTCCAGAGGAACGTGTAAGGACCAGTTCCGTTGCTTGGGGTGATATTGACAGAACCTGAATTGACTCCGAAACACGACATGGGTGTTGCAGCTCCATCAAGAGCCAGCGCCAATGGCTGAGTTACTTGCCAACTGTCAGAGATGGTGCAATGGTTTGCATCAGTAACTAAGACAGTATAAACACCTGCAGTCAATCCGCTGATATCTTCAGAAGAGGCTCCGTTGCTCCAGGAATAGCTGTAGCCGGCGGTTCCGCCATCTACTGAAATCCCGATAGAGCCGGTGTTGCCACCATAGCATAACACTGGTGATGCTTCACCGGATAATCCAAGCGGGTGAGCCGGTTGGGTTACCTGCCAGCTTCCGGTAATGATACACAGGTTGTGATCAGTAACGGTCACAGTATATACACCTGCAGTCAACCCGGTTAAATCTTCACTGGCAGAGCCATTGCTCCAACTGAAGGTATATGGAGGTGTTGCACCGCCAATAGTGAGGTTGATTGAACCATCATTGCCGCCAAAACAGGAAACAGGTGTTGGGACTGCATCTCCGAAATAGGCTGATGGCTGGGTTACTTCCCAGCTGCGGGAGATCGTACAATTGTTGTAGTCGGTAACGGTCACAGTATAGGTACCTGCAGTTAAACCGCTGATATCTTCGATGTGAAGACCATTGCTCCAGACAAATCCGTAAGGTCCCATTCCGCCACCTACCGTGATGCCAATAGAACCGTTATTGCCGGCATTACACGATACCGGTACTGGTGTGCCGTTGAGTGTAAGTGCGTCGGGTTGAGCTACATTGTAGCTGCCGGTGATGGTACAAAGGTTGTGATCGGTAACGGTAACAGTGTAGTTGCCGGCGGTCAATCCGCTGATGTCTTCAATCGTAGCGCTGTTGCTCCATTTGAATGTATAAGGAGGTGTTCCGCCACCGGGAGTAATGCCGATGGAACCGGTATTTCCGCCATTACACAAAACCGGCAGGGATCCGCCGGAAAGCGAAAGTGCACTCGGTTGAGTCACCTGCCAGCTGTTGGTCAGGGTACAACTGGCGGCATCGGTAATGGTAACCGTATAATTGCCGGCAGTAAGATTGCTTATATCTTCAGTCACAGGGCCGGAGCTCCAGTGAAAAGTATAAGGCGAAGTACCACCGATAACGGTGAGATTAATTGCCCCATCATTGCCGTTCGCGCATTTCACATTTGTAACCAATGCATTGCTTGCATCAATTGCAGAGGAAGGTCCGCCAACAGTGAACGATGAAACTTTCGGGCATGATTTGGTGTCAGTAACCGTGACGGTATATGTCCCGGCGGTCAAACCGCTTTGGTTGCGTGCCGTGGAACCATTGCTCCAATGATAGGTAAACCCGGGTCTTCCACCGGTAGCTGTAATGTTGATCGAGCCGGTTGCGGCGCCGAAACATTTAACAGGAACGATGGTTGCGTTGACAAAAATCTCCGGTAATAAATTTACCTGGACTGATCCTCCTGAAAAACCTCCGGGAGGCGGGGCATATTGAATGTAAAGAAAAAACAGGTCGGTTGCATAACCGTTTTCACCAACATTAATGCTGGGGGCATCAAGATTGAGTTCCGTATTGCCTTCCATTGTTCCGGAAATCATCCACGAACCGCTTAGATTTTGCCAGGTATAGGTGGCTCCACCTATTCCGCAACCCGCCATGGAACAAAACAGATGTATAGGCTGTCCGTAACATACCGGATTGGGGTCAGCATACTGTGATCTGGCATTGTATGACAAGGCCAGAATGAAGAATATTAAGGCGGGTAAAAGCCTCAACAACTTCATCGTTGTCTTCAGGTAAAGTGTTTTCATAATTTACTGATTAGTTTAAACTAGGTTTATTTAATAATTGGGTAAATATAGTGGGGTTGATTAATTTCAATGGTAATTGAAAAATCTTCATCTCACCTAAGGAGGAGGTTCTAAAAGGATGTATATTTTGGTTGTTTGCATGGCTTTGGGTTTGGTTTTTAAATAAAAAAGTGCGGTGATCGGGTTTAAAAACGCATCATTGTTTTTAGCATAAACATAATTATAGCAACCGTCTAATAATTAACTCTTTCAGGATAATTTTGTTAGAGTAATTACATAACATGCAGAATGACTGCTTTTTCGGTAGCAAATATAGTTTTAATTTTAATAAAAACAACAAACGAAATTAGAAAAAAAATCGAATTCTCTAACGATTAATGGCAAATTTTTATTATTTCAGGAAATACGTCACCTGGTGTCTTAAATCATGTATTTTTATTATTTTTGAAACTTTAAATCAGTTTTACAATTAATTAAGATATTTACGATGATAATTTGCCAAATATATTAACAAATGTTACTTGTTATTTAGATTCAATGTTAATAAATGTTAAATCTTATGGAAATATGGGTAACCCTGCTGATGATAAAAGGAAAATCAGCATAATAATTGCTGAAAAACAACGAATTATCCTCCATTCTCTTATTTCATTGATTGGCTCGATGGGGGATTTTGAAATCATTGGTACGGCAGGCGGCGGGTCCGAATTGTTGCATCTGCTCGAAAGTATCAAACCCGATGTTGTCCTGCTGGATGTTGAAAAACCCGGATTGACCATGATCCAGGTTACACGGGTCATTGATGAAAAAATGCCATGGGTGAAAGTCGTTTCCCTTTCAAAACATAACCATCCCTTTTTTATTAAAGAAATGCTAAAACATGGGGCAAAAGGTTTTTTATCGAAAAATTGCACTGTGGAGGAACTGCATGAAGGGATCAAAAGAGTTTACAACGGAAAAACCTATTTTTGCAGTTTATGCTCCAAGGTGATCCTGCGCGACTATGCTCCGGATGCAGAGGCTGGATTGATTGATTACAGATCCATCACTGCAAGGGAGATTGAAATCATCGGGTATTTGTCGGAGGGACATTCTACCAAAGAGATCTCCGATAAATTGTTCGTCAGCAATAAAACAGTGGAAAGACATAAAGCGAATTTATTCAAGAAAATGAAGTTACGCAACACGGCCCAAATGGTCAAAGTGGCAATTGAAAATGGTTTGTTAATTCATTGAACCCGTCATGAAACAAAAAGCACAGGTGAAAACGCAGGTGAAAAGGCCAGCCGGAACAGCAACCAGGGCTTCCATCCCGCATCGGGACGCACAGAAAAAGATATACGGAAATGAAACTTTACTGGTTGTCTTATTTCTTGTAATAACTTTCGCCTGTTACCTGCCGGTCCTCAGCAGTGATTTTATTCCAACCTGGGATGACAATGCCTACATCGTCGACAATGCCATGATCAGAAGCCTCTCCCCAACTGCAATTAAAGCGATGTTCACATCGCAGGTGGGAGGAACCTATGTGCCCCTGCCATTGCTGAGCTATGCGCTGGAATATAAAATCTGGGGATTAAACCCGTTGCCTTTTCATGTTACGAATCTGCTGCTCCACCTGCTCTGTACATTTCTGGTTTTCCGGATCCTTCGTTCGCTTAAACTTGGTTTGCTTTATGCTGCAGCAGCGGCAATGATCTATGGTGTTCACCCGATGGGAGTTGAATCCGTTGCATGGGTAACCGAAAGAAAAGATCTTCTGTATAGTGTTTTTTATTTCGGATCATTATTGTTATATATATACTATATACAGGCTTCCGCGCGCAAACATATTTTTTTTGGTCTGAGCCTGGTTCTTTTTGTTCTTGCCCTGTTTTCGAAAATACAGGCAGTTTCCCTTCCCCTGGTGTTGCTTGCGGTTGATTATTATTTTAAAAGAACGGGCTGGTTGAAAATAGTGTTTGAGAAAACGCCATTCTTTATTCTCTCGCTTGTTTTTGGCGTTGCGGGAATATTTGTGCTGCGAAGTGTCGGAGCTTTGAAAATAAATGAAATATTTACCCTTTCCGAAAGAATTTTCTTCGGGATATATTCCCTGAGTGCATATCTCCTGAAATTTATTGCACCAACAACCATGAGCGCTTTATACCCCTACCCGGGTTTGAGTGGGCAGACATTGCCGGTAATCTATTATTTAAGCCCGCTTTTTATTCTTTTATTGAGTTTCGCCGTATACCTGACTGCCGGTAAAACACGGTCAGTGGTTTTCGGGGCCCTGTTTTTTCTTCTATCCATTGTTTTCATGCTGCAGATATTTGGTGCCGGCCAGGGATTCATGGCAGACCGTTATATCAAAGTGCCATACCTTGGACTGGTTTTTTTGGCAGGATGGGGGATGGAGCAAATAAAAGAAAAATTTAAATCATGGCTCCCCTTTCTCTGGCTGATATTTGCATTTTATTCGGTATTTTTAATGGTTTCAACCTATCAGCGTTGCAAGGTGTGGAAAAACGGGGAAACACTGTGGTCGGACGTTATTCAAAAATATCCGGTAAGAGATTCCCGGCCATATGCCTGCCGGGGTTTGTATTACAGGGCTGAGAAAAATAATGAAAAAGCACTTCCCGACCTGAATACCTCTCTCATGCTTGACAGGAATGATGCGGAAATTATGTTGATGCGTGGAAATATCTACTTCGATAAGGGCAGAGATGATTCAGCCTACCTGGATTACACCAGGGTTTTAAAAATAAAGATGGACAATGCCCTTGGCCTGGGGAATTTGGGCGCCATCTATGTTAAACGCCATCAGTACGACTCGGCCGTCTATTTTCTGACAAAATCCCTGGAACTCGACACAAGTATCGCGGTTTCCTATGCCAACCGGGCAGTTGCATATGGAGGAATGGGGAAAACCGAAGAATCGATTGACGATTTCAAGCACTACCTTGTTTTAAAGCCCGATGATGAACGGGTTTGCATGAGCATTGCCATCGCTTACCAGTCATCGGGACGTTTCCAGGAGAGCCTTGGTTGGTTTGATAAAGCTATTTCGATAAAACCGGATTTCGGGAACTATTATTATTTCAGGTCCCAATCATATAAAAAATTGGGCGACCGTGCAAAAGCGCTTGCCGATGGGCTGAAAGCATCTGAACTCGGCACCAAGGTCTCCCCGGAGTACCTGAAATCACTGCAATAATGGTTGCTGCCAATACTGATAATGTTACCCTCGAATCCGGCCTGTGAAATTTCTTTTTTTTTGGTGGTTACCACTGAAAAATTAGGAACGCGAATCACGAGTCTAAATTTCTGTGATAGATTGATTTGATAATTTTACATTTAAAACTGAATTACAATGAATTACGCGGAAATACACAGAGAATTGATTAAGTGTTATAATCATGACTAATAATCGGATATTAGCCGGGGCTATAGATCGAATGCAATGGCCCTCAGTGATTTCCCTGTGTTGCTGTGTAAGAAAAAAGATTGCTTAGCAACCAATCCCGGATTGACATCAATATTTATCAAATGAAACAGAATCAAAAGAAACAGAATAAAAAAGCACAGGCGGCAAAACCTTCCGGATCCGGAAAGAATGTCGCAACCTCGCAGCCCCTTTGGCATATTGTTTTACCTGTTGTTTTACTGTTAATCATCACATGGATGCTCTATAAGCCAGTTATCAGTTACCAGTTTACCAACTGGGATGATCCTGCCTATGTTCTGGAAAATCCCCAGGTAAAGCAACTCAACAGCAAAAATGCCGCATACTTGTTCGCAAACCCTTCCGCTTCCAATTACCATCCACTGACCATGATCTCTCTCGGTGTTGATTATCATAGTGCATCCGATGGGAAGAATTTGTCAAGGAACACGGAGAGTTTGACTGCAGAACCATTTCACAGGACCAATGTGTTGCTGCATATGCTGAATGTATTGCTGGTTTTCATATTTATTTATATGCTGTCGCGCAAACGGGTGCTTGTAGCTACCGTTACAGCACTTCTTTTCGCCATCCACCCGATGCATGTTGAGTCAGTTGCCTGGATTGCAGAGCGGAAAGATGTGCTTTACACGCTTTTCTTTCTGGCGGGGTTGATCATGTACCTTAAATATCTTGAGCATAAATCGTTGTTTGCGCTGCTGCTGACTTTTATTTTTTTCATTTGTTCGCTGCTTTCCAAACCCGCCGCTGTTGTTTTTCCCATGATCATCCTGGCCATCGATTATTTCCAGAAGCGTCAGTTTTCCTTGAAGGTCTGGCTGGAAAAGATCCCTTTTCTGCTGCTGGGTATCATTTTCGGGGTCATCACGGTCGTGATCCAATCGAAGGATGCCATTGCCGATATCGGAGCATTCAGCATGGTTCAGCGAATGATGTTTGCAACTTACGGTTTTATCATGTATCTCTATAAGCTGGTTTTTCCATGGCAATTTTCCGCTTTTTATCCTTATCCACAATTAAGCCAGGCGGGGAACCTGCCAATGATATTCTACCTTTCACCAGTGATCGCGATCATCATCGGAGGATTGGTCTATTATTCCATCCGTTTCACCCGGGTTTTCCTGTTCGGATTCCTGTTCTACTTTTTTTCCGTGGTCCTTGTCCTTCAGTTTATATCGGTGGGCAGTGCCATCATGGCCGATCGTTACTCGTATGTTGCCTCCATCGGTCTGTTTTTTATCATTGCATGGTATGCCGACCAGGGCTTTGCCAGCAAAGGCAGCCCGGTTCATCCGTTCCGATGGGTTTTGGCAGGCTTCCTGATCCTTTTTTCCGTGGTTTCCGTTAAAGTTGCTTTTGAACAAATCAAGTCCTGGAAAAACTCTGAAACCCTTTGGACCGATGTGATCTCCAAGTATCCGCAGGCAGAGGTGGCCTACAAAAACCGGGGAAATTACTACGGCGCCCTGAATATGACCGATAAAGCGCTCGATGATTACATGATTTATATCAAATTGAAGCAGAACGATCCGCGGGCTTACAGCAATCTCGGGAACATCTATGGATTAAAAAACGAAACAGAAAAGTCCCTGGCCGCCTACTCGAAATCAATTGCGCTCGACAGCGTCAACTATGAGACTTATTTAAACCGGGCAATTACGTATGCAAAGGCCGGGAAATTTGAGGCTGCATTGAAAGACTACGAAAAATCGCTGATGCTGAAGCCCGGTACGATTGAAGTATATATGAACAGGTCGTACACCCTTTTATCAATGGGCCGTTATGAAGACGCGGTAAAAGACTATTCTATCTTGATCGATCAGATCCCGGGGAACGATGATTTCTTCCTTAAACGGGGAACTGGTTTTTACATGCTCAAACGATACCCGGAAGCGCTGGCCGATTATTCACGATGCCTTGCGCTGAATCCTGCAAACGGGACGGCTTATTACAACAGTTCGGTAATCCTTAGTGCGCAGGGTGATTTCGTTAAAGCTTACCAGTTCGCACTCAAGGCAAAATCGGCGAATTACCCGGTGGAGGCATCCTTCATCGAAGGACTGAAAAACAAAAATTAATTGCATTGCCAACGTTATTTGCATTACGACATTAAATGCATTAAGCATGAAGAGCAAGTATCTTTATTTATTCGTTTTTATATTTGGATCAGCTATTTATCTTAACACATTGCCCAATAAATATGCCTATGACGATTTCAGTGTCATGGCAGGCAATAAATTTACAAAGCAGGGGATCACCGGGATATTTGGCCATCTGTTCAATGATAGTTTTACAGGATTTACCGGACAGAAAAATCTGTTCAGGGGTGGCAGGTACCGGCCATTGTCATTGATTACCTTCAGCCTTGAATATCAGCTGGCAGGTGCAAATCCCATGTTGAGCCATCTGATCAACATCATCCTCTATGGACTGATCTGCATGCTCCTTTTTAAGGTACTTGCCATGTTGTTTCAGGAAAAGCTGGAGTTTAAAAAACCCCGGGATTATTTTCTGAGTTTATCGCTGATGGCCGCCCTTCTTTTTGCAGCCCATCCGATCCACACCGAAGTTACGGCCAATATCAAAGGGCGCGATGAACTGATGGCATTGCTTTTTGGGCTGCTTTCATGGAATTCGATGATTTTATTTGCCGATAAAACAAAAGGCATCCATGCTTTCTATGGAGGAGTGTTCTTTTTTCTTGCCCTCATGTCGAAAGAGAGTGCTGCGCCGCTCCTGGTGCTTATACCAATTTCCTTGTACTGTTGCAGGAGCAGGATGGTTTTCAGGAAATCAGTATTGTCCCCGGCATTGAGCTTACTGGCCGGGTTTGCGATATTTATGTTTATACGGCAGAGTGTCCTCGGCTGGAACTCAAAGCCATCCATGGAGGATAATATCCTCAGTAATTCTTTTATGTATGCTTCCGGATTTTCAGAACGATACGGAACGACCTTTTACACCCTCTGGTTGTATCTGAAACTGCTGTTGGTGCCGCATCCCCTTACCATTGATTACTATCCTTTTTACATCCCTTATGTGGGCCTTACGGATGTCCGTGCATTTTTGCCTTTGTTGCTGTATACTGGCCTTACAATTGCCGGACTGTTTTTCACTTACCGTAAGAATATTGCCGGCTTCGGGCTGCTTTTCTATCTTGTCGCCCTGTTCCCTGTTTCAAACCTGTTATTCATTGTTGGACCTTTTTTGGGTGAAAGGTTTGCCTTTATTCCTTCGGTAGGTTTTGCAATTGCCCTGACATGGATTTTAATACGGGGAGCCGGGCGGATGAAGATGACAAAGATTCTTCCTTATTTACTCACATTGCTGCTGGTCGTGTATTCGGTAAAGACAATTTCCAGGAACCTTGACTGGAAGGATAGTTTTACACTCTATACCCATGATGTACTTACTTCGGTAAACAGCGCCGTCATTACCAAGGGAGCAGGCCACGAATTGCTTTTAAAAGCAGAAGCCACCAAAGACACCGTTGAAAAAAGAGCCTTTGCCCAAAGGGCAATCCCGTATCTTCAACAAGCGGTAAAATTGAACAAGAGTACCACAGAGACCTTCCTGCTTGGGAATGCATATTATGAAAACGGCAATTATGAAGAGGCGCTGGAGATGTACCTGGAAACCCTCAAACTGAACGCATCCTACGATAAAGCCATTGCCAACTGTATTGTCGCCATCAACCGGCTGAAAAAACCCGCATTGAAGATCCGTTATTATGATCTTTTAATTGCTGCTGCAGGTGAAAAGTACGAGTCGTACTATAACAAAGGACTTGTCTACGGCAAAGAGATGAACCTTCCCGATTCAGCCATCGTCAGCCTGATCAGGGCCAGCCAGATAGACAGCACACAATTGGATTGCCTGGGCGACCTTGGAGTGGCTTTTGCCATGAAAGGAAACTTCGCGCAATCGGCATTTTATCTTGAAAAGGCGCTCAGGATACAGCCTGGCGACGAGCGGATCAGAAGAAACCTGGCGGCCTCTTATTTCAACCTGGGAAACCTGAAAAGGGCAAAGGAACTTTCCGGGGTGAAACAATGAAAACATATGTAAATTCGATCGTCAGCCCACTGATCATTTTCGCTTTTGATCCATGAGATGAAGGGTGATCTGAATGTTTTGACGAATCTGGTTGTCCGATGGATCGAGTTTCCCAGCCCTGGAAAATATATCTAAAGCTTTGGTATACTCACCTTTCATGCTATAAACGATCCCAAGGTCCTTGTGTACGGAGATGTTGGTTGGATTGAGGTTTATCGAACGTTCCAGGAAATAACAGGCTGAGTCGGGGTTTCCTTTAAACTGTCCGTATAGTTTCCCCAGATTGTAGTTCACGTCGGCATTTTCAGGATTTTTGGCAAAAAGCTGCTTTAATACCGATATCTTATAGTCGGGTTCCAGTTTGCTGTCAATGGAGTTCAATACCTGCAGCGTATTTGAAAATGCATTTTGATTGTAGGGATCAAAATCCAATATCTTTAAATACTGGACGATCGCCAGTTTATGCTCTTTTTTATACAGCGACAATCCATTGCCATACAGCAGCAGACCGTTGCCGGCATTGGGATATATGCTGATTGCTCTTTCAAGATAGTTGAGGGAC
>CAIVAT010000014.1 GCA_903903985.1 uncultured Bacteroidales bacterium | reverse complement strand
CTGAACATCCTCAATATCCTTGCCTCTCACCAGGCAATAAATGTCAGCGTTGGTTTTCTTAATCAAACCATCAAGAAGATAAACTCCTAAAAACCCGGTGACGCCGGTAAGGAGAATACAAGAAGGTTGTTGTTCCTGTTCTGATTTTGTATTCTCAACCTTAACCACCATTTCAGAATCCTTCAGCGCTAAACTCAGGTTGTTTTCGGATTTGCCGGATGTTATTCCCGTGCCCTCAATAAATGCTGCCAGATAAGCAATGGTGGGCTGTGCAAACATTTGTGATATATTCACATCCGCTCCAAGCTTCCTCTTTACACTTGAAAGCATTCTTACCGTGAGAATGGAATTGCCTCCAATTTCAAAGAAGTTATCGTTGACGCTTATTTTGTCAAGAGCCAGAAGTTCTTTCCATATATCAGCAAGTGTAACCTCCGTCAACGTAACAGGTGGGTTATATTCTCTTTTAGAAGACATTATATCTTCTAATTTAGGGATTGGGAGTTTACTTCTGTCAACTTTAAAATTGCTATTTAGTTTGAATGATTCCATCTTGATGAAAGCCGTTGGAATCATGAATGCCGGGAGTTGACGGCCAAGGAACGTCTTCATATCTTCCCGGGCAACCGCGTTATCCCTGGGAACCCAGTAGGCTATAAGCTGTTGATTCCATGGTATTACAACGCATTGTTTTACATCCTCATGCCTTAGAAGCACAGTCTCAATTTCCTCGGGTTCAATTCTGAAGCCGCGAATCTTTACCTGAAAGTCTGTTCGTCCGAGGAACTCGATATTGCCATCCGGTAGCCATCTCACCAAGTCGCCTGTCTTGTAAAGGCGGGTATTTCTATGCATCTCTTTATCACCTTTCGACACAAACGGATTTTCAATAAACCGTTCTTTGGTAAGTTCAGCCCTGTTAAGATAACCTATTGCAAGAGAGTCACCGCCAATATACAGTTCTCCCGGAACGCCCACTGGCAGGGGGTTTAGTTTCGTATCCAGGATGTAGGCAGAATAGTTGTGGAGTGGCTTTCCAATTGGGATAATATCGCTCTCCTTGTACTGATCTGTAATCATACAGTACGCGCTGAAAGTAGTGCATTCCGTTGGTCCATAACCGTTGACGAGCATGAGCGATGGCGGTTTCACCTCAAGTAATTTTTTAACGCTGCTTACATTACATGCTTCACCGCCAAACAACACGGATTTGAGTGGAAATAGCAGCTCTGCGTCGCAATCAACAATCGCATTAAACAGGGAAGTTGTAAACCAGGCAGATGTGATTTTATTATCAGAAATTTCCTTTTTCAACAGGGTGAAATCCTCAACCTTGTGAGAGTCAATAATCACGAGAGTTGCACCTGTCAGTAACGTTCCCCAGAATTCAAAAATAGAAGCGTCGAAGGCGAAGTTGGCGCTTTGTGCAATAATATCATTTTCAGAAATTATATCCGCCTTGACCGATTCAACAAAGTTATTTACAGCGATATGGGGTATTGTCACTCCTTTCGGGTTTCCGGTGGAACCTGAAGTGTATATAATGTATGCTATATCCCCGGAGTTGTTAATATTATCCGGGTTCTCGTCACGTATATTAGCGTTATCCTCTACATCCTCGTCAAGAGACACAACGATTCTTCCCTGTTCAGGCAGAAAGGGTAATTGTTTAACAATGTTGTTTTCTGAAAAGATGATCTTGATATCAGAATCCTCCATGATAAATTTCAGCCGATTTTCAGGAAAATGAGGAAGGAGTGGAACATAATGCCCCCCGGATTTCAGAATTCCCAATATTCCGACTAACATACCGGGTCCGCGTTCCAAACACACGCCAACTGGCTTATTATATAGAGATTCGCCAGCAAAATGATTCCTGTACATGGTCGTTATTTTGTCAGCAAACCTGTTGACTTTTAAATTTAACTCCCGATAAGAAAGTTCTTTCCCGTTATGAATAATGGCGATCTTATCGGGCCGTTTCTTAACCTGCTCCTCGAAAAGTTCTTTTATGGTTTTATTCCTGTTATAATGAATAGCATTGTCATTAAAATCGCGTAAAACCTTCTGTTTCTCTTTTTGATCAAGCAAATCAATATCCTGAACCTTTTTTTCAGGGAACTTGATGACTTCTTCAAGGAGAACCATGTAATGATCAAACATTCCTTGTATAGTTTCTCTCTCGAAAATATCGCTGTTGTATTCCCAAACAATGGTAATATCTTCCGTTTCCAAGTGAGCTGATTCGGTGGCTACATGTTGTTCGGCTCTTGGAATGCAAATGACATTCATATCCAATTTGGAAGTGGCATTGTGTTTTTCAAACAATTCACCATGAAGTTCTCCAAAATCAAGAAGAGGAACATCGCTGTCGTGAAACGCGAATAATACCTGGAATAAGGGGTTTCGCCCGGGAGTGACGCCTGCTTTCAGCCGCTCAACGATATGCATGAAAGGGATATCATAATGAGCGGCATCGTAAATCATGCTCGCCTTTGTTGTATTTATAAGATCCTGAAAGGTTGGATTATTTGACAGATCGGAATAAAGAAGAACGGTATTCACGAACATCCCCATCAGCCCCTCTGTTTCCTTTAAATTGCGGTTGGCAACACCGGTGCCGATGAGAAACTGTGACTGCCGGCTGTATTTTGAGATCAAAATGGAAAAGGCGGAGTACATTGTATTAAAAAGAGTTACCTTGTTATTCCTGCTGAATTCGCGCAGCGAATGATACAGGCTTCTTTTTAAATCAAGCCTTATGGCGCTACCGTTAAAACTCTGTACAAATGGACGCGGATGGTCGGCCGGCAGGTTCAAGACGGTAGGGTAATCCTTTATTTTATTAATCCAGTAACTTATTTTTTCCTCAAGACGGTCGCCCGAAAGATTGTTGCGTTGCCAAATTGTGTAATCTGCATATTGTATTGGCAGTTCCGGGAGAGGCGAGGGCTTGCCTTCAAGGCACGCGCAATAAAACGCTTTCATTTCTCGCAGGAAAATACCGGCTTCCCATCCATCATGAAGAAAATGATGCTCCATGTGAAGGAAAATATGTTCTTCCTCACTGATTTTAAACAAGCTCCACGAAATAAGCGGAAGTTTGCTAAAGTCGAAGGAGTGGGATAGCACTTTTTCTATCAGTTTTTCAGCTTCTCCGGCTTTTTTATCTTCAGGAAGAACGGTCAGGTCGGCTTCATTAAGTTTCACCTTCCAGGGGGCATGAACAATCTGAACCGGGCCCCGAGTGCCTTCATGAAAAGTTGTTCTCAATATCTCATGGCGGATAACCATTTCATTGAGAAACTTCACCAGGATTTTTTTATCGAGCTTACCTTTCAGCGTCAGTGTAAACTGAAAATTATAAGCCCTGTTGTTGGGAACAAGTTTGCTTAAAAACCATATTTGTTCCTGCTGAAATGAAAGTGGAATGTTTTTCCTGTTGTGAACCCGTGAAATTGAAATAAGTTCCGCTTTTTCATTCACGGTTATCTCCGAGATAAATTTCGCGAGGCTTTTGATATTCCGATGCTCAAAAATATCTTTGAGTTCAATCTTCTTGGAAAATTTCTTTCTTATCTCGGAGGCTATCTTCGCGGCCATCAGGGAATGAACTCCCATGTCGAAGATATCGCTGTCAACGCTGATTTTCTCGAGGTTCATGATAACGCGAAGGATTTCTGAAATCATCACTTCGTGGGGAGTTTCAGGAGCCACGTATTCCAGCGGGGATTGATCCCTGGAGCATAAAAGGCCTGTTGTAGGCGGCGGTAATAACTTGCGCTCAATTTTGTTGTTAGGCGACAAAGGCATTTCAGCAAGTTCCATGAATACCGTCGGAATCATAAAATAGGGCAAAAACTCTGCCAGATGAGCTTTCAAGTCAGTGATAGCCGGCGATGTTTCGGGCATTGGCACGTAATAAGCAGCCAGACGATTTTCATTGCCCTCCTCATAGGGAACCACGACACATTCTTTTATTTCTCCATGCGACAAAAGAACGGTTTCAATTTCGCCCGGTTCAACGCGGAATCCTCTAATTTTCACCTGAAAGTCCACCCGGCCAAGAAAGTCAATTGAACCATTTTTGAGCCACCGTACGCGGTCGCCCGACTTGTAAAGCCTGAGATTATTTCCCCCGGCTTTTTCTTCAGGGGTATTAAAGGGGTTTATAATAAACCGTTCGGCTGTAAGTTCAGGACGATTCAAATATCCCCTGCTCACGCCTATCCCACCGATATGAAGTTCACCGGGGACCCCTATTGGCACTGGATTCAAAAAATTGTCGAGAACATAAACTTTCATGTTGTCGTTCGGCGGGCCAATTTCAGTGCTTAAACTCTTTTCGTTATAGGTACAACCATTTGAAATAACCGTACCCTCGGTGGGCCCGTAAACATTGAATAAGGATTTTCCTTTACTCCAGAAATTTAATGTTTCCCTGTCGCAAATCTCGCCCCCTTCGTATATGTATTTAAGTGAAGGGACATCTTCTTTCGGCATGGCACATAGCACGGCGGGAGTCAAGAATATACTGTTGATAGCCTGTTCCTTAAGAAAAGCTAACAAAGCTTCCGGATCCATTCTCAGCTCATAATGGGTAATGTAGAGTGTGGCCCCGAATAACAATGCAGGAAATATATCTCCCACGGACATGTCAAAGTTTATCGAGGAAAATTGAAGAACGCGGTTTCCCGGTTTGATATCTCGCATTTTTTTATCAAAGAAAGCATAGTTGATCACGTTCCGGTGTTCGATCATGGCGCCTTTGGGTCGGCCTGTGGAGCCTGAAGTATAGATGATATAAGCCAGGTTACGTGAATTGTTGATGGGCTCGGGATTCTTCTCTGAATATTTCGAGATGACCCCCCAGCCCCCGTCAAGAGAAATTACGCCATAGTCTGTTTGATTTAAAAAAAGAAGTTTATCAAGGTTGACCATTTCTGTTACAACCAAAGGTGCAAGGGCGTCATCCATCATGAACCGGAGGCGATCGGCGGGATAGTCCGGATCAATAGGCATGTATGCGCAGCCTGACTTGAGAATACCCAGAATTGCCACGATCATCCCAACGCCCCTGTCCATGCAGATTCCAATAGGGGTATCCGGAAGTATATCCTGTTTATATAATGTCCGGTAGAAGCCTCTGATGGAATGACCCAGGCGATTCGCCTTTTCGTTCAATTCCCTGTAGGTAATGCTTTCATTCTTGTAAACCACGGCAATGTTATCGGGGGTTCTGAGAACCTGCTCTTCAAAAAGCTGGTGAAGCGTAACATCCTCGCGCAAACTCACATCCGTTTTATTGAAATCAAATAGTATTCGTTGACTTTCATCTCTCGTGATGATGGGAAAAGACCAAAGGCTTGCTTCCGGTTCTGCCATGACTCCTTCCAGTAACGAGATAAAATGATCGCCCATTTGCTTTACATAGAACTCCTCCAGCCTGTCATTAAACAGAATTCCTAGAGATTCCGGATTCTCCGGTTCAAATTCAAACTGAATATTAAATGGCTTAAGATCGTGAGAGGAAAAAGAGCGATTCTTAACCTCCCTGATGGCCACGATGCCACCGTTTACATTTGTTTTGAACCCGTTGGAGAATGAGTCAATCAACTGATTAAAGCTCTCCAGGGGATATTTCTTACCTTCCTCCATTTGTAAGGCAATCATGGTAATCAAACCTGCGATGTTGGTTTCTTTGGTCAGTGTCACTTTTAGCGGTATTCCACATCCCGTTAACAGCGCGATAATTTCATCCTGATCGGCATAACGGGAAAGCAGCGCAACCCATATTGCCGTGTAAAGTGTTGAAATATCATATTTTCCGGAGGAGATGAATTGCTTCAGGCTATTTTGCTGCCCGGCATTCAATTTGAATTGAATGGAGATGTTTCGTGTACCTTCTCCCTCACCCGAAAAATAAAATGGGATATGCAAAGTCGAACCTTGCAGCGAGTTTTTCCAATATTCTAGGTTTTCCATGGCTGATTTTTGCGTATGATTAATTAAAACATCCCGAGCGCTTCATCCTCACCGGGATAGATCTCAAAAATTTTATTAAACCCGGATATCGCGAAGATTTCCTGGATAATCTCACCCAATTCGCACAGAACAAACTTTCCATTGGCCGGCGCGATTCTTTTCAAGGCAAGTAAAAGGGTTCTCAACCCGGAACTGCTGATATAATCCATCTGCGAGCAATTGACAAGGATCCTGATGATCTGATTATCTATCAGTTCCATAAGCCGTTTTTCAAAAACTGCGCTGCTGATCGTGTCCAACCTGCCCTCTATGCTGATGATCATGCATTTTTCGGTTTTTTTCTCTGTTATTTCCATATGATATAGGGTTTTAGAATTAAAAGTTTCGGGTTAAAAGCAGGATGTTCCTTCCATCTAAGCGCTTGTACTCTATATGACTGACCATTTTCCTTACCAGGTGAATGCCTAATCCTCCGATTTCTCGCTCCTCAAGAGATTTAACGAGATTATCACCGGTCGGATTTTCCAGTGGATTGAAGGCTTTGCCGTCGTCCGATAAGGTTATCAGGACACAGCCCGTTTCCGGATGCTCAAACAGAATTTCGATTTCATGTTTTTCCTGGTCATCATGGCATAGAATACAATATTTGTGAAAAGTTCTTCAACCGCCAGGTTTAATTCCATAATATAATTTGCCGGTATTCCCCAGTCTTTTCCCAGTTGATCCATTGCAACAGCAAGCCTTTCCAATTCGTCCAAACGGTTCAATAACTGAATTTGCATAGTTTCATGCGTTTTATTCACCAACTCTTTTCATCCTTTATTTTTAACAACAAGGAGTGTAATATCATCAGCCTGTTCAACTCCTGCCATCCATTCCTGTAAATCCTGTTTCAACAGTTTAATGAGACAGGCAGGTGAAAGGCTGTGGTTGTTCCTGATAAATTCAACCATCCTCTCTTCACCATAAAAGGCGTCGTCCTTACGTATTGCTTCGGTTACCCCGTCCGTATAGAGAAACAGGAGATCACCTTCACTAAACCGGACAGTACCTGAGGAATATTCAACATTATCAAATATTCCCAGTGGAATGCCATGGATATCCTGTAAACACGCGGTATCGCCTGACGGATGGATCAGCAAAGGCGGATTGTGCCCGGCATTGCAATAGGTCATTGTTCCTGAACGCAAATCAATGATCCCGACAATCAGGGTGACAAACATCTGGTTTGGATTTTCCGTGCAAATGTCCCTGTTGATCTCCTTAACTGTTTGGTGTATCGGGGTTCCAATCGAAACTCTTGAGCGGAAATAAGTTCTCGTGGTAGCCATGAACAAAGAGGCAGGCACCCCCCTTTCCGGAAACATCACCAATGCCTATAAAAAGATGGTCTTCGTCCAGGAAATAGAAATCGTACAAGTCACCTCCTACTGCCT
>CAIVAT010000013.1 GCA_903903985.1 uncultured Bacteroidales bacterium | reverse complement strand
GGGTGACAGGGTAACAGGGTAACAGGGTAACAGGGTAACAGGGTAACAGGGTAACAGGGTGACAGGGTGACAAGGTAACAGGGTGAAAAGGTAACAGGGTGAAAAAAGAAGGGGTGGATTTACTCAAATTAAAAACGGAGTGGAAAATGAACGCTTTTAAATGTCCGAAATGTGGAGAATTAACAGGTGGGAACGAAAAGTTTTGTATTGAATGCGGACAGCCGCTCAATGTTACTTGTCCTGATTGTGGCGAGACATGGCGGTTTATATTCGAATACAAGTTTTGTCCCGGTTGCAGACATAATATGAAAAAAGCTGGCTTAAATAAACAACTATGCGATGAAAAATAAGGTTGTCGGCCACCGGTCCACCTAAATAACCAATAAGGAGAAATAAAGAATGAGCAACATAATCGATGTGAAAAAAACAGCAGTTAAGTTCCTGAAAGAGAACATTAACTGTTATGACGTAACGGTCATAAAAATTGAAAAAATACTGGAAAGCTGGAACACCATCGCAGAAGTTTATGAAGACGATTCGTTTTTAAAATCAATGAATCTTCCGCCTAAACAGGTCAGGTTGTTCTATATGGTGAAGATGGACGAAAAACTGGAGATTACCTCTTTCGAACGGTTGAATTCCTTCGAGGGAATGGATGGCACTTCCATGTAATATCATATCATATCATGAACAACGAATTGATATATGTTTATTGCATTTCAGACAGTCCTCCTGGAATAGCCCGCAACTTTAAGTTCAAGGATTTGAAATCGTTGAAGTTCGATGATTATTGCGTGTTCGTGAAGTATGTCACCGCAAGCGAATTCTCCGAAGATAATTTCAAGAGGAATTTAAACGACATTCAATGGGTTGAAACCAACGCACGGGAGCATATGAATGTGATCGGCATGATCATGGAATACACCACGGTCATCCCGTTTAAATTCGGAACAATCTATAATACCAAAGCCGGGTTACAGCTGTTTATCACTGATTTTTCTGTTTCATTGACCGAAAATTTCAATCACATCCGTGGGAAAGAAGAATGGGCTGTAAAAGTTTTTTGCGATCGTAAAGCGCTTTGCGACCAGATTGACCAGCTGAGTGAAAAAGCAGCCGATCTGGAAAAACAGATCATGGCTAGTTCTCCGGGGAAAGCATTTCTGCTGGGGAGAAAAAAAATCGGCCTGATAGACGATGAAATGGACCGCCTTTGCAAGGATTACGGACAAAAATATTTTAATGAATTTAAATCCCTGAGCGAATCGATCAGCCTCAGCAATCTGCTCCCGAAAGAATATACCGGACGGGAGGATACCATGATCCTCAATGCTGCCTTTCTGGTTAGTAAAGATAAAGTGTCTGATTTTAAATGGACTTTCGACACATTGAGAAATAAAGACAGGAATTCCGGTTTCATTATTGAGGTCACCGGCCCCTGGCCGCCATTTAATTTCATCTTTATCTAAAAAAACCGGAAATGTATGATAATGTAATCGACAAATCAAAAGACATAACCATTCTTGAACTCCTAGACAGGGTACTGAATAAAGGTGTTATCCTTACCGGTGACATTGTGATTTCAGTGGCAGATGTTGACCTGGTATACCTTGGTTTGAAATTGATGTTAAGCTCGGTCGAAACCATGGAACAATTAAAATCGGGGAATTCAATAGTGAAGAGATAATTGATGAGGTTGATACTTGCCAGAATAATTCGCAATGAACCGCAGGGGAAGCAGATCTGATTTAGAGGTGAAAAAGTGAATAAATTAATTATTTAATTCAGGCTTGGGATGGAAATGATGATCTATGCTGTATTATCTGCTGAAAAAGATCCGGAGAAGTTCAATGCACTTATGGTTGGAGTGAAAGGAATTGAGGGAGCAGACTTATATTCTGTTTCATGCAAAGAAATTACCGCTGTAATAAGTGACCTTAATCATGCCAGCTTAATTGCAGACCGATCCAATGCAATTGAATATGCCGGGGTGGTTGAAACCCTGGCTCAGGATTATTCATTGCTTCCCATGCGATTTGGTTCCAGGATGGATTCCACTGATGCAGTCGTAAGAATGCTTGAAAAAAATCATGATGAATTTCGAAAGAACCTGCAGATCGTTGAAGGCAAATGGGAATTCGGATTGAAAATATTTTGTGATTCTGAAAAATTAAAGGCAGAACTGCGGGCAAAACCGGAAGCTGATTATAAAGCACAGGATGGACTTGCTTCAGAAGTAAAAAATTCTGTATTCCGGGACTATGTGAATAAAAAACTGAAAGAACACAGGTTCGAGGAATTGCTCGTTAGCTATGTAGAGTCTGTCATTGCGGAGATAACCGGAAACCTTGAAAGAATGAATGCGGTGAGCAAATTCAAAAAATTGTCCTCTGCAACGATGATCATCGATGCGGTTTTTTTACTTGAGAATGGAAAGAGAGGCGAATTGATTCAAACGGTTCAGGATCTTCAGGCCAAATACCCAGGGTTGACCTTTGTTCTGACGGGGCCATGGCCCCCCTATAATTTTGTAGAAATCAGCATTAAGTAATCATCACGATGAGTGAAAATAAACTACTGTTTAATACCGGACCATTTGATGGAATTTCAGAGGAGATCGGCAAACTTACTTCCAGTGCCGAAGAATCGAAACTGAAACTCACCCCCGACAATGCTGATTCCGGCCTGGCAAAGCTGGTACTGACATTGGTTGAACTGATCCGGAAACTGGTCGAAAAGCAGGCCATGCGAAGGGTTGATGGGGGGACACTGACCGATGCCGAAATCGAACGGCTTGGAGAAACCCTGATGAAACTGGAATTGAAAATGGAAGAGTTGAAAAAACATTTTCACCTTACCGACAGGGATTTAAATATTAATCTGGGTCCTTTAGGCGATTTGATGTAATGATCACTTTCTAAAACTGATGATGAATCTTCGAGTCCTTCTTTTTTTATCAGCCATAACCTTCCCTTTTTATCATTCCTCTGCACAATTATTACGACCTCCCATCCAGGCACCGCCCGGGCTGAAGGTTGATAATTGGCAGATCGATCAGGGCCTGCCTGTGAATTCCATTATAACCGTTGCCCAAACAGCGGATGGATGGTTGTTTTTTGGGACTGAAGAAGGCATGGTCAGGTTTGACGGTGACAGTTTTTTTCTGATGAATAATTCAAACGTCCCGGAATTGCCCGTGAATTTTATCAGTACACTTTTAGGAGGCCGTGATACAAGCCTTTGGATTGGAACAGAAGGGGACGGCCTGGTCAGGTTCAAGAACAACAAGTTTATAATATACAACAAATCGAATGGATTATCGGATAACCGCATATTCGCTTTATGTGAAGATTCAGATGGCGGATTATGGGTTGGAACTTCAGGAGGTGGTCTGAATTATTTGAAAAATAACAATATAATAAAGGTTGATAGCATCAATGGATTGGCCTCCAATTATATACGCTCCATTGCGATCGATGCCAGGAGCAGGATCTGGGTTGGCACACAGAAAGGGCTGTCGGTCATCGATCATGGACATATAAGAAGTTATTATAAAAAAGATGGCCTTACAGATGACTTCATTGAAGCACTTGCTTTTGATAACGACAAGAACCTGTGGATCGGGACCAAGAGTGGCGGGCTGAATGTATTCAAACTGGGGAAGTTTACTGCTTACACCGTAAAAGAAGGATTGAGCAGCAATGCGGTCACGGCCATATGTCTGGATGCAAATGGCATGTTATGGATCGGTACCAACGGTGGAGGAATTACGCGGATGGTGGATGGGCAATGCTATCCATTTACTACAAAACAAGGTCTCTCCAGCGACCTTATCGTCACTTTATTTAAAGATCGGGAAGGAAATATGTGGGCAGGATCTTCAGGAGCAGGAATCGACAGGATAAAAACCAAATTGATTCAGACCCTTACAGGCAGGGACGGACTGTCGGGAGATGTGATCCTCCCGGTTTTCCAAGGCCACGACGGGGTTTTATGGCTTGGCATTGCAGGAAAAGGGATTAACCGGTTGGAAAACGGCAAGGTGAAAACAGTATCACGAAAGGATGGCCTGCCCGATTTTTTGATACTTACAATAACTGAAGACCAGGATCATGGAATTTGGATAGGAACTGCCGGTGGCGGGCTTACAAGGTATGTAAACGGGAAATTCACCACCTATACGACTGCAAACGGATTATCAAACAATGTTGTGAATGCAGTGTATTGCGACAAATCGGGTGCCTTATGGGCAGGAACAACTGGCGGCGGGGTCAACCGGTTCTGCAAGGGCAAGTTTAAAGCATTTACAGCCAGAAATGGACTTTCGCATGATAATGTCACCTGTATCCTGCAGGAGAGTCATGGGGACTTATTGATAGGAACGAGCGGCGGTTTAAACAGAATCAGGGGTGAGAAGATCACAGTCATTAGCCAGAAAGACGGATTATCTGACAACTATATCCTGTCATTGTACGAAGACAGGCAGGGCAATTTATGGGTAGGTACTGCCGCCAATGGTTTTAACCTGATCAGAAATGGAAAGATCACGCAATTTACTATGAAGGATGGACTGATCAATGAAGTTGTGCTGTGGATTCTTGAAGACGATCATGGTTATTTCTGGATAAGCTGCAACAAAGGAATTTACAAAATCAAGAAACAGGATTTAATTGATTTTGCTGATTTAAAGATTAAATCATTGATCCCTGTTTCCTATGGGAAAATGGATGGTATGGAAACCACCGAATGCAATGGCGGTGTTTCACCAGCAGGCTGTAAAACACGGGATGGCTTGCTCGTTTTCCCAACCATGAAGGGGCTCTCCATCATTGATCCCAATTTAATGAAAACCAGTTCTTCTTATTTCTCTCCGGTTTATCTGGAAAAATTTCTTGTTGATGGCCATCAGGTTGAAACAACTACTCCTTTATCCATTCCTTCTTACGCTAAAAGGTTTGAATTCCAATTTGCTGCGCTGAATTATACCAGTCCGGAGAAAATCAAGTACCGGTGCATGCTGGTTGGTTTTGACAAAGACTGGATCAATTGTGGCACCAATAGAATTGCTTACTACACAAATATCCCCGGTGGCAATTATGTGTTTATCGTAATGGCAGCGAACGAAAGCGGCCAATGGGATAAAAAGTCTGCTGCTGAGCTGAAATTCCGCCTGACGCCTCCCTTTTACGGTTCCTTCCTGTTTTATCTTATCCTGGTGGCCTTCTTCTTATTATTAATGTTTTTTGCAACGTATTACTTCGTTGAAAGGTTTCAGCGCAACCGGTTGAAACTGCTCGTTGAAGAGCGTACGCAAGAATTAAACCTGGAAGTGATCGCTCAAAAACAAACCCAGGAAGTTTTGCGAAAGATGAATGAAGAATTGTTAATGGCCCAGGAACAAGCCAAATCCGGAGACCTCTTGAAAACGGCTTTTCTCGAATTGGAGGCTTTTTCGTACTCCGTTTCACACGATTTGAAAGCTCCTTTAAGACATATCATTGGGTTTATTGACCTTTTCTTGGAAAATAAATCAACAGAACTTACCGCCGAGGAAAATGGATACCTGGAAAAAATTGTCGATTCAGCAACCGAAATGGGGAAACTGATTGATGCATTGCTCTCTTTCTCAAAGCTTAACCAGGCTGCATTGCGAAAAACCAGAATCCACTCGACCTCCATGGTTCAAAAGATCATCAAATTCTTCGAACCGGAGATAAAAAACAGAAAAATCACGTTCAGGGTAGAACCGCTTCCGGATATAGAAGGCGATGAAGATCTTATCCATCAGGTATGGACCAACCTGATCTCGAATGCCATTAAATATACCGGGAAGAAACCGGCAGCGGTTATTGAAATTGGCAGTATCTCCACCGATGCCGAAACGACATTTTTTGTAAAAGATAATGGTGCAGGTTTCAATATGAAATATATTGAAAAATTATTCAGGGTATTCCACCGGCTTCACAAATCCAGGGATTTTGAAGGAGTCGGGATTGGATTAGCCAATGTAAACCGAATTGTCATGCGCCACGGCGGATATTGTCGTGCTGAAGGCGAACCAGACAAAGGAGCAACCTTCTATTTTTGCCTGCCAACTGATTTGAGATAGTGTGGATGTTGCAGTGAATTGCTAACGCTCCATGCCAGAAGCGGTTCCCGGATGTACAAATTATTTCAAAGTTATATTTACTTTTGTTACGCTAATTTATCAGTGTCACTTCATGTTGAATTCATCAGGTGACCGGAAATCATGGGTGTATGTTTACGGATGACAACCGGGTAAAATCGCATAGAATCAACCGCAAAATGGATTATACTTTATCAGAATTAATAGACATTCCTTTGCTTCAGAACCTGCTGGAAAAACTGAATGTAATTTCTTCATTCCCTTTTGCGATCATGGATAATGACGGCAATGTGCTCACTGCCGTTGCATGGCAGGATATCTGCACAAAATTTCACCGGATTCATCCTGAATGTAAAAATGAATGCATTAAAAGCGACCGATATATATATGAACACATTAACGAGGCAAATCCAGCAGTCAGCTACCAATGTCCGCATGGTTTGATTGACAATGCAGTCCCAATCATTGTTGATGGAAAATACCTGGGAAATTTTTTTACCGGTCAGATATTCCTTGAAAAACCAGACCTGGAATACTTTAAAAAGCAAGCAGAATTTTACGGGTTTGATGAAAAAGAATACATGGAGGCTGTGGAGAAAGTGCCAATTTGGACAAAAGAAAAACTCATTCAGCATCTTGATTTTTTTAAAGGATTTATCGATATCATTACAGGCATCGGACTTAATCAGCTGAGGGAAAAAGAAGCATATAAGTTTATCAAAGAAAGTGAAGAACAGCACAGGACCATTCTTCAGACTGCGATGGACGGCTTTGTGGTGACGGATTTGCAGGGAGGTTTGACGGAAGTGAATGAAACGTATTGCCTGATGAGTGGATACAGTGAAGCGGAATTGCTGACAATGAATATTTCAGACCTGGAAGTCAGTGAAGATGCAGAGGCAATCGCTTCACGGATACAAAAGATATATGCACATGGGGAAGATCGATTCGAAACCTTTCACAGGCGAAAGAATGGCATTGTTTACGATGTGGAAGTAAGTGCCAAATACAAGCCTGACGGTGGCGGCAGGTGTGTCGCATTCCTAAGGGATATTACCGGGCGCAAGAAGGCAAAAGAGACACTGCTGCAAACTCAGATACTTCTCAATTCCAGCATTGAGAGTCAAAAAGATACGATCCTCTTTTCTATTGACCATCATTACCGGTACCTGTACTTCAACAAAGCGCATTCGGATGCGATGAAGTTTGGCTATAAACAGGATATTAGCTTGGAAATGAATATTCTGGATTGTATCACTTCTGATGAAGACAGGATAGCTGCCAAAGAAAATTTTGACCGTGCATTGAGGGGAGAATCACATTCGAATATCCGGGTCTTCGGAGATTTTCAGCATGCCTGCTATGAAAGTTTTTTTAACCCTGTTGTAAATGAACATAATGAGATAATTGGTGCCACAGGTTTAGCAAGAAACATCTCTGACCGGAAAAATGCCGAAGAGGTCTTGAAACTGAGTGAGACACGTTATAAGAAAGCACAGCAGGTCGGCCACATAGGCAGTTGGGAGTATGATCTGAAAAATGGGACCTTCTGGGGGTCTGATGAAGGAAAAAGGATCTACGGATTCGATGTTGCATCAGACATCTTTACAGCCGAAGAGGTAATGGAATGTGTTGTTGGAAGAGACAGGGTAAACCAGGCCCTGGTCGATCTGATTGAAAAAAATAAACCGTATAATATTGTATTTGATGTGATTCAGCACAACTCCAATGAAACAAGGACAATAAACTCAATCGCTGAGTTGGTGATGAATGAACAAGGCATTCCTGTAAAAGTGACGGGAGTATTACTTGATATCACAGAAAGAATACGGGGAGAAGAACTGCTGAAGGAGAGCGAGGAAAAATTCCGCACCATGTCAGATCAATCTGTTGATCTTATTGCGCTTACAGATGCCAATGGCATGATCACTTATGCTTCCTCTTCCTCCAGGGCGCTTTTTCATTATGAACCTGAGGAATTGTGCGGAAGGAATTTTACATACTTCCTTCATGAGTCCTCTGTTTCCAAAGCGGTTGCGGCGTTCCGACTTACGATAGGAAGTGGTGAAAGTGTGAAAAACATTGAACTGACCATGAAACGAAAAGACGGTTCCTTGTTCGATGGGGAGTTGAGTGGATCCGTTTTTCAGTCAAGCTCACAAAAAGGTACTCTTGTAACCATTCATGACATCACAGAGCACAGACTGGCTGAAAAAACGATAAAAGAAAGCGAGGCGCTTTACCGTAACCTGGTGGAACAATCGCTTGATGGGGTATATAAAAGCACCCACGCCGGCAAATTTGTCGAAGTCAACCCTGCTATGGTTAAGATGTTAGGTTATTCGAGTAAAGAGGAGCTGATGGCAATTGATATTAAAACGCAGTTGTATTTTTCCCCGGATGAACGTGAAAGCTTGATTTCAGACGAAATGCAGGGGAAATCAGGAGTTTATCCCTTGAGAAAAAAGGATGGCTCTGAAATTTGGGTTGAAGATCATGGATGGTATAATTATGATGAAAACGGAAACATCCTTTTTCATGAAGGTATCTTACGCGATGTTACCACCCGCAAACAGGTGGAAGATGAAATCCGAATGTTTAACGAAACTCTTGAAAACCGGATAGCAGAACGCACTGCACAGCTTGAAGCTTCCAATAAGGAACTTGCAGTTCACATGGATGAAGTTGAACAGTTTACCTATATCGCCTCACACGATTTACAGGAACCATTGAGAACACTCACCAACTTCACCCAATTGATCATGGAGGATTATTCTGGTAAACTTGATGAGGATGGCAATAAATACATTGGTTTTATAAATAAGGCAGCAGGCAGAATGAGAGAACTCGTAACGGGTTTGGTTGAGTATTCGGTTTTGGGAAAAGAGAGTGTCCTTGCAATTGCTGACTGCAATAAAATTGTCAGGGAAGTTCTGTCTGATATAAATGATTCCATCAACGAAAGCAAGGCCAAAATAACCGTTATGGAACTGCCCACGATCAAATGCTATGAAACAGAATTGAGACTTATGTTCCAAAACCTGATCGTAAATGCGATAAAGTTCAAAAAAAAGGATGTGCTTCCGGAAATAAATATTTCAGCAGAGAAAAAAGATAAAGGATGGCTTTTTTCAATACAGGACAATGGGATTGGCATTGACGACAAAAACAAAGAAAAAATATTCATCATTTTTAAGCGTATGCATAACCGCAGCGATTACAAGGGAACAGGAATCGGACTTGCCCATTGTAAAAAAATAGCGGAATTGCACGGCGGAAAAATTTGGGTGGAATCAACCCTTGATTCAGGCAGCGTTTTCCAATTTACAATCCCTGTTTAAAATAATCATGATTTCAATCTGCAAGCATTTCAAACCGATACAGGATACTACATTTAAATATACTGTTTCATGATCGGAAGCAAAGTTATCGAACTGGTTGCCATCGGCTCAACCAACACATACGCTGGTGAGCTCTTTGCTAATAATGACTTTGAAGACGGGACCATCATATGGGCGCATGAGCAGTTTGCCGGGCGGGGTCAGCATGACCATACCTGGAACAGCGAAACCGGGAAAAATCTCACCCTGACGGTATGCCTTAAACCCAGGTTCCTGGCGCCTGAAAAACAGTTTCAGCTTAACAAGGCAATTGCCCTTGGCCTCCTCGACTTCATTCAGTATTACACAATCCTCCTGCCACGTGTCATGCGCCACGAGTCACACATTAAATGGCCCAACGACATCTACCTGGGTGACCGGAAGATCGGCGGCATCCTCATTGACAACAGGATCATGGGGGCAAAGTTTGAGACGTCATTTGTAGGCATCGGCTTCAATATCAATCAAACCCGGTTTGCCCCCGATATTCCCAATCCTGTTTCGCTGATCCAGATCCTGGGTCGCGAAACATTGTTGCGTGATGCCCTGGTTTTGTTATGCAGCTTTCTTGACAACCGCTATGAAGCGATTAAACAAATGCATTTTACCGGTATTGATCAGGAGTTCGGCCAGAGCCTCCTGGGATTTGACCAGTGGCGGTATTTTTTACTTGATAATGCTCCTTTGGAGGGAAAAATAAGGGGGGTGGATCCTTCCGGCCGGCTTATGTTAGAGAATCGAAATGGGGAAACTTTATTTTTTGGACATGGAGAAATTGAATTTATTTTATAGTGCAAACAATGCATGATCATATTTCCCGGCGTTTTACGTCTGACATCTTACGTGTCACCTACTTATTGTATCTCTTCCCAAACATCACGCTCACATAGAGTGTTAGAAAATAACTCTGTTTGGGATTATACGCCATAATGGCAACCGGAATAGGTGAGTAGTCGAAGATGCCTCCGACCTCAAGTGAACTGATTTGCCTGTTTTTGGTACCAAATTCGAAATCCAACCCGGTTTTAATATATGCGCCGGGATGAAGCCCGATCTTGTTTAATCCTGCGAGAAAAGAACCGCGGCCATAAATGTTATCAATGAAATGGATTTCGGGGTTGTATTCTTCTTCCTTGACTTCATAATCGGTAAACCCGCTATTAAAATGAATGATGTAGAGATATACAGGCTTGGTAATTCCAAGTGAGAAACCGCCATAATATAGCCAGCTTAACTGAACCCCACCCCAATATGGCTTCCGGTTGAGAATCCGCTGGTACCCGACCCCGCCACGTAAAAACCAGAGATAGTTGAGTTTGCCATAAAAATAGGACCGTGAATCAGAGAAGTATGGGTTAATGCTACGCACTTCTTTGGATGACTTGTAAGTGGAAAAATTAATTTCCCACATGAACTGTTTTAAAGCGGTTATGTTGTGTCCTTTGCGCAAAATGATCCCCCATCCATTTGTATGCAGGATGGCACCGAGGCTCCATTGTTTCTCGAGCAATACATTTTCAGGAGTTGTATCGGGCCGGGCCTGGTATTGCCCTGCTGCATGAAACGCGCCTGCCGTCGAAATAAGTAAAAATAGTGTGAAGATGATTCGTTTCATTGCAAAACGGAAACTGGAAGGAAACAAAGGTACAAAAGAAATGGGAAGCATGAGCTCCCCATTTGCCTAAAAAAAATGGAAATTTTTTTTAACGACGCTCAATTTGGTATCTTTGCTTTTCGCCATAGGCCGCACAATGCTGGTTTGAAGTGCAGGAAGAAACAATACCCAGAAGAACTGTAGCCAATACAACAAATAGGATTTTTTTCATGACGGTTACCCCTGATTTTCGTGGAATTAGATATGCAAAGTTACTGTTAATAAGATAATGAACAACCATTTTGATGAAATATTGCGCAAAGTTATGAACGGAGCAAAGTTTATTTTGTTATGGAGATCGTTGATCCTGTGATTGAAAAAAGCTGGAAAGAAGCACTGATCGATGAATTCAAAAAAGAATATTTTCATGAGCTGAAGCTGTTTCTTTTGGAAGAAAAGAAAAAACATCGGGTATTCCCACCGGGGAAGTTGATATTCAATGCGTTCAACCATACTCCCTTTGACCGCACCAAGGTGGTGCTTCTGGGACAGGACCCGTATCATGGAGCAGGACAGGCTCACGGCTTATGCTTTTCTGTGCCGGAAGGAGTTCAGAAACCTCCGTCGCTGGTCAATATATTCAAGGAAATAAAATCTGACCTGAATATAGAAGAACCTGCCCATGGAAATCTGACAAAATGGGCGGATCAGGGTGTGCTGTTGCTCAATGCAACACTAACAGTCCGCGAAAACCAGGCTGGCTCCCATCAGCATCACGGTTGGGAAACTTTTACCGATGCAGCAATTAAAAACCTTTCACTGCATCGTACAGGTTTGGTTTTCATGCTATGGGGGAATTATGCCATTGCAAAAAAATCACTGATTGACACCTCGCGACATTTTATCCTGACATCGGTTCATCCCTCTCCATTATCTGCACACCGTGGATTTTTAGGCTGCGGCCATTTTTCGCAAGTCAACAATATACTCCTGCAACAGGGCGTTGATGAAATAGATTGGAGGTTATCATGATGAACGGCCGTTTGCAATACCTTTTTTGCCTTTTGCCTTTAGCACTTTACATTTTGATTTTTTCAGCTGTCTCCTGCCAGAAAAACCAGATCTACACCCCGGTTTATAAACCAACCCCTTATACCCTTGAAATTCCAAGGTTTTTCCCAACCGATTCAAATATACCGGAAGATAACCCGATGACGGTCGAAGGGGTTGAACTGGGGCGATTCCTTTTCTATGATGGCCGACTTTCAGGCCGTTCCAACCCCGACTCCATGATGAGTTGCAGCACCTGTCACCTTCAATCTCAGTCTTTTGAATGCGGGATCAGCCATCCGAAGTTTACCGGTGGTCATCCTTTCGGTCTGACCGGAATCCTTACTCCTCATTTCATGATGCCCATGATCAACCTGGCATGGACCAGGAACGGATATCTCTGGAATGGAAAAGTTTCGTCCTCGAATCCTTCACCGGCATATAGAAATCTGGAAGACATCACCTGGATGGCCATGGTGGCACCGCATGAAATGAATGGTGACACCGCTAAAGTTGCAGCCCTGTTTCAATCACTGAAAGGCTATCCCGGGCTCTTTGAAAAAGCCTTTGGATCGGACAGGATAACCGTGAAAAACATGGGCCGTGCCATTGCCCAATTTGTTCGCACACTGATCTCTGCCAATTCGAAGTTTGATCGTTTCATGCGGGGAGAGGTTCAGCTAACCGGTTCCGAACGCAACGGCTATGTGTTATTCATGACTGAGCAAGGCGGCGATTGTTTCCATTGCCATGGAGGAGAAGGGAATCCCCTTTTCACGACCAACCTTTTTTATAACAACGGAAAGGATTCAGTTTTTAATGACCCAGGCGACCGGTTTTCGATCACCGGAAACCAGGCAGATGTCGGGGCATACAAAGCGCCCACTTTAAGAAACCTGGTTTTCACAGCCCCCTACATGCACGACGGGCGGTTCAGGACCATTGATGAGGTTCTTGATTTTTATAATTCGAAACTTGTTTCATCGCCATCCATCAGCCCGCTGATGCATCACATCAGAACGAACGGTATCAGGTTGTCACCGCCGCAACTTTCCGACCTGAAATTGTTTTTGCTCACGCTTACTGATAGTTTGTTCACTACCAATCCATCTTTTTCGAGGCCGGAGAAATTTCCGGACGAAAATTAATGATCATTTTACCTGTATGATAAAATTCCCCAATGGCAAAATCAACCTCGGCCTGAATATCGTCGGCAAGCGTGACGATGGGTTCCATAATATTGAAACGATATTCTATCCGATTGCATTGAACGACGCCCTTGAAATTATTCCTGCAAATGATGGGAAATTCCGGTTCGATCATACAGGATTACCCATCCCCGGCCATGAACCAGATAACCTTTGCGTCAAAGCGTTTCAACTACTGAAGGCTGATTTTGGACTGCCTGGTGTGAAAATGCACCTTCACAAAACGATTCCGATGGGAAGTGGATTGGGTGGTGGCTCTTCCGACGGTGCTTTTACCCTGAAGATGCTCAATGATCTTTTCATGCTTGGAATGGATCACGACCAACTTCGGGAATATGCAAGCCGACTCGGCAGCGACTGTGCTTTCTTTATTGAAAATCAAACGGTGTTCGCCATTAAAAAAGGGGACCAGTTCACAAATTTAACCGTTGACCTTTCCGGGTTATTTATTGTTATTGTCATCCCCGATGTGCCTGTGGCAACAGCGGATGCTTATCGTTGGGTCCTCCCGGAAATACCATCCCGGCCATTGACAGATCTGGTCCAACTTCCCATAACAGAGTGGAAAGACCAGGTTGTAAATGATTTTGAAAAACCTGTTTTTACCAGGTTTCCCGTGATTGGCAAGATCAGGAACAAACTGTATGAATCCGGTGCGGTTTATGCATCCATGAGCGGCAGCGGTTCTGCTGTTTATGGCATATTTGAAGGGATGCCTTATCTCAATGAACAATTCCCTAATTGTTTTGTTTGGGCTTCCCCGCTCTTTTAACCACCGATTTCACCAATTGATTATTTCACCATTTACTTGGGGGCTATCCTGTAAAGGAAAAACGCTATAAAGCCGAAAATGATGTTGGGAATCCAGACCGCGATCAGGGGAGGCAGGTCGCCAAATGTGGCAAAAACGGTAAAAATTTGCATGAACAGTATATATATAAAGGTCAAAGCCAATCCCATGCCCAGATGGAATCCGATTCCCCCGCGGGCTTTCCTGCTGGAAACAGAAACCCCTATCAGCGTCAGTATCAATGTTGCAAAAGGAAATGCAATACGTTCGTACTTTTTAACCTTATATTTTATTAAATCAGGATCCCCCCGTAACTCCTTTTCTTTGATATACTCCTGCAGTGTGAAGTAGTTCATGGTTTTTACTTCTTCAATATCTTCGGTAAAATCTGCTGGTTTGAAAGGCATAACGGTGTCTAGCTTCGTTCCCTTGTGGATTGACTCTTCCATGCCATTCAGCCGCCTTTCATAATAATTGAAAATTTGCCAACGCTTGCGCAAACTGTCCCATCCAATGCGGTCTCCTTTTAATTTATAGATCAGTTTACGGCCTTCAAATTTTTCAATTGTAAATTTCATTCCCGAATTCGTATGAAGGTTGAAATTTGCAAGATAGATAAAGGTTCCGGGACTAATTTGTTTGTGTATGTTCTGGTCACTGAATTGCCTTGGATCTTTGATGTATTGCTTTTCAAAGGCGAACATGCTCAGGTTTGTATATGGAATGATAAAATTCGCCAGGACAAAGGAGAGCAAACCAAGCACCAGTGCTGAGATAAAATAGGGGAATAGCAAACGGCGGAAGCTGATGCCGCTGCTGAGAATGGCAACAATTTCAGAATCAGAAGCCATCCGTGAAGTAAAGAAAATAACAGCGATGAAGGTGAGCAGGTAGCTGAACAGGTTGATGAAATAAGGCACGAAATTGAGATAATAGTCAAAAATGATTGCCCTGATGGGTGCATCGTGACGCAGAAAATCATCTATTTTCTCCGAAATATCGAATACAATGACAATGAATATCAACAGCACCATGGTAAAAAAAAAGGTGCCCAGGAATTTTTTAATGATATAAATGTCAATTGTCCGCATCAAATCATTTTATAACTATCTTGTATTTTGCAATTTGCAATTTGTATTTTTATAGTCTCTGCATCAATGTTTTCACCATGCTCTCTTTCCAGGGTAAAAAAGTTCCCTCCATGATTTGTTTTCTTGCCTCCTTCATCAGCCAGATATAAAACCCAAGGTTGTGCATGGTTGCAATCATGGCGCTGAGGATCTCTTTTGAAATAAATAAATGCCGGAGGAAAGCTTTGTTATATTGAATATCGGCAAATACTTCCCCATCAGGTTCCAGGGGAGAAAAATCATTTTTCCATTTTTCATTTTTAATGTTGATGATCCCGTTCCGGGTAAAAAGCATTCCATTCCTGCCGTTACGGGTTGGAATCACACAATCAAACATATCCACTCCCAACGCGATGCTTTCAAGAATGTTGGCCGGGGTACCGACTCCCATCAGGTAACGAGGTTTATCATCAGGCAATATCCCGCAAACAAGACCGGTCATGTCGTACATCATGCGTGCCGGTTCGCCGACTGACAGGCCACCAATGGCATTTCCTTCCGCTTCCTGGTCAGCAATGAACCTGGCTGATTCAGAGCGAAGTTCGGGGAATACACTGCCCTGAACAATGGGAAATAAACTCTGCGAATATCCATGCGGGCATGCTGTTTCTCTGAACCGGGTGAGGCAGCGGGAAAGCCAGTAATGTGTTCGTTTCAGTGACTTCCTTGCATATGCCTCATCACATGGATACGGGGTACATTCATCAAATGCCATGATGATATCAGCGCCCAGATGACGTTGAACATCCATGGCTTTTTCAGGGGTGAAAATATGTTTGGACCCATCGATGTGTGATTGAAAAATGACCCCGTCGTCGGTGAATTTCCGGATGTCGCCCAGGGAATAAATCTGATAACCGCCACTGTCTGTGAGGATTGGTTTGTTCCATCCGTTAAATTTATGAAGCCCGCCGGCAGCGGAAACGGTATCAACGCCCGGCCTGAGGTAAAGATGGTACGTGTTGGAAAGCATGATCTGGGCCTTGATCTCCTCCCGCAAATCTTTAATATGTATTGCTTTTACGGTTCCGGCAGTGCCAACCGGCATAAAAAAGGGGGATTCGATGGCACCATGATCCGTGGTGAGTATTCCGGCACGGGCACAACAGGCATGATCTCGATGTGAAATTTCAAATTTCAATGTTCAGGTTTTGGGAACGTCCCGGCAAAGGTAAGGGTTCTTCTTTTCAACCACACGGTCATTTTATTCACATTACCTGTTTTTATAAAAGGAGAATTAATAACTTTGCCACGGAATGACACGATTCAGCTTAATGATTGATTTTCTGTTTAATAGACAAACGGTACCGCTCTTTTTGTTAGGGTCGTTTGTATTAGTCTTTCTTTGTCAACAGGCATTTTACTGGATAATTTTCTGGAGGCTTGGACGTTACAGGCAATCTGCACCGCAAACCGCAGCACCGGGGGTTTCTGTAGTGATTTGTGCGCACAACGAGTATCATCACCTCAAAGAGACACTCCCGTTGATCCTTGAACAGGATTATCCCAACTTTGAAGTGCTGGTCGTGAACCATTCATCGGACGATGATACACATTTTCTCCTGTCACAACTGGAGGAAAGATATCCTCAACTCAGCACCATCACGATGAGGGAGGACCTGAATTTTTTCTCAGGCAAAAAATTCCCCCTATCTATCGGTATAAAATCGGCGAAATACAACCTGGTGCTGCTGACAGATGCCGATTGCAAACCTGTTTCAAAACACTGGATCAGGCATATGCAATCCGCTTTCAGGCCTAAAACGGAAGTGGTGCTCGGATATGGACCTTATAACCACGATGCAGGATTGCTCAATAAACTGATCCGTTTTGATACAGCGCATATCGCAATTCAATACCTGTCATATGCCCTGTCGGGTATTCCTTACATGGGGGTTGGCAGGAACCTTTCGTATCTGAAGCAGGTTTTCTATAAAAACCATGGATTTATTTTTCATTACCGTATCAGGTCGGGCGACGATGACCTGTTCATCAACAAGATCGCAAACCGTTCCAACACCGCTATCATGGTGCATCCTGACAGCTACACCTTTTCTGATCCGAAACAAACGCTGGGACAGTGGATTACGCAGAAAAAAAGACATTTTTCCACCAGCCATCTCTATAAATTCAAGCACAAAATACTTCTCGGGCTATATGCATTCAGCCTGGTTGCCTTTTATGGTTTGTTTATCCTGCTGCTTGCTTTCAATTGGTCGGTAATTCCTGTACTTGGCTTTTTCGCACTCCGGTTGATTTCGCAATACATTGTCCTGGCCAGTTGCATGCGGCAGTTAAATGAAAAGGACCTGATTCCGTTTTTACCGATTTATGAACTACTTTTACTGCTTTTCAATGCAGGTATACTGATCTCCAATCTTCTACATAAACCTACCCGATGGAAGTAGCGTCTCATCTAACCGAGAAGGCACAACGTGATTATTATCTGGTGCAAAAAGCCCGTGATCATGGCGACCAGCAGGCCTATGCTGAATTGCTCAACAAATACCGGGACTCGCTTTATTTCATGATGTTGAAGATGACCAGCAATTCCACAGATGCCGAGGATCTGACCATCGAAGCATTTGGGAAAGCCTTTAAAAATATTCACCAATATACACCCGATTTTGCATTCAGTACCTGGCTTTTTAAAATTGCTGCCAATAACTGCATCGATTTTTTACGGAAAAATAAAAGTATTCTCTTCGCAGACAATTTTTTTGATGAGGAAGGGGTCGCGGCTGATGCTTCATCCAATATCCCATCCACGACTTTAGATCCTGAAGAAAAGGTCATTGAAAAACAGAAGATACAGCTGATGCACCTGGTTGTGGAAAAACTCAAGCCTCACTATCGTATCCTCATTGAACTGAGATATTTTAAGGAGTGGTCGTACGAGGAGATTGCTGTAGAACTGAATCTTCCATTGGGCACCGTGAAAGCCCAGTTGTTCCGGGCCCGGGAGTTCCTGTATCAGATCCTCCGGACGTCGAAGGAGAAGATCTGATCAATATTCGTGACATGCGATACATGACTGGTGACGATCAACATCATGATAATTATAAATGTATGCTGGAAAATATATAGCAACACACATGGAAACAAACGATTTTAAAAGCACCATCCTGGTTGGCATTCCATCTGAATTACCAGTTTTGCAACCGTTTGATGGTTCTGTAAACCACGCTCCCGTTCGAAAGGATATTCTTTCACCTGATGAAAAGATCCTTGCTGTGAGAAATGCACTCAGGTATTTTAACCCGAAACATCATGCTATCCTGGCGCCTGAATTTGCAAACGAGCTGAAAACCCATGGCCGGATCTATATGTACCGTTTCCGTCCCGCTTATGCAATGCACGCCCGCAATATTTATGACTACCCCCATCAGTCAATCCAGGCTGCAGCCATCATGCTGATGATCCAGAACAACCTGGATCCTGCCGTGGCACAACATCCCCACGAGCTGATCACTTATGGTGGAAACGGCGCCGTTTTCCAGAACTGGGCCCAGTACCTGCTTACAATGAAATACCTGGCCACCATGACCGATGAACAAACACTGGTGATGTATTCAGGCCATCCGATGGGACTCTTTCCTTCGCACAGGGATGCACCACGCGTGGTAGTTACGAATGGCATGATGGTTCCAAACTATTCCCAACCCGACGACTGGGAGCGGTACAATGCTTTGGGCGTTACCCAGTACGGGCAAATGACGGCAGGCTCATACATGTATATCGGCCCGCAGGGAATTGTTCATGGAACGACGATCACCATTTTAAACGCAGCCCGCAAAGTTTCATCAGACAGCATTGGCGGCACCGTGTTTGTAACTTCAGGGTTGGGCGGCATGTCGGGAGCTCAGGCAAAGGCAGCCGTTATTGCAGGTGCCATTGCCGTGGTCGCAGAAATCAACCCACTGGTGGTTAAAAAACGGCATGATCAGGGATGGGTCGACGAGGTATACACCGGGCTTGATGAACTTTTACGCCGGCTCATGCAGGCAGTTTGCAACAAGGAACCTGTTTCACTCGCTTACCATGGAAATGTTGTTGATTTATGGGAATACTTCGCAGCTCATAATCTGCAGATAGAACTGGGTTCCGACCAAACATCCCTGCATAATCCATGGTCGGGTGGTTATTACCCTGTTGGTCTCACTTTTGAAGAATCGAATGTGCTGATGACCAGGGATCCTGAGAAATTCAAAGAGGCAGTACAGGAATCGCTGCGACGCCAGGTGGATGCAATCAATTTGCTGACAGCCGGCGGCATGTATTTCTGGGATTATGGCAACGCGTTTCTCCTTGAAGCTTCCCGTGCCGGGGCCGATGTGATGCGGCCGGATGGAAGTTTCATTTACCCATCCTATGTTCAGGATATCATGGGGCCGCTCTTTTTCGATTATGGTTTCGGCCCGTTCCGCTGGGTTTGTACCTCCGGCAAGGCTGAAGACCTGGAGGTTTCCGACAGGATTGCGTTGGCCGTACTGGAGCAGATCGCAACAAATTCACCCCGGGAAACGCAGATGCAGATGCGCGACAACATCCATTGGATCCGTGAGGCCGGTAAAAATAATCTGGTCGTTGGTTCACAGGCACGCATTCTTTATGCCGACTGTGAAGGCAGGACTAAAATTGCCGACGCATTCAACGAGGCCATTCAAACCGGGAAAATTTCAGCGCCCATCGTGCTCGGGCGCGACCATCATGATGTTTCAGGAACCGATTCCCCTTACCGCGAAACCTCGAACATCTATGACGGGTCGCAGTTTACAGCCGATATGGCCATCCAGAATGTGATCGGCGACAGTTTCCGCGGCGCCACCTGGGTCTCGATTCACAATGGCGGTGGTGTTGGCTGGGGTGAAGTGATCAACGGCGGATTCGGCATGTTGCTCGACGGCACCGGGGATGCTGCACGAAGGTTGCGGATGATGCTTCACTGGGATGTAAACAACGGCATTGCACGCAGGGCATGGGCACGCAATGATGAGGCCATCTTTGCCATTAAACTGGCCATGGAGGACGAACCACGGTTGAAGGTAACCCTGCCAAACCAGGTCGAAGATTCGCTGATCAGGGAACTTTTTCTTCTCTAGAAATTTTTTGAAATCAACTCCTCAACACTCACATCAGTAACGTAAACCGGGTTTTCCACACGATGTCTTACGATCCCTGCCAGGTTATTTATCCAGAAATAAGAAATTCTGTTCACTTTAAACTTATTTGGATACACCGGTTCAGAATATCTGAAAACTGCGCACTTAAAACTACCGGCAGGAGTGGAAATCAGAAGGTTTGTATCGAGCAGGGTAAGCGTGATCGTATCATGCTTTACATAGGTACTGTACACCACCCCTGGTTTTGCATTGATGGGCAGGGAAAACGGCCTGTTGCTCAACAAAGTGTCATTCACATTCGAAAAATTATCAGGGGCAACTTCCCATTTGAAAGTCAGATTCTGCCCGGTCCAGTTGCAGGTTTGTGATACCGGCCCGCTAAACAGATAACCCGAAGATACCTGGTCAATTTTTCTTTCAACCTGGCAGGAACTGCCGTCCCATAGTGTGACCTGGTAGGTCCATGTATTCCCATTTTTCCCGAAATTGTAGTATTCCACTGAATCAGAAGCAACCACGGTTTTTAAGACAGATCCGCTCCACTCGATATATTCCTCTCCCACCTGGCCGCATTCGTTGCCACTGATGTTCACCTCGATGGTGTTCTCTGAAGTAAATATGGCATAGCCTCCAAGGTTCCAGTTCTGGCAAAGCAGATTGGCCGGATCACTGTTAACGACTTTGAAATACAAAGTACCGTTGACAAACTGAAATTCGTGGAAAATACTGTTCGCTTTCAAGAAAAAAATGCCTGACAGTGCGTTGCCTGTTTCATCAGGGTACATCACAATGGTACCATACTCCTTGACAAATTTGTTGTTTTTAAAAGTGGAGACGCTTCCCTGCCAGGTTCCGATAAAATCTTCACGGCTCTTGGTGGTTGGATCAAATGATTTCTTCGTACATCCTGAAAAAGGAATGATACAAATCACACTGATCAGGATTAAGAGATAGTTTTTCAGGTAGTTCATGAAGTTATTATTCGAAGAATGTATATTCATATTTAAGAGTGTAATGCCTGCTGATGGCCTGTCCCTGGCCATCAATGAACACTTCGACCTCATCAGCATGACCATCATTATTATAACTGCGCCTGACGGTCATAATTACCGTCCCATCTTCATCAATTTCCTCTTCTGAAATTACCTGGCCCCGGTCATTGTGCGTAACACGGGTTTGATTTTGCCTGATATCGCTGTCAAGGAGCTCCTCGACCAGATCACCGTTTTCATCAAAGATATGGTGATGAACAAGATTGCCGTCTTCCCATTCGAACGTTTCAACCTGTTCCACTTCACCTTCATCCGTTGTCGTGACTTTTTTACTCAACTGGCCTTCCTGATCATATTCAAAGGTGATGGTATCAACAGATCCGTCCTGGTAATGCTTCAATGCTTTAAGGATCAGGCCGGCTTCATTCCTTACAATTGTCTTCTCCTCAGCAATTTCATCCTCCTGCGGGTAATATTTTTCGGAAATAAGGTTGCCCTGCCCGTCGTAACCATAGGCAAACATTTCTTCAAATTCTCCATGGCGGTTATACCTGATTTCCTTCAATGGGCGCCCATCCGGGTCAAATTCACTATAATGGTTCGGGTGGCCCTGGATGTCGAACTCTTCGTCATTGACACCCCTGATCACATAATCGTATTGTGTAATGGTAATGCTTTTTGTTTTATTCTCCATTAAATTAGCAGTTGCAATTGACATTATCAAATTAATGCTATAAATTTACTGAAAATATTTTAATTAGCATGATAAAACGGAATATTACCGTAAAATATTAATACAAAACCCATGAAAAATAAATCCATTTTCTTGTTGATTGGAATAATTCTGGCTATGAGCGCATGTAAACAAAAAATTGTTGTAAAATATCCGGTTGCCAGAATGGTTGATACCGTTGATAATTATTTTGGTACCAGGGTTGCTGATCCCTACCGGTGGCTTGAAAATGACACGTCGGCAGAAACTGCTTCGTGGGTCACTGCCGAAAATGCTGTCACAAATGAATTCCTGTCAAAAATTCCATTCCGGGAAAAAATCAGGGAACGACTGACCAAGATTTGGAATTATCCCCGGTTTGGTGTGCCATTTAAAGAGGGACCTTATTATTTTTTCTTTAAAAATGACGGGCTGCAGAACCAATCCGTATTCTATGTCAGAACCGGCCTGACCGGTGAGCCAAGGGTACTTCTTGACCCAAACAAACTTTCGGAAGATGGCACCGTCGCCCTGTCAGGAACAGCAGTGTCGCGCGATGGCAAATACCTTGCTTACAGCATTGCCCGCAGCGGGTCCGATTGGAATGAGGTTCATGTAATGGAGATTGAATCGGGAAAGCTTTTACCCGATACACTGAAGTGGGTCAAGTTTTCTGGTATGTCGTGGCAAAATAATGGTTTTTATTACAGCCGTTATGATGCGACGAAGAAAGGAACGGAGCTTTCGAAGAAAAACGAGTTCCAGAAAGTTTACTATCATATCGTTGGCCAGGCACAACACGAGGATAAACTGATTTACCAGAACCTTAAATACCCTCAGCGAAATTACGGGGCTTCGGTTACGGAAGATGAACGTTTCCTTATTTTGTATGAATCAGAATCAACAAGTGGTACAGCGCTATATTACCGCAACCTTGCAAAGCCGAACATGCCATTCAAACAGTTGACGGAAGGTTTCGATTATGAATATGCGGTGGTTGATAATGTCGGGGATAATTTTTTAGTGTTGACCAACCACAAAGCCCCGAAAAAGAAACTGATCATGATGGATCCTGCAAACCCCGAACCACGGCAATGGAAGACCATCATCCCGGAACGGGACGATGTGCTGGAGTCGGTAGACATGGCGGGAGAGGTGCTCATTTCGGAATACATGCAGAACGCAGCATCAAAGGCATTTATGTATAGTATTGACGGAAAGTTCCTTCATGAAATGGACCTTCCCGGCATTGGAACTTTATCCGGTTTTCAAGGTAAAAGAGGAGAAAATGTTGCGTTTTATGGGTATACATCCTTTACCTTTCCAATGACCATCTTCCAATATGATGTCGCAAAAAACAAATCAGCCATCTATAATCGCCCGGCAATTGATTTTAATCCTGACCTTTTTGAAGTAAAACAAATCTTCTACCTCGGCAAAGATAAAACGACAATCCCCATGTTCATCATCCACAAAAAGGGGACAGCAATGGATGGAACGAACCCGACGATGTTATATGGGTACGGAGGTTTCAACGTCAGCCTCACGCCGAATTTCAGCCTGAGCAGGTTGCTTTTTCTTGAAAACGGCGGCATTTACGTCGTGGCAAATATCAGGGGGGGGGGCGAATACGGGGAAGACTGGCACAAAGCCGGTACGAAAGAAAGAAAGCAAAATGTATTCGACGATTTCATTGCTGCTGCCGAATACCTGATTTCTGAAAAATACACTTCCCCTCAGCACCTTGCGATCATGGGTGGTTCAAATGGCGGATTGCTCGTTGGAGCCTGCATGACCCAACGCCCTGAACTTTTCAAAGTAGCAATTCCGCAGGTTGGGGTGATGGACATGCTCCGGTACCATAAATTTACCATCGGCTGGGCCTGGGCCAGCGATTATGGAACGAGTGAAACAAAGGAGGGTTTTGACTACCTGGTTAAATATTCACCGTTGCAACATCTGAAGGACAGCGTTCAATATCCAGCTACCCTGGCTTTTACTGCCGATCATGACGATCGCGTTGTTCCGGCTCATACTTTTAAATTCATGGCAACCCTCCAGGCCAGGCAAAAAGGTGACAACCCGGTATTGGTGCGTATTGAAACCAAAGCAGGCCATGGCGCCGGTATGCCCACCACCAAGCTGATTGATGAAACCACCGATCTGTGGTCGTTCGTGTTATATAACCTGGGAATGACATATAAATAAATCTTCCCGAAGCCAGGCAATCCTCATCTCAACGTTGACTGCAAGGCTGGAATATGTTTACATATCAGCAGTTTAAATGCTTCGATTGTCAGAGGCCGGAATTTTCCGGCCTTTTTTTATTACCCATGCAACCTTCCCTGCAAATCACTTGTCGATATAATAAACCCGTGTTTTTTAATGGCCATAGCCATGCCGGTTCAGAGATTTTCCCGGCAATTGCGTGAAGAAAAAGTTATTAACAACTGTTTCACCTTTTCAATAAACCCGGATTAAACCAACGAAAACGACAAGTTATGAGCAATTACACTGATGAAGAACTCATTGAAGGCTTACGCCTGAAGAAACGTGGTTGCATCGATTTTCTGTACCAGGAATTTTATCCTGTCATCCGGCATTATGTCACACAGAATTCCGGGAACCATCAGGATGTGGAGGATTTGTTTCAAGATACGATTATCGTCTTGTTCAAACGGGTCACTACACAACCCTTTAAACTTGAATGCAGCCTGAAAACCTACTTTATTTCGGTTGGAAAAAACTTATGGCTGCAACGGCTGGAGCGCAAATACAAGCTGTTGTACCAGGCCGATTTCGAGGTACATGAATCGAAGGGAACCTACAGCGTCGAAGACCAAAACCTTGCGGATGAAACCCTCGAGCAACAACGGTTGTTTTATAAACACCTCATGTTGCTTCCCGGTGATTGCAGGCGTTTGTTACAACTTTATTGCCTGAAAATACCCTATAAGGAGATTGCCAGGCTTATGAAATTCAAGGATGATGTTTATGTTAAAACACGCAAATATTATTGCAAAAACCTGTTGCGAAAAAAAATAATGAATGATCCCGAATGTCACCAATTTTTTAAATATGAAGGAACCCGAAATAACCTGCGATTGGATTGATCGCTACAATGATGAAGACCTTAAAGATAAAGATAAGCTCGTTTTTGAGAAACGGATGCTTGATAATCCATTCCTGCGCTCAGAGGTTGAGATAGATGCGAACCTGAACCGTTTCCTCAGGGATAAGGATTTAATGGACCTGATGGATCAAATCACGGCTGCCTCAACAAAAAATGCAAAAGGCGGCCGGCATTTCAACTATCTTTTGCTTGCTGCATCCGTGTTATGCCTGGTCCTGATCGGGGGTTTGTTTTATTTGATCCGGTCAACCGCTAAACCCTCCATGCTCTGCGCTGTTCAGCATCCGGGTCATCGGGTTCAAAGCATGTATGAAGAAAAACCTGAGGGAATGAAAGGAATGCAAAAAATCCTTAGCCAGGGCCACGATTGTTCATTTGAACACAGTCATCTCATCAACACGGATTTCAACGAAAAAGAGTTTAAACCACTGGCCGAATTTGATCTTTTGACAGGATCGGCAACCCGTGCCAATCAGTTTAAATTGATCAGGCCGGATGTGAACACCTGCATTGCCTCAGGAACGGAAGTGTTGTTTGCCTGGCGGGATTGCAGTAGAAATGGGTCTCTATTCCTCGTTATGATGAACAACCAGGGAATTCCCATCATGGAAATACCTCTGCACCGCGCAAGATATTATACCCTGAAGACCGCAGGCATGCGCCGTGGGCTCTATTACTGGAAAATCCTGGAGGATGATGACCTGATCATCATGGGTAAGCTAATCCTTAATTAACATAAAAAAATCATGAAATCTTCAGTTCCGAGTTGTGGTTTCTTTGTCCTATGGATCATGATCCTGGCGATGCCTGGTGGAATGAAGGCAGGATCCAGGCAAGTGTCATTAAGTGTTGAACAAATTCAACGCCAGCTTAAGGCAGATGAGGTAATGCTTGAATATTTCCTCACTGATTCTTCCGCGGAGGTGAATGCAATTTCACAGGAATCGTCCTTTTTCGTTAATCAATCGCTGGATCAGATTTTCTGGTGCAGCCTGAGAACCTTTCGGAAAAAGATGAAATCAGCGGAACCCAGTGATTTTTTATTTTCCGGTGAGGTTCTTTATCTCTTTCTGATCAAACCAATTGAGGATTTTCTTGCAGGGAGGCACCGCCTGATCATCATACCCGACGAAAGGCTGACAGGCCTGCCTTTTGAGGCCTTCATACGAAGTGATGATCTGGCCGTGGGAGCGTTTGGCCGTGATCTGCATTACCTGATTCATGATTTTGAAGTGGTTTATCATTCTTCCCGGGAATGCTGGAATGAAAGTGCCCTGAGAAGAATGACCGGCCAAACCGACACCGGGGACTTCCAGTTTGCTTTTATTGGCTTTTCTCCTGCTTTCAGCCATAATAAAAATTCAGCAGCGCTTCCGCGATCAAAGACCGAAATTGCAGAAATTGGTGAAATGTTTCGTCAGACAGGGTTATCTGCCAGGTCGCTCGGCGATGCGTGCACCGGAAGGGAATGTTTTAAAAAGATGGCATGCCTGGGGAAAATTGTTCATTTGGCAACGCATTGCATACCACCCTGCAGGGATCGCCGGGAAAGTGGTTTTTTCATTTGCGGTCAAAATCATGATGGGGGAAAGAACAGGTTATGGGAAGGACTTTTGTCCGGGGATGATATTGAAGCCATGAACCTGAAAGCGGATTTAATCGTGCTTAATGCCTGCGGTTCCGGTGATGGAAGCTGGAAATCAGATATTTTGCCGAACTCCTTCCCGCTGATTTTTATCAAAGCGGGAGCCCGGAATATCATCTCGACCCTGTGGAATGTAAACGATAATCTCGCGGGAGACTTTATGCGGGATTTTTACCGGTCATGGTTATCCGGAAAAAGTTACAGTCAGGCGCTCCGGGAGGTGAAACTGCAATGGATAAGCTGCAGGGAAACGACTATACCAACCATTTGGGCACCTTATGTGCTGATGGGGGAATAAAACGATTTACGAATTACGAACGAAAAGTTCCCTTTCCGCCTGTTCACCTGCAAGCAACCGTTTCAATCTCAACCAATGCCCCCAAAGGCAGTTTCACTACCGCGTAGGTTGCCCGAGCCGGTGGATTTTCGAGATAATATTTCCCATAAACCTCATTCATGGCTGCGAAATTGCTCATATCGCTCAGCAGGCAGGTCGATTTGACAACATCACCGAAATCATAGCCGGCTTCCTTCAGGATGGCACCAATATTTTTCATCACTTGTTCGGTTTGTTCCGAAATGCCCCCTTCAACAAATTTCCCGGTTGCCGGATCAAGCGGAATTTGGCCCGATATGAATAATGTGCCATTGGCTTCAACGGCCTGGCTGTATGGACCGATGGCCTTTGGAGCGTTGTTTGTGGAAATAATTTGTTTCATATTTGCGGTTTTTAATTTACGGTTTTCTCGCTATCTCGCTATTTGCTAATTCGTTACCTCATTTTTAATAGTCCCTGAAATCCTTCTTCTTATTCAGTTTGAGGTCCTGAAGTATGGAGGCCTTTACGTTGATGGAAAAATTCCAGCTCTGCTGCCCTCCTTTCGGAATCCATCCGAACCGCATCTCCCAGCAATGAAGATCACGATACACGTCGATGGAGGTATAGGATAGTTCGCTGTGAACGAAATCCCAACCCGTACTTAGCGTTATTTTCCATTTGGGAGTGATGTTCAGCTGACCGTTAAAGTTCAGCGTCTGTGTCAATTGCTCGACCCGTTTTTTGGAGGTGTTGTTCCAGGGTTTGCCATAATGGAAATTGTAATTGAATGAAAAGCTCCATGGAATATCGAAATCAACATAATAATCATAATAATCCACGATGTCTTTCCGTTCCTCGGGGGTTCCTTTATCCGTGGTTTTTTTCCCTTTTACCTTATCGGAAGTCAGGGAATATGAAAAGCCTGCATCCCAGGTGGTATTGTCAAGCCTGACCAGCCTGTGATTGGCCTTCCATTCAGTTGTGTTGGTCGAGGCTCCGAGTGAATCACGGGTGTAAAGGTTCCATGTGCTTTGATACTGAATGGTCAACCCCTTGATGACGGAGCTGCGCCCACTGATCGTTATGGGGGACCAGTTGACTGAATCACGGGCAATGTCGTATGAACATCGGATGGTCAGGTCGTCGATGAGCGGGATTTTTTTTACCCCTGTAATGGTATCCTTGCGGTTTCTCACTTTGAGTTCGAGATTGTTGCTGATGGCAAAGGATACCATTCCCGACTTTTGTCCGGGAGGTGAGCCATAGATCGATCGCTCAAATATCGAATAAACCCCGGGGTTGGCATGGTTGGTATCGTTTTCCACAGGGCGGTAATAGCCAAGGCCGGGAGCCCCCCAGTCGGGGGTGTAATAAAAAGTGACCGACGGGGTGACCATGTGGCGGATGGCTTTAATAATTCCGCCTTTGAATTGGTACATTCCATAAATCCGGGCGTTTACCGAGGATGACATGCTAAAGTCTATGGCATTGGCAAATCCCGAAACAGTCCTGGTTTTATACCCCGGCAGGATGGTGTCGGGACCATTATAGGTCGTATCGGCCTGGTAGTATTTGCGGATGGTTTTCAGGTACATCCGGTCGGTAATGTTGAGTGAATTGGACCAGTTGATGTATTTCAGTATCCGGAAAGTTGCATTGATCGGGTAGGAATGCCGCATTCCATTTTGCATGGAATCGGGCCATGTCCCTTTCAGGAAGTTAGAATCAACCGTATTATAGCGATTTTCAGCATCCAGGTTGTACTTCATACTGATCTGTTCGTACCACCGCATTTTCCCAACGGGATTCTGCCGGCGGAAAGGATAAAACTGGTTCACCGAAAAGGCAAGTTGCGGAAGGGTGACATTAATCGTTTTATTCAGTGTGTTTTGACTGTGGTTGAAATTGAGGTTCAGGTAATATTTACTTGCAAAGTTCGTAGAGTAGTTGATGCTGGACTGGAAGGTGTTTGATAGATACGATTGGGTGCTGGAGGAAAGGTTGTATTTATTAAATGTATTGCTGACAATATTCACGTTGGCTGAAAAACTGCTGTGGGGGCGTGCTTTGGGGTCCTGGCTGTGCATCCACCGTACCTGAAAATCACTGCTTTTCTGATAATCAGGCGAGTCGGCGGCACCGAGAATATTCACGGCATAGCTGAAATTGAAGGAGCCGTTGTAATGGTACCTTTTATTGTACCGGAGGGTGGGTTTGATGGCCCAACTTCCATGGGTATAAATATCAGCGAGTACGGTTAAATCCATGTACTGACTGGCCGCCCAATAGTATCCAAAATTTTCAAAATAAAATCCCCGGTCTGGCGATTCTCCATAAGTGGGCATGATAATTCCCGAACGCTGGCCGGTTTTATTTGGGAAGAACCCAAAGGGAATGAGCAGTGGCGTTGCCACATTGGCAATATCCATGTATGCAGGACCGGTAATGACCCGTTTCCCGGGAATTACTTTCCCCCTGTTGAATTTGAAGGCAAAATGAGGGTTCGCTTCATTGTCACATGTTGTGTATGATCCTGATTTTATGTACGTTATATTGTTTTCCATTTTCTTGACCACCGTTCCGTGAAGGTATCCTTCGTCTTGTTTCGTAAATACCGTATTGATATACCCTCGTTTAGTGGTGTAATTGTAGTTGATGACTTTTGATTTGAAGTTTTGCGATCCATCATTGAATTCAGGTGTACCTGCCTCCTTTCCCGAAGAGTCTTTTGCCCCAGTGGCATATACCAGGTTTTTGACAAAATCTATCTCCACATAATCGGCATTAAGGTTGATTTCCTGGTATTTGATCTTGGCCGCTTTGAATAAAAACACCTTTTGACTTTTAATTTCGAAACGGAGCGAATCCATTGATTCATAATCGACTACCGCTTCAAGCTGGGCTTGTTTTGTTGGTTTTTTAACCAGGGTGCTGGTATTGCCGGAATCAGGATGGATGGAGATGGCGCGGATTGAATCAATGCGAACAGAATCATTATGGGCTGAATCGGGAAGGGCAGCTTTTAATTGTCCCCGGGGCACAACGACAACATCTCCTTTTGGTTGCCTGATCGTATCCTGGGCGACCACATCAGTGATTTGCAGGAGGAGAATGACAAAAAGAAGCGTAAAATGGAAAGACCTTGTTAATAATTTCGTTAACAACTTCTTTTCTGAATTCTGAGGTTAATATTCTATCTTTGTTTACTGTAAAAATTCAGAATAAAAAGGCGTTGAAGACCGTTATTCTTCGGGCTCCAAAACTAATCAAAATTATTGAGACCCTTGCCTTTTTTAAGATACTTTAACAATCTCCAACCACGAATGCCGCGTTCTATCAGGTGTTTGCCGATGCTGATCTGCTTTATACTGTTTGGCTCCTTGCAAGCGCAGCAGCAGGGCATTATTCACACCGTTGTGATCGATGCCGGGCATGGCGGGCATGACCCCGGGGCGCTGGGGAAACAGTCAAGGGAAAAGAACATCAACCTGGCCATCGCATTGAAGCTTGGAAAGATGATCCGGGATCTCTCACAGGGTGTTCGGGTGATTTATACTCGTGACAAGGATAATTTCGTTGAACTTTACCGCAGGGCAGGTTTGGCCAATGAACAAAAGGCTGACCTTTTTATTTCGATCCATTGCAATGCCAACAATAATCATACACTGAAGGGGGCTGAAACCTACGTGATGGGTTTGCATAAATCGGCGGCGAACCTGAACATTGCAAAACTTGAAAATTCCGCCATCCTTCTTGAATCCGACTACCAGTCTTCCTACAATGGATTTGATCCGAATTCGGATGAATCCTATATCATTTTTTCGTTGAACCAGAATTCAAATCTTGATAAAAGCACCGATTTTGCAGCAGCAATCCAGAAACAAATTGTTGAACGTGGCGGAGTGAATAACCGTGGTGTGCGTCAGGCAGGCTTCCTGGTATTGTATAAAACCACCATGCCCAGTGTTTTGGTTGAAACAGGTTACATCAGCAACCCGGAGGAGGAAAAGTTTTTAATATCAGAAAAGGGACAGGACTATATTGCAGCGGCCATATACAGGGCATTTAAGGAAATAGCCGGGTTGGAACAGGTTAATAAAACTGAAACCGAACCAAAAGTTTTTCCTCCTGTAAAAACAACACCGGAGCCGAAGGAGGTTGAAGTGCCTGATAAACTCTCTTACCGGGTTCAAATTGCGGCCGAAACCAGGGAACTGGGAGTCAATGCCCCAAAATTCTCCCGGTTCAAAGATGTGAAAATGTACCGGCATGGAGGAATGTTTAAGTATACTGTTGGCGATGAGGCTGATCTGCCTGGTGCACTTCATATCCTGGCAACCGTAAAAGAGAAAGGAATCAGGGACGCTTTCATCGTGATCTTCCGGAACGGGGAACGAATCCCTCAGTCCGAAGCTGACAAGTTGATGAGGGAGTAAAATTTTTATTTGTAAGTTTGCATAAAATCATTGCAGTGAAAATCAGGAAAGAGATAAAAGTCGGCTTCATCTTTGTGGTAGCAACCGCAATTCTTATTTGGGGACTGATGTACCTGAAAGGGTTGGAACTGCTCAAAACCAGCCGCACCTTTTACGCGGTGTATGACCAGGTAAACGGTCTTGTTGCTGCTAATCCGGTTTCAATCAAGGGGTTGAAGGTCGGACAGGTTAAAAAGCTCTATTTCAACCCGAATGACCCATCCAAAATCATCGTGGAACTTTATATCCTGGGTGATTATCCGATTGCAAAAAATTCGAGTGCCCGTATTTTCAGTTCAAGCCTGCTTGGATCTCCTGAAGTCGAAATCATTCCGGGTAATGCCAGGGAACTGGCCGCAAGCGGAGATACACTGCTGTCGCAAATCGAGGCGACCCTAGGGCAGGAAGTAAATAAGCAACTGCTGCCATTGAAGGTAAAGGCTGAGAACCTGATCGGCTCCATCGACAGCATTGCCGTGATAGTTCAACAGGTACTCAACAAGAACACCCGTGAAAACCTTGTGGAGGCCATTGAACATGTGAAACAAACCCTTGGAAATATTGCAAGTGCAACGCACAACCTTGACACCCTGATGAGTTCACAGCGAAATAACCTGTCGGAGATCATTACCAATGTTGAGTCCATCAGCAGCAACCTGAAACAGAATAACGATAAAATCACCAATATTCTTACGAATTTTTCAAATCTCAGCGATTCACTTACAAAGGCCCGGATCCCCAATACCCTTGCCCAGGTGAATAAGGCCATCACCGACCTTGATTCGCTTCTGTTGAAAATCAATAAAGGCGAAGGATCTCTTGGCCAGCTGCTCAGCAATGAGCAACTCTATAAAGAGGTGGAAAAAGCTGCCCGGGATTTGAATCTTCTTCTTGCGGACATTAAAGCCAATCCGTCGAAATACGTTAAGGTATCTGTTTTTTAACCTGTAACATTTCAGGTTCATCCGCAAAAACCGATTCACGCCTTACTTCTCACTTCTCACATCTCTTTCACCAAACGAAAATATCCTTCTTCTCCAGTGGCCTTCGGTTTTCGAGCCATTTGAAATTCTTCAGTTTTCGTTCATTTTGTGGGATTGACTTTTCAGGATAAAGGTGAGCCTCCGGTTTCTTGATATAAGTAATGGATTTCAACTGGTTTTTGTCTAGGAAGATCAGCATGTCGCTTGATACCGTCATGTTAATCCCTATGAGGCTTTTGTCTTCCGCTCTCGCGAAATAAAGTGTCTGTGCATTCCCGATGACGTTGATCTTGTATAGTTCGTTGTTGCGGAATTTGGCAAGGATCAATCTACCCTTGATCTGGTTATAACTTACGGTGTCATCCCTGGATACAATGAAAGCCGAGCTGTACAGCTTCAACGAATCGGCCTGTCCATGGCGCATGGTGAGTTTGATGGAATCGGCCGATAGCTGGTTCATGTCCGACCAGGTTACAGGTTCATGATACATCGTCATGGTTGAATCCTTACCGTGGTAGATCAATGAATCGCACATCCCCTGGAGGTCGTGACGGAAAAATTTCACTTTATAGAAACTGAAAACTGCCTGGATGTTCTGGGCAGAATCGAATGTTGCCCTGACCGTGTCGGCATGCATAAACAACGAATCATTTTTATCAAACAAAACACTGACAGCGCTATCGGTCATAAATGCAAACCCCTTGCTGCGCTGCATCTCGCCATAATTCCCCATCAACATGATATTCTGAACAGTATCGAGCATCAATGCTTTGCGAAACACCTGCCCGTATCCGTTCTTTCGTTCATAATACATACTGTCGCCGGTAAGGAATGTCGATTCATGATAAATACGGGCCCGTTCACGGAAGCGGGCAACGTCGAGCCTTGTATCATACCACCCGTTTTCACAATAAATCGAGTCCTTTTTGTCTTTGCTGATGATATGCGAGGGCCCGTAGAAATAGGAAGTTTCCGTTACCGTGTTGTACATCAGGGTATCTGAATACATATTGTAATCGGGGTTGATCATGATCACCTTTTCCTTGAAGAAAAACTCCTTTTTATCCGTGAAGTAATATCCATGACGGCTGACCATGTTGTTTTTATCATTCACGATTTTTCCCCAATAATCGTACTGGGCGATCTGGGTATTCCGGTTATAATTCAGCGTGTCGGTGGTCAGGATCGTTTGATTATCAATCAGCCTGACATTGCTGTATGCATTGGCGATCTTTGTATTCCCGTCATACCTGAGTGAATCGCTGTACAGGTTCAGTGTATCGCTCAGTTTTATACGCACATTGCTGTAGGCGATCACCTTGTTTTCCAATTCATTCACATAGGCACTGTCGCAGTATAAAAAAGCACTGTCGTGGTTCATGACTACATTCCCAAGGATCCTCGGCCCATCGGGGTAAACATCTTTATTAAATTCCCAAATGTTCCCTGAATATTGGATTTTTGTCTTTTCTTTTTCCTGTGAATGTCCATTGAAATTCAAAAGCAAAGGAATGAGAAAAATATAGCGCACGATGCTTTTCATGGATTCGGAATGGAGGCACAAAGATACTAAAGTCAATGTTACCAAAAATAATGAACAATGCATCCGGGGTATTTACAAAATGGGTAAATTTGAGCACTCTTTTCACTATTCATGCTAAACAATGAAACAAATTTTCGATGCCAGGCGCAACCACGCCGAAACCCAGCAAAAAACAGGATATGTTCCACGGAAAAATGCAACCCAGGCCGATTATGACCGGATCGGTTTTATGTCGGGACTGGAAGTTCACCAGCAACTGAAAACCAAAGAAAAACTTTTTTGCCACTGCCCCGCCGGAATTTTCCAGAAAGCGGATGATTTTGATGCAGAGCTGATCCGCCATATGCGGCCTACACTGAGCGAACTCGGGGAATATGATGGAACCGCCCTGATGGAATTCAGGACCCGGAAAAACATCATCTACCGGATAAAAAATGAAACGGCATGCACCTATGATGTCGATGATACACCCCCGTTCCTGCTCAACAGGGAAGCGCTTTCACACTCCATCGACCTCTCGCTGCTTTCGAAGATGCGGGTGGTGGGAGAGGTACATATTACCCGTAAACAATACCTTGATGGTTCAATTCCTACTGGTTTTCAGCGAACAGCCATCATCGGGATCGAGGGTGAAATCCAGTTGAAAAATAAAAAGGTACGCCTGATCCAGCTCAGCCTGGAGGAGGATTCCTGCAGGGAAGTTTCCGATATCGGTCATACACGGATTTATCGTACCGACCGCCTTGGAATGCCCCTGATAGAAACTGTCACCTATCCTGAGTTTAAAAATCCCGATGAGGTGAAAGAGGGTGCTGATTATATCCGGTTTTTAAATCGCAGCACCGGCAAGGTGCGAAGGGGAGTCGGGTCTACCAGGGCTGACGTAAATGTAAGTTGCAAAGGAGGGACGCGCGTAGAGATCAAGGGAGTGGCCCACAACAGCTGGATGCCGGAACTTACACATAATGAAGCATACCGTCAGTGGGCGTTGCTGGCGATCAGGGATCTCCTGTTGAAATCAGTTAAAGACCAGGCAAATTGGAAGATTTTCGCCAGGGAGGCAAAGGCAAAGGACTTCAAACTGGAAAACTTCGGAGTCCCGAAGAACCCGACACTCAAAGTCTTTCTGGTCAACCTGCCCGGATTCCATGGGATATTGTCGCACTTCACACAACCGGGCAAAATGTTCGCTGATGATTTCTCCGACAGGTTGAAGGTAATCGCATGTATTGAAAAACCCAACATGGTACACTCCGAAATGTTTGAGGATGTAGTGGGTGAAAAAGCCTGGACGAAGGTTCAATCGTTGCTTGGCAGCAAGGAAAACGATGCGCAATTGATTTTCTGGGGCCCTGATGATGATATCAAGACCGCCCTGGAAACTATTGAAGAGCGCTGCAGGCTGGCTTTTACCGGAGTCCCGAATGAAACACGGAAATCATTTGAGGATGGTACCACCATTTTTGAACGCGTTTTACCCGGGGCCGACCGCATGTATCCTGATACAGATTCAGCACCCATCCCGCTTGAAGACGATGAGATTGATGAAGCCATGAAACGACTTCCCAAACTGGTGTCTGAACGTGTTGCCCAACTGATCGGCTGGAATGTCCCGGAGGATACACACAGCTACCTTCTGGCGAATAATTTAGTTTCATTGCTTGAAAAAGTCCAGGTGGAGTTGAAGGTTCCTGCACGTTTTACATCCGTATTGCTGGCGCATACGTTAAAACACCTGGAGGGCCAGTACCCGTCACTGCCTGATTTTTCGTATGAAAAAATTTACGAATTGCTGCATTTCCTTGTCAACCGAAAGATAGATCCGGTGATTGCCAAAGCCATGCTGTTCCATCTTTATCAGCACCCGAAGATGGATTTTGATTCCATCCTGATCACCCTCAATTTTAAAGAAGTCACCAGAGAAAATATTCTTGCAAAAGTGCCATACCTTGTTAAGAAGTACAAAGAGATCAGAACCTCACATGATGATTCGGCCGGTCTGCGGTGGGTCATGGGAAACCTGAGCAAACAGGCCACAGGGAATATGTCGCTGAGCGAACTGAGCAGGGAGATCAGCTTTAAGTAAGTTTAAAATGTAAAAGTAACAGGGTAACAGGGTAACAGGGTAACAGGGTAACAGGGTAACAAGGTAACAGGGTGACAGGGTAATAGGACCCTTTCCTGCACTGCCACTTTTCAATCGTCATTCGTCATTTGTCAATTGTAACGCATTAACTACCAATCATGACTGAAGATATTTTCCAGGGATACAAAGGACGCTCACTCGCAGTACTGCAAAAGTTCAACGCCCGGGTTTGGGCCAAAGTAAGGGTTGACAGCAGCCGGGGAGTTTTTGAAGGCACCATCCTTCCCAGGGCTGAGAATACAGACGACAAACATTTAGTGTTAAAGATTTTCACGGGATATAACATCGGGGTCGACATCCAGGGCATCACAGGTATCACGGAACTTGGATATAAGAAAGCGATTTATAAAATTCCCGAAAAGGAATTTCCATATTCAAAGGATAAACCCAATGTGAAACTTTTAGGGACCGGCGGTACCATTGCCTCCAGGCTCGACTATCGCACCGGTGCCGTAATCCCGGCGTTTTCACCCGGTGAATTGTACGGAGCTGTTCCGGAACTGGCCGATATCTGCAACCTGACAACAGAGAAACTTTTTGCGGTGTTCAGTGAAAACATGGGACCTGACCAGTACAAAAAGCTTGCCATCGCCATCGGAAATGAAATTGAAAAAGGCATCGACGGCATCATCATCGGGCATGGAACCGACACATTGCATTACACTTCAGCAGCGCTCACCTTCATGGTTCAAAACTCACCGGTACCGATCGTGCTGGTTGGTTCGCAGCGTTCCTCCGACCGCCCGAGTTCCGATGCGGCGCTGAACCTGATGCATGCTGCCACTGCTGCGGCGCATGGTGATATTGCGGAAGTTATGGTCTGTATGTTCGGTCCGACTTCCGACGAATACGGGTTCCTTCATAAAGGTACCCGGGTACGGAAAATGCATTCTTCCTACCGATCCACGTTTCGTACCATAGGCGATACCCCGATTGCCACAGTCAGCAGGCAGGGTGTGGTTCCGATCAAGCAGGATTATCAACGCCGGCGTACCGACCGCAAGGTCACGATCCTGCCATATTATGAGGAAAAGGTCACCATGATTTACTATTACACCAACATGCAACCCGATGTGATTGATGCTTTGGTGGATGCGGGTTACAAAGGGATCATCATCATCGGCACCGGTCTGGGGCATGTCAACAAACCGATTTACCCGGCCATCGAACGGGCCATCGCAAAAGGCGTCGCCATTTATATGACGGTACAAACGTTATGGGGATACGTTCATATGTTTGTTTATGATACCGGGCGCGACCTCATGGCAAAGGGAATTATTCCAGCCGAGAACATGCTTCCGGAAACCGCTTTTATCAAACTCAGCTGGGCTCTGGGGCAGACCTCAGACCTGGCCAAAGTGAAAGAGATCATGCTCACGCCCATCAACAGCGAAATCACTCCGCGAGAGCCTTACAATGGCTATTTGATCTACCAGGGGGGGGTGCCGGAAGTGGAGGAGTTTATCAGGAAGTTTCATAAATAAGCAGCGAAATAGCGAGATAGCGAAATCGTGAAATTATATATATTTGCATTTCGAACCAATTTTCCTTTTCAATTCCAACCCAGTTAATCAACCTCTTATGAAAAAGACAATGAAGCGATTTACAGTTATGTCGCTATTGATGGTGTTTGCTATCACCATCATGGCTCAATCCGGGAAAAAATCATATAAATATGATACGGTTCCTGGCGACCCGCTCAAAGCAAGGATCTATACCCTGAGCAATGGCCTCAAGGTTTACCTTACGGTTTATAAAGATGCCCCGCGTATTCAAACCGCCATTGCCGTACGTACCGGTAGTAAAAACGATCCTTCCAACAATACAGGGTTGTCTCATTACCTCGAACACATGATGTTTAAAGGTACCGATGACTTTGGAACCAAGGATTATGTAAAGGAGAAAGTATTTCTTGACCAGATCGAATATAAATTCGAGGTGTATAAAAAAACGCTGGACACCGCCCAGCGGAAGAAGATCTACCATGAAATCGACAGTCTGTCGGGCATTGCATCAACCTATGCCATTGCCAATGAGTACGATAAATTGCTCTCCGTGATCGGGGCCAAAGGAACGAATGCTTTTACTTCTTTTGAGGAGACTGTATATATCAATGACATTCCTTCGAATAAAATCAACCAGTGGTTACAAATTGAAAGGGAACGCTTCCAGGATCCCGTCTTCAGATTATTCCATACGGAACTGGAAACGGTGTATGAAGAGAAGAACATGAGCCTTGACAATGACGATGACAGGGTTTTTGAAGATTTGTTTGCCGGATTGTTCCCAACCAACACTTACGGAACCCAGACAACAATCGGAACCGTTGAACATTTGAAGAATCCGTCACTGACTTCCCTGAAAAATTATTTTGCAGCCCGTTATGTCCCGAACAACATCGCCATTATTCTTTCGGGCGATTTCAACCCCGATGAAGTGATCAACCTGGTTGATGCAACTTTCGGGCAGCTGGTTTCCAAGCCAGTTACTCCTTATCTACCGGCCATCGAAAAACCGATCACCAGTCCGATCGTTAAGGAAGTGGTCGGCCCCGATGCAGAATCTGTGACCATCGGTTACCGTCTTGGCGGCGCCGACACCAAAGATGCCGACCTGGTGACCATGTGCAACATGGTTTTAAGCAACAGCACTGCCGGTTTGATGGATTTGAACCTCAACCAGGCTCAGAAGGTTTTGGAAGCCAGCGCTTTCTCGTATGTATTGAAAGATTATTCCGTGAATATTTTTACAGGGAAAGCAAAAGAGGGCCAATCGCTGGAAGAAGTGAAAGAGCTCATCATGTCGCAGATAGAACTGGTTAAGAAGGGTGATTTTCCCGACTGGCTTATTCCCGCCATCATCAATGATTTTAAACTGGCTGAGATTAAAAAGTATGAAACCAATTCGGGCCGGACGTTCGAACTGGTGGATGAATTCGTGAAAGAACTGCCACATGCCGATATTGTGAACAATGTAAAACGGCTTTCGAAAATCACTAAAAAGGATATTATTGATTTTGCCAATAAAAACTATGGAAACAATTATGTGATCGTCTACAAACGGACTGGCCAGGCGAAAGAGACAGTTAAAGTCGTGAAACCACACATCACGCCGGTAACCATGAACCGCGATGATGAATCAGCCTTCCTGAAGAAGATTGTAAATGAACCCGGTAAGATGATCGAGCCGGTTTTTCTCGACTATGCAAAGGATATTAAAAAGTTCAACATCAAAGGCAATACGCCGGTATTATACAAGGAAAATACTGAAAATCAGACATTTTCTTTGTATTATTTCTTTGAAATGGGTACCAACAATAACCGTGAACTGGGCATTGCGCTCGATTACCTGAAATACCTTGGCACATCGAAATATTCTCCCAAGCAAATCCAGGAGGAGTTCTATAAACTAGGTTGCTCCTTCAATGTGAACAGCTCTGATGTTGAGGTTTGGGTATCGCTTAGCGGATTGAGTGAAAACATGGCAAAATCGGTTGAACTTTTTGAACAATTGCTGTCAGATGCCCGACCCAATCCGACGGCATTGGTGAACCTCGTTGCCGATATCAAAAAACGCAGGGAAGATGACAAGCTTTCAAAGCAGACTATTCTCTGGGATGCGATGTATAACTATGGAGTATACGGAGAGAAATCTCCTTATACCAATATTTTGTCGGCCACAGAGCTGGATGCACTCAAGGCAGATGAACTGGTTGGCCTGATCAGGGGATTGAATGGGTTTCAGCATAAAATACTGTATTACGGCCCCGACAAAGTGAATGGGTTGACTGCCCTGCTGAACAAGGAACATCGCATACCTGCTGTATTAAAGCCAGTTCCGGAAGCACTAAAATTCGAACAGAAACCTACGGATGTCACGAAAGTTTATACAGTAGATTACGATATGAAACAAGCTGAGATCATCATGCTGTCGAAGTCGGAAAAGTACGACAAAACAATCATCCCGGTGGTACGTCTTTTCAATGAGTATTTTGGCGGCAGTATGAATTCAATCGTTTTCCAGGAAATCCGTGAATCGAAAGGCCTTGCATACAGTGCATATGCCGGGTATCGCTCTCCGCAACAGCCCTATCAGAATTTTTATCTGTTTTCTTACATCGGTACCCAGATCGACAAGCTGCCTGAAGCCATGAAAGCGATGTCGGGCCTGTTCAACAACATGCCCGAAAGTGAAAAAGCGCTGAGCTCCTCCCGGGAAGCGATCATCAACAAGATTCGTACAGAGCGCATCACCAAATCGCAGGTGTTGTTCAATTATATCAATGCCCAGAAATTCGGTCTTACTTATGATATCCGTAAAGATGTTTTTGAGAAAGTCCCGACCATGACCTTTAACGACCTGAAAACATTCCAGCAGAAGTTTATTAAAGATAAAAACTTCACTATCGTGGTCCTCGGTAAAAAGGCTGAACTGGATGTGAAAACCTTGTCTACCTACGGGCAGGTTAAATCACTGGAATTGAAGGATGTGTTTGGGTATTAAACCCCACCCTGAATCCCTCCCCAAAAAGGGAGGGACAACTCCCCTTCTCCTTCAGGAGAAGGGGGTTGGGGGATGAGGTCAAAAAGGACAAGGGTTAGGGTATCTTAATCCTCCGAGAATTTCTTCAGCAACTCCCTGTATTGTGAGAAAACATTGGCTCTTGATATAAACCCGATGTATTTCCCATTTTCCACTACTGGTAAATTATAACGGTCGCTCCGCTGGAAAAGCTGGATCACCGTATCCATTGAATCACCGGGATTGATGGCGTAATCAGGCATGAACATGAGGTCTTTAACATAGGTGACTTCATAGATTGTCTGGTCGAACATGATCTGGCGGATATTGTCGAGCATCACGATTCCATGGAAGGTACCTTCCCGGTCAACCACAGGGAAAATATTGCGCGTGGCAGTGGCAACCACCTTGACAAGCTGACCAAGGGTAGCCTCCGGGTCAACACTGGCGAAATTTGTTTCGATCAGTTGGCGCGGCGACATAAACAGGAGGACAGCCTTATCCTTATCATGGGTAATCAGCTCTTTTCGGGCAGCCAGCTGACGTGTATAAATGGAATGGCTTTCAAAAATATGGGAGGTAAGGTAGGCAATTGCCGACACCATGATGAGGGGTGTAAGCAGTAAATAACCGCCGGTGATCTCAGCGATAAGGAAAATGGCTGTAAGCGGTGCGTGCATCACGCCAGCCATTACGCCGGCCATGCCAACCAGGGCGAAGTTACTTTGCGAAATATGCAGCCCAAAAACAGTGTTGAGCAGATTTGCGAAAAAAAATCCGCAGATGGCCCCGACAAAAATGGATGGAGCAAAAGTGCCCCCGATCCCGCCACTGCCCTGTGTCAATGCCATGGCAATAACTTTCATGATGATCAACCCGAAAATGATAACCAGGAATGACCAATTATTTTGTTTTAAAAAGCCAAATAAACTGGAGTTGCCGATCACCTGCCCGTGTCCGTTAATGACCTCTTTCAAAACAGTATAGCCTTCACCAAACAATGATGGATAGGCAAATATCAGTATGGCCAGAAAAATACCTGCAATTCCGACCCTCAGTGCCGGGGAAACTTTTTTCAGGAGCAGTTCAATGCCGATACTCCCTCGGATGAAGAAAACCGAAACCAGCCCCGTGAAAACACCCAGCAGGAGGTAAAACGGGATGTGACGAAGAATAAAAGGGCTGCTCAGGGTGAAAGAGAATAAAACCTCATTCCCCATCAGGAGGTATGAAACGAGCGAGGCGGTAACGGTCGTGATCAGCAGGGGGATCAGGGTGGTCACCGTGAGATCAAGCATGAGGATTTCAAGTACGAAAATTGCTCCTGCGATCGGTGCTTCAAATATCCCGGCAATGGCTCCTGCAGCGCCACAGCCAATCAGCAAGGTAGTTGTTCTATAATCAAGTCTGAATAACCGCGCCAGATTCGACCCAATCGCCGAACCTGTCAGGACAATCGGAGCTTCGGGCCCGACTGAACCGCCAAATCCCAGGGTCAGGGTACAGGCAACCAATGATGAAAACGTATTATGAGGTCTGATGTGCCCGTTATTCTTCGATATTGCATAAAGTACTTTGCTTACGCCATGGCTTATGTTATCCTTGACAATGTATTTAATGAATAAAATTGTGAGAATGATCCCCACCATCGGGAAGATGAGAAACAGGTAAAATACACCATGATAACTAAATCCATTGGTGAGAAAATAATTCGTGTAATACAGTGTATTTTTAAGGATAACAGCAGCCAGGCCACTGCCGATGCCAACCAGTATGCTGAGAATCAGAATAAATTGCCGCTGTTTGATATGACGCAACCGCCATACCAGTAGTTTGCCGGTGATTGATTTTGGAACCATGCTGATGCAAATGTAGTATTTTTTAACACCCCGTCAGGGTGACTGACCCTGTCAGGGTGTCAATATGAAATAGCGTAAAGAAATTCAAATCCCCAGCCGCCTGAAGCGGGATAATAGATGCTCCGCATACCCATTTCGATGGGCAGGACAAATCGAAGCAGGTGGAAATCAGCAGTGAGCTCTCCGCCCATGGACTGGTATTCATTAATATATCCTTTATTTTTCCCTTTGGCCCAATCGTAATACAGATTCAATTTCAGTCGTTTCAGGTAGATAACGGAGCCAAAACTGAAATCAGGATAGAACAATGGAAGCTTATAATTAATGCTAATACTAAGTAAACCAACATCATAAACATTATTATACCCCCTCGGATATGCAATCCGGTTTGAAAATAAATAATATTGTACGTCTTCATCCCAACGCTTCTGATAACCAGCGTAAATCCAGATTCCGTGATGACGGATAAACCCCGGGACATATAGATTTCCTGCAAGAGCAAGGACAGAGCCTATGTCGTTGCCCCCAAACGGTGAATTCCGGTAACTGAAATCGATGGATTGCCCGAAGCGGGGATAAACATCTTTTTGGTTTGAGTGCAGATATTGAGAGGCGGTGAGCCGGTAATCCATTGTCTGAATCCAGCCGGTCATAAAATTTCCGGGAGTGGATGCGTTGTGTTTAATTCCCGTCAGGGCAGTTCCAATTGAAGGTTGACAGTAACGGGAAAATCTGCCATGTGAAAAATTCCATGGGATGCCCGCATAGACTTTGAAATTGGTTTCCTGCCAGGTAAAACGGTATGTTTGGCTGCTATCGTTATCCTGTGCATATGCGGAGCGGTTACCTATATCAAAACGGAAAGTGAACTCAGGATACAACCCTTTGTAAACTAAACTGGTATAAAATTTTCCGGTTTGTTCATTGATGTCATATTCCCAGCCTGCTCCGGCAAACATGGTGCTCAGGGTATTTTGTGAAAGCACCATGACCCCGGGATTGAACAGCAGGTTGCTCACATCAAACGATACCGGGGCCCAGCTGTGGGGATTAAAAAGGTTCAATATTTTCGAATATTTCCTGGATGAGTATAATTTTCCGCCGATGGTGTCTTTTTCCAGGCTATAATCGTCGGACGAATTCATTTTGAAGATGTTCCGGATACGCACACTGTCCTGGATGTTGCCGGTTTCCTGTGCTGAAAGTGCATCATACAGCTTATAGGAGTGGTTGTCAACCAGGTGCAAGGGGGTCCATGTTGCTGTATCCACGGGTATTTCCACAACCATAAGCCCGTCGGAAGTGTAATCGGAACAGATCATGTTTTTTTTATCCGATGTAAAATCAGGATCAAAAGAGGCGAAGCGGCTGGATGTGACCTTAAATATATTGCTGCTTATCGTATCCATCGCATAGATATCTTCAATACCTGAATGATCAACGCTGTAGATGATATACTGCCTGAAAAAAAACGCAGGGCCGGTAAACTCATTGTATGAAAATGGAATTAAATGACTGATCTTACCGGTGCCCGGATCGAGGGTGGCAACTGTTTCACCATATTCCGTCAGCAAGGTGAAAATGATCCTGGAGGCATCGGGCGACCAATTGGGCGTGATCGCCTGTCCATAACCCGGGATCGGGAATCTTCCTGTTCTTTTACCGGAAGGAACTTCCAGGATATCAATGGAACACTGGTTGACCTCCGAAATACAAACAGCTGCTACCCGGGAACCATCCGGGGAGATGACCGGAGCAAAATAGCGGGAATCGGTTGTCAGCTCCTGCTGCTTTTTCGTTCTGAAATTGAACATCCTGATTTCAGCATAATCGCGGTTTGACCACCGGACATCATCTTCACTCTCCGTCCATAAAAGATAATCCCCTCCGATTGAAGTTGTTCCGTTGATGTGCTTGCAGGGCGTTAACAGTATCCGTTCCTTTCCGGTTTTGCGGTCGATGAGAACAAACCGGTCAACGTCGTCCATGCTCGATTTATCGGCAATGATGGTGGAATCATTCAAGAGGATGGGATGATTGTAAACAGCATAGTTTTTGGGATCTATTTTGGTGATGGTGCGCAACACCGGATGATGGGTTGCAACAAGTTGTTGTTGCCAGGCGCTGTCAAGTTCAGCAAGTGATTGCTTGTACAGTTTCGTCTTCCACATGCCGGTGATTTTACGGATGCCACTGTTAAACGGAACCACCATGAAGGGATATTTTGCAACCTTGTCAACTGCGGTGTTCCATAGTTCCGGTCCGTACTTTTTACGCGATTGCCCTACCAGGTAATAGCCCAGGGAATAGGCATCGGGGGTGAAGGTTTTATATGACCCCAGCGTTGCTTTATCATAGGGATAGACCCCCTTTTCGACAACCTGCGCCCTCAGGGTACTTTCAAAAAGTGCTGATCTGCCGCGGCCTGTCCTTGTCATGGAAGTTTCAGTAACCGTAGCGTCTCCTTCAAGAAACCAGGCAGGAACGTACAATCCAAGAATGCCACCGGTAATCTGTTCACCGAAGATATAGTAGAGCGCCCTGGAAAACCCGCGATTAATCTTGCTGATCTGCACGGCGTGCCGGTATTCATGAACTGCGAGTTGCTCCAGCCACTCCTCTGCATATGTTTGCTGCGGAGGGCAGGTATATAACTCAATGCGTTTTGGTGCCCAGGCGGTCAGGCCGTTGGAAATTACGGACTGTGTGTGCAAAATAACTGGTATCCGCGGAACCCTGGCAGAGAGTGTTGTTGTCTCATTCCGGCAAAGTACATCCATGATGTTGGCAAGGTATTGTGCTTTTTTTTCGAACGGTTCAGGAAAGATCAGTGTGTAACGGCTTGTTCTAATCTGTCGCCATTGGGTTGATGCAGGATCCTGGCCCGTGCTGGAATACTGGCAGAATCCCTGCAGGTTGATTAATAAGAAGATGCAGAGTGAAAGTTTGAATTTCATTGACAGGGTGACAGGGTAACAGGGTAACAGGGTGACAGGGTAACAGGGTGACAGGGTGACAGGGTAACAGGGTGACAGGGTAACAGGGTGACAGGGTAAATATATTTTATCTGTTAGTTACCGATCGATTAGAATTTTCCGCACAACCTTGTTTGTCTTGCCGGTGAGTACTACGGAATATATACCTTTGGTTATTGGGCGCAGGTCGATCTGTTTTTCAAAAATACCATTGGCCTGCAGATTGTTCAATTCAAAGATTTTTTCACCCAACTGGTTGTAAACCACCATGCAAAAGCTTTCCGGCACCGAAGTGGTTAAGGAAAGCGTGAATCTCCCGTCATTTGGTATTGGGTAAATCCTGAAACTGTTGTCAGTCAATTCATTCTGGCCTGTAATTACCACCCAAACCTTATTTGAGATAGGTGACGAGCAACCATTGAGTGTAACCAAACACCAGTAGTACCCGGTATTGCTGGTAACCGTGTAAGTCTGTCCTGTCGCTCCCGGGATTAAATTTCCTTCATAATACCATTGATTTCCAGAGGGTGCACTGCTGGTTAGCACTGCACCGACAGCCGTTACAACAGCCGCGTTCGGTATTGGGGATACGGTTACATTCAATATTGAGGGTGAACTGCTGCTGCATCCATTTGCATTGGTATAGTTGACACTCACCGATTGAACACCGGCAGCATTCCAGGATACAGTCACGTTATTCAAGCCCGAGCCCAGAATTGTTCCGCCTGCAGATACCGCCCAAATATAACCGGCCATCCCTGGCTCAGTAGTGTAAACTCCGGTAGCACCTTCGCAAACCATGCTTTGCCCGGTGAGGGCAGGAACAGGCAAAGGGTTAACAGTGATAGCAAGGCTTGAAGAAGTTCCGGGTCCGCAAATATTAGTGCCTGCTACGGTTATATCTCCAGAAGCACTCGAATTTGAATAATCAACAACAATTGAATTCGTGTTATCTCCTGCGACAATTGTTCCTCCGGCAGGTAGTGTCCATAGGTAGCTTGTGGCATTGGCAATGGGGGCCACGGTATAGGGCACATTACTGGATCCGGCACAAAGAGTGGAAACCCCGGCAACTGGACCTGCAGGAGTTACCCCCAGGTTGGTGATGGTTGAATTGAAATAATAGGTATCTGTAGGTGTGTCGATCATTGCCTGCATGTTTTCATCTGCGTATTCACAATCGCCTCCGCTGTTTGAGCTGTTGTTGAAAATAAGGTTGGGAGATCCGGTTGTCAGCTTAAAGTTCAGGTTCATCATTACTGCTCCATCCGGCAGGAATGACGAGGTAAAACTTGTCCAGAAAACGATTATTTTAGATAGATTTGGCCCAACATTGATGCATTGAACCGCTGCGTCTGAAAGTAAGGGATTCAGATTTGTAAACTCAACATAGCTCATTTGGGTCGGATCAAAATCGAGCCGAAGGGTGATGGCTTTGACAAAGCTGAAATTTGAAACGGTAACCGGAACGATCGCGGTACCTCCCGGGCACACGGAGGAAGAACCGGCGGTGGTGAAAGGTGCATTTCTTGCAGAAACCGATTCCGGCTGCAGAAGGTTCAACAAAACGAATATCAGGCCAGGTAAAATTATTTTTAGTTTCATAATTAATTGATTTTAAAATCTGTATAACGACTTTGCATTTTCTTGTGAAGGGAATGAACCATCAATTATTCCTTTTTTCAATTCCCTCTTGCAAAAATACAATTAATGCGAATCAAAGGCCAAGATAAAAAAAAGAGGCTGTTCCTGGTTGCGGAACAGCCTCTTGATAAAGAGATAGACAAAGTTTAGTTGGTAAGGATGATTTTCACGGTCTGAACTTTTTCACCAGCCATTATTTTTACAAAATAAATCCCGGAAGGGTTGCCTTTGATGGAAAGCTCATGTTTACGCAAGCCTTGCAGTTCAGAACTGAGAATTTTGCCACCCAGTGTGTTGAGAACCTCAACACGCACGGTACCGGTTACGTTCTCACCCCGTTGCTCAAGCGTGAATACACCGCTTGTCGGGTTCGGATAGATCCTGAAGTCATTATCCATCAGGCTGATGGCTGCAGGTTCTTCTTTTGGTAAAGTAACTTCGGCCATGGATGGTGATTTTGAGCAATAGGACGTGGCGATTTTTCCCCACATGTAAGCTCCTGCATGAATCCAGGTGTCAGGTTCATATAAGATATTCTGGCCTGCAATCATCGTAGCGCTTGCAGTGGCTGGAAGATCGTAACCGGCAACCGTGATGGTGCTGGTGGCGTTATAACACTGGGATTGTCCTGGTAATAGGGTTCCGCTAACAGAAAGGGTAGCCGGGGGGCCGGTATTTGGGGTCGCACGGATCACGATGTTGTCGAGGCGGTTGTTCCCGGAAGCATTGGTAGCACCGCTAAAAGTAACCCTCAGGTAAACTTCTGCTGCCCCGTCCAGGTCGTTAATCGCACTCATGTCAAGCGTTTTCAAAACAAAACTGGCAGTATTGTCACCGGTGTTTGATCCGAAAGGGGTAAATACCGTGCCATTTGTACTCCATTCCCAGGTCTGGCTGTTAAAACCTGTAGTTGTACCCCGGGTTACAAATGATAAGATCGGGTCCAGCAGGGCGGTCATAGAGAATTTGATCACCATGGTTTTCCCGTTTGCGGACAATCCTGTTCCTGCAACAGGTGAATAAGCCATTCCTGCCAGTATAGCAGCCCCTTGTCTTGGATCATTGATGGTTGAGCCACCGAATGCAGTCAATTCGTTGCCGCTTGTAGTATTGTTCCATAAAGTGGAACCATTGGTACCATCGGCATAAAGATATGCAGTACCGATCTGATCGCCGAACTCAGCGGCTACTGAAGTAGGGGTTTCTGTAACTGGTGGGCCAGCGGCAGACGGAGGTGTTGTGTCAAAAGTCCACGCAGCAACCGGGCTTACAAAAGGAAGGGTGGTTACGGTTGCATTGGGAACAGGAGCAGAGGTTTTGTAATCGATATTGGCTCCTGAGTTGGTATATGGATAAATGGCAAAATAATAGGGTGTTGATGCGTAAAGATAATACCAGGTATAGGTTCCGACTCCTGGGTTGACATACACGAGGCCGGTGCCGTCGGTTAAGCTTGGATCGGAAGCAGGTTGCACCCCGTCTACAGGATCTGTGAAAATACCGGTTGTGTTGGCGAGGATCAGGAATCCTGTGGCTGCTTGCGCTCCGTTATTGTCTGACCAGGTATTCGTGACTGAAGAATAGGTAGGAGATGTAGCAGTAAACAAGGTAGCATGGTTGGTTGGCTCGCCCGGCAATGTGGTAAAGCTTGATTCGACAAGGGAGTGTCCCTGGCTGTTGGTTGCATATGCAGCATAATAGATCAGCTTGTTAGCCGGGAATCCGGAAACGGTTTGGGTAAAAACACCGGTTGCCGTTGATCCTTCAGCCTGTCTATGGTCATTATAACCAACCGGGGAATTCTCACTCCAGCAGGTTCCGCGCTCGGTGATGGCAGCACCTCCGTCGGCGGTGATGTTACCGCCAAGAACAGCCGAAATCTGCCCGATTGAAGTTGCGGTAGGATCGATGATGACAGGAGCAGTTGCACTGGCAGCAGTTACACGACTTAAAGGGTTATTGGCACCAACGCCGGTATAATAAGCCGTCAAACTTCCTGATCCATTGTATTCCCATGCTTTGAACCAATAGGTAGTATTGGCTGTGAGGCCGGTTACCGTCGGAACGGTACTTCCGGTACCATTATAAATCACTTGTTCGCCACTGTCATAAAATGGATCGGCAGTAGGATCTGTACCATCCGCAGGTGCTGTGAATGAATTGGTCGTATTCATCTTGATAACGCGTTTGGCACCGTCTCCATTGGTCCAGGAAACATCCATCTGGGTTTGCAGGACGTTTGCGAAGGTAAAGTTTGATGTTTGAACGGTGGGAGGCGCAACGGTCCCTGTTGGTGTAACATCGGCCCAGGTGGTTCCGACCCTGATCTCATCAATATTTGCTTTGGGTGTTGTTGCGGAATTTCTGAGACAGATGGATGCAAAGCCTGTGAATGCTCCGGTTCCACTGTTATTTGTTATTTGTCCTGTTGGCTCCGTCCCGCCAATACTGGAAGGATTCACCCAGAGGCTGGCGGTGATGGGGGTTGTACTCCTGTCAACTTTCACAACAACAAGGTAAGTTGTGCCAAAAGTAAGATCCTGGGCAAATTCAGTAAATACAGGAGTTCCTCCCGAAGTATTCAGGATGCTCAAACGGAAGTTGGCGCCAGTGTTCACGGATTTAATTCCAAGACGGCCAGATAAAATTGTAACGGTTGTTCCTGCAGTTTGACCAAGGCACATGAAATAATCAGGTGTTGCAGCAGAAATCTGCGAATTGTCGATAACCGAGACCAGTGCAGAATAGTAAATTGCAGTTGCCGTTGTGGTATAAGGACGGTTCACATCCCGGGAGGTAGCATTTGCATTGCTGAACAGGTAAACTTTATTGCCAGTGGATGTTGCTAATCCGGTATACGATAAACTGCCACTTTGTATATCAACGGTGGTTGTTTGTCCTGCGGTAACACTATGCGTTGTCCAGTTATTGGAAGTGGAGCCAGCATTTCCATTCCCTCCGATATAGGCTGGTGGTGTATAGTTAAAGTCTTCATAAAGAATGGCTTGTCCCATCCCAAGGATACTAAAGCCAATAGCCATGACAAAAAGAAATAAATACTTTTTCATACGTTCGTGTTTTTCGTTAATATTTTATACAAAAATAAGAATAAATAAATGAAAATGTCATGGGCAGTGAAGAATTAATCAAAAAATAATATAGGGGGAAAAAACGTCATGGTTGCTTGTTAAGGTTTCGGTCAATAGTAGATTTTTTCGACCAGATACCCCTGTACATATTCAGTGATCGCGGCTTCGAGGGTGAAAAAAGGTTTTGAGTATCCCGCAGCCCGCAGCTTTTCCATTTTTGCCTCGGTGAAGTACTGGTACTTATCCCTAATATCCACAGGCGTATCGATGAATTCAATGACAGGTGGCATGTTCAGGGCAGTGAACACGGAAGTGGCCAGGTCGAGGAATGTCCGGGCCTTTCCGGTACCGAGGTTGTATATGCCACTTTCAGCAGGGTTATTCAAGAGAAAATAAAGTACATCCGTTACATCCTTTACATAGATAAAATCACGCAATTGTCCGCCGTCAGTATATTCAGGATTGTGCGACCTGAACAACCGAACAACGCCCCTCTGCCCGTTCGCCCGTCCGCCCGTCCATCCGTCCGCCTGGTTGAACGCATGAAAAACCACCGAAGCCATCCTCCCCTTGTGATATTCATTGGGTCCGAAAACGTTAAAGAATTTCAACCCGTACCACCGCGGGGGTGTTATAATTTGCTGCAAGACCCATTTGTCGAATTCGTTTTTCGAAACACCATAGGGGTTGAGGGGCTTCAGATGGGAACTCAGGCTGTTGTCATGATCATCATAACCAAGCGAGCCATCTCCATAGGTAGCGGCAGAGGAAGCGTACACCATCGGGATACCATACAGGATGCAGGCGTTCCATACATCCCTGGAATACCTTATATTCAGTTCTTCGAACACTGCCATGCTGAATTCGGTAGTATCAGTGCGGGCTCCTATATGAAAGATAAATTCCACCTCTGCGGAATTTTTAGCCAGCCAGGGGAAAAACTGCATGCGTTCGACCTTTTCAATATAGATCTTATGTGCCAGGTTCGGAAACTTTTCCGTTTTTGAAAAATCATCCACCAGGACGATGTTTTTATATCCCTTGTTGTTGAGTTTGCCAACCAGGCAACTCCCGATAAACCCTGCGGCTCCTGTGACAACGATCATGATATCCCGGATTTGAATCATGATACCACTTCAGCAGTTATTGCTGCAGAGGAATCAATCTTTTTGACAAAAATAGACAAACAAAAGAGAAAAATGCAATGGTTCACTTTTTTCTCTCTACTTTTACATCCAAATATGAAAAATTTATTATGAAAAAATCAAATCTTACTGGTGGCTTAATAGTTGCCATAGCGCTGTTTTTCAGTTTGTCCATTCTTCCGGTTTTACTGAATGCCCAGGCCAAACAGACTTTCACTGATATTCGTGACAACCATGTTTATCATTATGTGAAAATCGGAGCCCAAAGCTGGATGGCAGAAAACCTGAGGGTTAATCTCCCGGCAGGGAGTTGGTCTTACAACAATGATTCTGTCAATGAAAAGAAATTTGGCAGGCTTTATTCATGGAAAGCAGCCCAAACTGCTTGTCCCAAAGGCTGGCACCTGCCTTCAGACAAAGAGTGGAACGTATTGATCCAGTCTCTTGGAGGAAGCAATTTAGCAGGCCTGAAAATGCAAATGATGGACACGATAGCCGGAGCTCCCGGCACTGCGGGAACTCCCGCTCCCGGCACCTTATCCTCCCTGTTGAGCGGTGTAAGGCATCCTGATGGATCCTGTATCGGCATGAATTTCTGGGGTGGTTGCTGGTCATCAGGGAAAGTCAATGATTCCGTTGGCAACAACGTGCTTTTTGCACATGGCAGCAAGGATTTGGGAGTCAGCTCCAATGATAAAAATTCAGGATTTTCGGTAAGGTGCGTCAGAAATAAATAATCCAATCCCCCTGACCCTTTTCCCCAAAAAGGGAAAGGGAAGTTAGCCCCTCCCTGTTTGGGGAGGGATTTAGGGAGGGGTGATTTCCAGCGATTTAGGAAGGGGTCCTTTTCAGGGATTCAGTGAGGGGCATTTCCCACGGATTCAGGAAAGGGCAATTGCCTGAATTTAAGGTGAGTCCACGATGGCTTTTATCAACTAACGTCAATATTTTCAGCATAATGTCAGAAACAATTCTTGGAATCGGTTCACGGGTGAAACACCCGCAGTTTGGAAAAGGAGTCATTATCCAGGTTCGTTCCGATGCCTGGGAAATTACTTTTATTGAGCATGGTACACGCATGATCCTGCGCGATTATGAAGGCATGGAAACAATTGAGGCAGTTGAAACCTCATCGGAAATGGTTACGTACGAAAAAATTGAGAAAAGCCTGATCCGTGTGCTTCAGCGGTTCAGCGACATCCATGAAACAGTTCCCCTGGGGTCAAAATGGAAAGGCGGGAAAATGGTCATGTTTCCCGGCGAAGCCGGGCTGAAAGAAAAGGAAGTTCCCATGGAGGCGTTTTTTCATAAAATTGTGATGATGCGCGACCGTCTGCGTGTCCTGGAACAAAAACTCAATGCCAGCGAACTTACTGATCAGGAAAAGGTGGATATGCAGCAATATATTACAAGGATATACGGAAGCTTAACGACCTTTAATGTGTTATTCAAAAACAAGGATGACCAGTTTGCAGGGGAACGGGGTGTGTGAGATGTTAAACGCAAGACGTAAGACGTTACTTGTCGTTCATCATGGCTTATTCCCAAAAACGTAGCAGTTCTTCCATGGTTTCCCGCTCCTTGAGGATCTCAAAATGGTCTTCATTGTAACCTATGATCCTGGGAGTCTGCCTGCTGTTGTACCGTGACCACATGCTGAAAGTATAACCGCCGGTGTCGTGGATAACGATAAAATCACCCTCTTCCACTTTGGGCAATCTAACATTTTTAGCAATAATATCTCCCGAGAAACAGAGCGGGCCTGCCAGGTTATAGGAATGATCATCGGAGCCGTTTTTCAACATGCCATTTTGATCAAACACGCTGTATTCATGCTGCCAGTCGCGGGGATTCAAACATTCACGTAAAAACAGATCTGCTCCAACATGGATCATGGCGGTATTGATTGACGGGTCGTGTTTGACATATTCCACCCTGCTGGCTGTCCAGCCTGAATTGGTATAGATCCAGCGGCCAAATTCGGTAATCAGTTTGAAGGTATCTGAATGAGTGAGCAGGGGTGCCCGTTCACCAATTTTTTTAACATATTCTTCCATCGATGGAGCAGGTGCTTCAGTCTGGTAGGAGATGGGCAGCCCGCCGCCGATATCAAAAACCGATATTGGGGACATTCCACTGCTTGTCCTTTTGGAATTCATCTCCGATACAAAGTCGTATAACACTCCAATGCCGTCAATCAGCATGTTCACAGGGCATCCCTGTGAGCCCACATGGAGGTGCACACCGGTCAGCCAGGGATAGGAGAGGAATACCTGTTCCAGGGCGGGGCGATTGTAGTTGAGCGGCACCCCGAATTTTGAATAATCTCCTGCCACGCTCGATTCAAGAATCGTTCCGACACCAACCTGCGGATTGATCCTCAGTCCGATGGACCCCGTCAGGGTCGAGGACCCCGTCAGGGTTTTAACACGTTCAAGTTCCGAAAGGTTGTCAACATTAATATGTACGCCTGTTTTCAGGGCAAAATCAATGTCCGCCAGTGTTTTTGCAGGTGAATCAAATACTATTTTTCCGGGAGTATATCCGGCATTCAAAGCCATGTTCACCTCTCCGGTAGAAGCAGCCTCCACACCGATGTTTGGCGCAACGCCTTTGACGTACTTCATGATCCTGGCCAATGGATTTGCTTTGATGGCAAAACCATGCAAGGTGTTGGGAGGGAAACAGGATATCAGGTACCTGATACGGGATTCCAGGAAGGCAATATCATAAAAAATCACGGCGGTATCCTCCTGCCGTATCCAACCATTGGAAAGTGCCGAACGCAATGCCCTTCCAATGGATTCAGTACTTTTGTTGCTTTGAATCATAAAATATCGTAACTGTTTTTTTGTCCCGTCACGCATGACGCGTCACGCATTAATCAGCCCCTTTTCCCGTGCAATCTTCTGCAATTTTGCCAGGGCCACTTTGCCGCCTGTTCCCATACTCAGTGTATTCTCATTGACATACAGGTGGATATGTTTCTGCATCACGGCATCGTTCATTTCCTGTGCATGTTCCCTTACAAAGGGCATGGCTTCGGCCGGGTGCTTGAGGGCATATTCAACACTGTGATACATGATGCGGTTGAGTTTATTGATCACATTGTAGCCCAACCCTTTTCTGGCAATGATGCCACCCAGCGGTATTGGTGATCCGGTAAGTTGTTCCCAGTACTTTCCAAGGTCAAGAATCTTCTTCAATCCCCTCTGTTCATATGTGAAACGGTTCTCATGAATAATGACCCCTGCATCAACTTTTCCGGTGAGAACGGCATCCTCTATTTCAGAAAACAACATGAATTCCTTTTTCTTAACTCCGGGAGAGGCAATCCGGAATAGCATATGTGCTGTTGTATATTGTCCGGGAATAGCAACAGTAAGCCCAGGGAGATCTTCCAGGGTATATTCCTTCTTACTGATGAGCAATGGACCATTACCAAATCCCATGGCACTCCCGGAATCAAGCAAGATAAAATTCTGTTGAAGCAGCATGTAGGTAAAGAAGCTTACCTTGATCATATCGGCACTTCCTGCCAGGGCCATTTTATTCAGGGTTTCAACGTCGTGCAACTGGTAATTGAACTTTAATCCTTCTAAATTAATCCTGTTATGGATAAGGGCATCAAAAATAAAAGTGTCGTTGGGACAGGGTGAGATCGCGAGTGACAACATGGTGTTAATTGTTTAGATTTTTTCGTTTTCAGTCAAATCCCGAAGGAAAGTGTAAAAAAGCAAATCTAATAACAAAACAATTAACCTGTTAATTAATTAACATGAGATTTATCATGATATATGGAAATAAATATCAATGAAAATATGGAGGTCTCTCAATCTGTTTCACGAAATGAGGACAGAATTGCATATAACATCCTGTTCAGGTTCTTCAGGGCCAGCTCAAGGTTCCACCTCGATTTGTCGCGTTCTTCAACAAAATTTGATATGGATCTGATTTGCAGGCAGGGGAGTTGTTCACTGAAACATGCAAAGAAAAAAGCAGCCCCTTCCATGCTTTCAACGTCGGGGTTTTCATTCTTACGGATCTGTGCGATGCTTTCAGCATTGCCATGGACGGTATTGGAGGTGATGGCCCTTGCTTTCGGAAGTTTTCCAACGGTTAGGTTGTTATTTAACATGGGGTCATTTTGAAAATCATTGACCAATTTTCCACCCTTGTATGGGGGGCAATCGGGATCGGTCAACCCCAGTTCAAAAACAGAAATGAACTGTTCTCCATTCTCTGCCCCCAATTCAGGAACACAATCTTCGACGACATTCACTACCGATCCAAGGGATAGGGATTTTTGATAGGTGCCGGCAATTCCGGCATTGATGGCCAGGTCGTAATGCTCTTTCGCCAATTGTAAGCCTGTATAATAGGCGGTTGGCACCATTCCGACTCCGGGTATCAGCACATCAATGTGATGGTCATGAAGCTGGTACCGGCTCAGGTTCGCATTCTGTATTCCTGCCGGCGTGAGTTTGTCAAGAAATGGCCTTATTTCAAAAACAGTAGCAGCAACCAGGAGTATCCTCATTACTGGGGTCGTTTGTTGTATTTTGTCCCATATTCAAGTCCGTGTGCATTCGGACCTCTTTCGTTTTGCCTGAGCAAAAAGGCAAAGAATAATCCAAAGAAGCCTAGGCTGCTGAATATCCACATCCCCAGGTGATAACCGTGTGGATTTGCAGCACTGGCTCCGGAAAAGTCATTTGCCCATCCAATCATGAGGTTAAAACCGGCAAGCCCAATGTTTTGGATCATTGTCATTAAACCATAAGCGGTGCCAAGTTTGGAATTGTCGACGATCAGGGCAACCGATGGCCACATGATGGCAGGGATCAGCGAAAATGCAATTCCCATGATCACCATCGGGAATGCAATATTTGGGAAATAGCTGAACAGGGTTCCGATCATCTTGCCGAAATAGGCAACTCCTCCAAAGAATCCGGTACTTTGGTCGGCTGAAGAAAATATGCTGACCACCGACGGGGGCATGTCGACCGTATGTACAACATAACCCATGATCAGGTAAACGGGAATGATCAACAGCGAACCGAACATCATCAAAAGTGAACGCTTGCCTATTTTATCAGATAACAATCCGAAGATGGGTGTCAGGATCATGGCTGAAAGCGTGAGCAGACTGGAAAGAAATCCGCCCATGCCGCGTGCAACATCGTCAGGAAGCCCGGCGAGGTGAACATCTTTAAAGAATTTTACGGCAAAAGTCTGGAACGGGAACATGGCCGAATAAAACGTAATGCAAAGCAGGGTGATAAACCAGAATGATTTCCCGAATTTGAACAGGTCTTTCAGAATAACTTTATCCTGGTTGCCTTCTTTCTGAAGTGAATATTTTTTTTCGGAATAAATATCGATCAGATAATAGATAACCAGCGTAATGACGGCAATAACACCAGCTCCCACAGCGATCCATAATGGATTCTGCCAGTGGACAAACATCGATTTGCCCCATGTTGGAGAGTTGAGTGCAAGAAATGAACCCAATCGTGCAATGCTGAGGTTCAACCCGAAGGCAAATGAAAGTTCTTTCCCTTTAAACCACCTGGCAAGGATTGTTGTGATGGCAACGATCATTGATTCAGCACCAAGGCCAAAGATCAGCCTGCCGGTAGCCATGAACACAATGTCACCTTTGATGGTGGTAAACAGGGCACCCAGAAAGACAAGGCATGCGAAGATCAGGGCAGCTTTTTTTGTCCCGATCTTGTCGATAATAATGCCTCCGATCAAAACCATAAAGATGTTCGGAATACTATAAATCCCCTGAAGCAACCCAAGATTTTTATCAGTAAAATGAAGTTGTGTTTTCAAAACATCAGCCAGGGGGCTGATACAATCATAAATGTAATAATTGCCAAACATGGCCAGACTGATGAAGATCAACACAATCCATCGAAGTACTGCCGGCGGGTCTTTTTTCAGGTTTAGGGTCTGGTTCATAGGAATTTTATTGAAGAAATAATTAAATAATAGCGGCGGTAAAAGTAGCTTTTTTTACAATATCCGAAAGCATTACCTTTGTATTTTCAAATCCGTAAAACCTACTCCATGAAAACCAGGTTATTTCTCCTTGCTTCCATCGTTTTTCTGATTGGGTCTTCCGGATTGTCGGGCCAGGGGATTGCTCGCCGGATGTCACCTGTTGGGTCGTTGCAGATGGATCATGCTGGTTTTTATTTATCCTATCCGGCAAAGCCTGATCGTTCCGCCGCAACTCCCGATACAGGCACCTACATCATGGATTTTGAAAATGTACCGGATTTTTCTCTCGTTTTCAACAATTGGACGGTAAATGATGTCGACAAGCATGACACTTACGGTATCACCGGTTATTCATTTCTTCATCAGACCGGGCCCATGGCCTTCCTTTGTTTTAATCCTGCGCTGGTTGCTCCATCCATGGCCACAGATCAGGCAATTCAGCCTCATTCCGGAGCGCGGTTCGGTGCCTGTTTTTCATCCAACCCGCCATCAAACAACGATTGGTTCATCTCTCCACGGATTCAACTGGGCTCCAATGGCAGTTTCTCATTCTGGGTTAAATCGTACAATGACACCTATGGGCTGGACACCTATACGGTGGCTGTTTCAACAACAGATAACAACCCCGCGAGTTTTACTGTAATTTCCGGTGCCCAGCCATTGCAGACCACCACCACATGGGGCAAGAAGAATTTTTCACTTGCCAATTACAACAATCAGCAGGTGTACGTCGCCATAAACTGTACTTCCAATGACCATTTCCTGATGATGATTGATGATCTCGAAATCAGGCCACAGGCATCTTTATCCCTCACTGCCGATTTTTCAGGAGATAAAACTTCACTCCGGGCAGGCGAAACAGTTAATTTTTTAGACCAGTCTACAGGTGGGCCCGTTACCTGGTCATGGAAATTTACCGGAGGGATTCCTGCAACTTCCATCCTCCAGAACCCGACCGGGATCAGGTATAACACTCCCGGAAATTACCCGGTAAGCCTGAAGGTGAGCAATGGATCCGTCGGAGATTCCATTACTAAAACGGCCTATGTCAGTGTTTCCGACTATCCATCCTCCATTACCCTGGATTTTGAAGAGGTCATTGATTTTAATATGGTCTTCGACCCATGGATGGTGATCGATAAAAAGGGAGGGGCTACCTATGGAATTCAATCTGTGTTCTTTCCAAATAATTATCAACCAATGGCTTATATTTGTTTTAATCCGGCAAAAACAACTCCGCCGATGACAAATTTGCAAGCGCATTCCGGGCAGAAACTTGGCTGCAGTTTTTCATCAGCTCCGCCCAATAACCCGAATGATAAATGGCTGATCTCGCCAAAGCTCAGCCTCGGGATCAACCCGCAGGTTGAATTATGGGTCAAAACCTTTAACAACCAATTTGGAGATGAGCGTTTCAATGTTTCTGTTTCCACCACCGACCTGGCTTCTTCCAGTTTCATTCCGTTAACTCTTCAGCCTGAAGCTGCTCCTGTTGATTGGACGAAGAAGACATACAGCCTGCAGGATTATACCAACCAGGATATATATCTTGGCATCCAGTGCGTGACAAACGACGGGTTCATTTTTATGCTGGATGATATTTTCGTCACCTCCACTGTTGGTTTGAATGAGACCGGTCCACTGAGCCGCCTGGTCGTTTTTCCGAACCCGGCAACTGATTATTTGAACATTAATTGCCCGGTAAGCAGCCCGGTGCCGGTGAATATTGAAATGATCAGCATCCTGGGAGAAACTATTTCATCATGGAAGGAGGTCCCTGTTTCCGGAAAAGTGACCCTTGACATCCATGAGATTCCTCAGGGGGTTTACCTCCTTCGAATTTCCACGGAGAAGGATAAAGTGACGCGTAAAATTTCCGTTATCCATCCATAATTATCAGCGCATGAAATCACGGTTGAACGCCATCCTTTGTATGATTGCAATGGTTATCATTTCCTTGCCTGCGACGCTGTCGGCACAATTGAGTACAGGGGGTGTGCCATGCAGTTTTTCTTTATCCATCGCCCCTGACACGAACATTTATCGGGCTGATGAGCCCGTTTCGGTGGATAAATTGACAGTGGAGGATAATCAGTCGCCCGTACCCTACCGGTTTGCCGTTAACTTACCTGTTAATCTGGGGATTGAGCAAGGACAATGGCAAAGAACTGCCGGCGGAACCAAAGTCTGGCGGCTCAGCATTAAATCGCCGGGGGCACTTGGGCTGATCCTTTACTTTGATCGTTACCATGTTCCCGAAGGGGGCAAAGTATTTGTATATAATCCAAAACGGACACAACTTCTTGGCGCATTTACCTCAATAAATAACAACAATCTGTCAACTTTCGCCACAGGATTGATATACGGGGATGCGCTCACAATTGAATACAACGCTCCGGAAGATCTTTCCATGCCTGAGCTGCATATTTCAGAATTGGGTCATGCATACCGGGGGGTATCGGGCGATGACAGGACACCGGCCGGGTTTGGCAGCTCCGGACCCTGCGAAGTGAATGTAAATTGCACAGAAGGCACCAACTGGCAGAAGGAAATCCGCAGTGTGGCGCGGATCATGGTTAAACGGGGAAGTTCCTCCCTTTGGTGTACCGGGTCATTGGTCAACAATACACGGAATGATGGAAAACCTTACCTGATTACTGCTGACCATTGCGGCAAATCGGCTACTGCGACTGACTTAAGCCAATGGGTGTTTGCATTTAACTACCAGGGATCAGGCTGCAAGGATCCAGCGAACGAACCTCCACTGAAATCAATATCTGGAGCCACACTGATAGCCCATGGAGGTGATGCCGGTAACACCGGGTCTGATTTTTTCCTGGTGCTGTTATCTTCGGCAATCCCCGCTTCATACAACGTCTATTTCAATGGTTGGACTCGTGAAACCACCCCTGCAAGTGCTTCCGGTACCAGTATTCATCACCCACAGGGGGACATCAAAAAAATCTCTACCTATACCTCACTACTCACTCCATCGCACTGGGTTGGCAATCCGGCACTTTCACACTGGCGTGTTACCTGGACAGGAACCCCCAACGGGCACGGAACGACTGAAGGCGGTTCATCAGGCTCTCCTTTGTTCGACAGCCAGGGACGGTTGGTGGGAACCCTCACAGGCGGAGATTCATCATGTGATTCAATGTCTTTGAATTTGCCGGACTACTACGGCATGTTCTCTTACCATTGGGATCAGAACGGAACCGATTCAGCAAGCGTGCTAAAATACTGGCTTGATCCCAATAATACAGACGTCATGACACTGAATGGCTGGGCGTTATCTGTTCCGGAAACTGCACAAAACGATTGGTTGACTCTTTTCCCAAACCCGGTGATGGACAAGTTAAATATCGGCGTTTCATTGAGTTGCACAAAATTCCTTCAGGTAACCATTCATGACCTGTTTGGGAACAAACGTTACGAAATGAGATGGAATGGTACAATGACCCAGAACAGGCAGGTTGATCTGTCGGGATTTGCTGCAGGGATGTACCTTGTGACGATCGACGATGGTGACCGGTTTTTTGTCCGGAAAATAATAAAGCAATAGCGGAAAAGCCTGGAAAGACCATGGGAAGCAGCAAAATAAAGACCAGCAAAAAATAATGACGGAACTAAGCATGGATACAATCCTTGATACGATAACGATTCCGGATGATTTGGCGATAATTGCCCGGAAAGTGGGACTGCAGCAGCGAATTTCACCAGCCGAGGGAGTGGTTCTGTTCGAGAAAGGTGAACTGGGTTTCCTTGGGAAATTGGCCAATCTGGTACGGCAGGGTAAAAATGGGAACGACGTTTTTTTTATCAGGAATTTTCATATTGAACCAACCAATATTTGTGTCAATAAATGCAAGTTCTGTTCCTATTCGCATCATTTCAGCAATACAAAATGGGAATTGAGCGTTGAGGAGATCCTGCAAAAAGTGATGGCACAGGAAGACAATGTCACAGAACTGCACATCACCGGGGCAGTCCACCCCGACCGGGATATCTTTTATTATGGAGAATTGCTTCAAAAGATAAAAGGTGCCAGGGCAGGCCTCCATGTAAAAGCCTATTCAGCGGTTGAACTCGATTACATGTTTAAAAAATCACACATGGGTATCGAAGAAGGTCTCAGGTACCTAATTTCGTGTGGACTTGATTCCATCCCGGGTGGAGGTGCTGAAATCTTTGATGAAAACATTCGTAAAGATATCTGCGGTATGAAATCCACTTCCGGTGAATGGCTCCGGATACATGAAACGGCACATCAACTTGGCATACCGTCAAATGCCACCATCCTATATGGACATAAGGAGAATTACCTGCACCGGATCGACCACCTGGAAAGACTCAGACAGGTTCAGGACCGCACCCGCGGATTCAATGCATTCATTCCTTTGAAATTCAGAAACAACCAGAATGAGATGTCGGGTATTCCGGAGGTTTCAGTCATTGAGGACATGAAAATGTATGCCGTCTCACGCATCTATCTCGACAACTTCCCCCATCTCAAGGCATACTGGCCTGCAGTTGGCAAACGGCTTGCACAGGTATCCCTTTCTTTTGGCGTTGACGACCTGGATGGGACCATCAACGATTCAACCCGGATTTATTCACTGGCGGGTGCGGAGGACCAAAATCCCGTGATGACGGTATCGCAGATGATCAGCCTGATCACAGGAGCAAAACGAACCCCGGTCGAGAGGGACTCGAGATACAACAAGATAAATTGATTTACGATTTACGATTGGGAAATGACTTTTGAACAGATTTCAGCAATTCTGAAAACCAGGAAAGTCGGTATTGCCGGTTGCGGTGGGTTGGGTTCCAACTGTGCCGTGGCCCTTGCACGGGTTGGCCTTGGAACTTTGGTCATTGCCGACTTTGACAGGGTGAGCAAGAGCAATCTGAACCGGCAATATTATTTTCTTGACCAGGTCGGAATGAAAAAAACGGTGGCGTTGAAGGACAACATTGGCAGAATCAATCCGGATGTAAAGATCATTGCGCATGATATCCGGCTGGCACCTGAGAACATTGCTTCGGTTTTTACCGGGTGTGATGTGATTGTAGAAGCATTCGACCTTGCAGATCAGAAGGAGATGATCATCGAAACAGTTCTTTCAGAAATGCCCTTCGTTCCGCTGGTTATTGGCCTGGGAATGGCCGGATGGGGCAAGAACAACACCCTTCATTGCCGCAAAGCAGATAACATTTATATTTGCGGTGATGAAATTTCTGAGATTGGCCAGGAACTGCCGCCCATCGCACCTCGGGTTGGAATGGTTGCAAACATGCAGGCAAATGTGGTGATGGAAATCCTGTTAAATGGTGAAATAGCGTAATGATGAAAATATGAAAATTTTGTTAAACAATAACCGGGAAGAATTTGCAGGGGATGAGATGACCGTAACAGATCTTCTCCGGCTGAAAAATTTCACTTTTAAGATGCTGGTCATCAAGATCAATGGTATCCTTATAAAAAAGACAGGGTACGACATCGCGCTGATCAAAGAAGGAGATGAAGTTCACGTGCTTCATCTTATTTCAGGGGGTTAGTTTTACCTTCCAGACCCCGACTCATGTCATGCGTCACGTATTACACCACCTCAGCCACAACAAACGTACTGCCGCCCACAAAAACCAGCTCTTTTTCACTTGCTGAAAATTGAGCTGCCTTCAAGGCTTCCTTTACCGACGGATAAAATGCACCGTGTAAACCTGCTGCGTTAGCTTGTTGCTGCAATTCACCTGCATCGAGGCCGCGGGGAATATCGGGTTTGCAGAAATAGTACGTTGCTGTGCGCGGCAATAAGCCGAGAATAGGGGGAAGGTGTTTATCATTTACAACGCCAAATACGAAATGAAGGTGACTATGTGGTGTTGATGCAATTTGCCGGAGAACCTCCAGTAGTCCGCCTTCATTGTGCCCGGTATCGCAAATGGTCAGTGGATTCCGGTTCAGAATTTGCCAGCGGCCTTTCAGGCTTGTATTTTTAATGGTGTCCTGAATACCCTTCCTGATTAACCCAGGTGTTAACGAAAACCGCTGTTCGATAAGCTGATCACACACACCCAGGACGGTCAGAATATTTTTTCGCTGGTACGATCCGGATAATGGGGATATAAGTTGATTCAAATAGGGTACGCCATCGCGGGAAATATCCATCAAAAGCCTGGTGGCACCTTTGCCTTTCAAAATAAAATTACCTGCGTGAAAGTGTTGATCAGCCCAGAGGATATCTGAATTGCATTCAATGGCCTTTTGTTGGAACACTGTTCGAACCTCTTCCTGGGTTTCCCCGATCACAACCGGAATGCCTGGTTTGATGATGCCTGCTTTTTCGGATGCGATCTTTTCCAGTGTATCACCCAAAAACTGCATATGGTCAAAACTCACATTGGTTATAACCGATAGCACAGGGGTTAAGATGTTGGTTGAATCCAGTCTTCCGCCTAAACCAACTTCAACAACGGCTATATCAACCTGTTGTTCCCGGAAGTATTCGAATGCCATGCCGACGGTGAGTTCAAAAAACGAGGGTTTAAAAGGTTCAAATTGTTTCCTGTATTTTTGAACAAAAGAACCTACATATTTTTTGGAAACCATTTTTCCGTTGACACGGATCCGCTCGCGAAAATCTTTCAGGTGCGGGGAAGTGTAAAGCCCTGTGCGAAATCCTGCCGTTTGAAGAATGGACGCAAGCATGTGGGAAACAGAACCTTTGCCGTTCGTCCCGGTTACATGGATCGACCTGAAGGAATGTTGCGGGTTGTCAAGCAGTTCGCAAAGTGCGATGGTGTTGTCCAGGTTCGCTTTGTATGCCTGGGCGCCTACCCGGTGATACATCGGCAGCTTGGCATACAGATAATCAAGGGTTTGTTTATAAGTCATTTAAGAAACAGCGCCAGAATTCCAACCATGATGCCGGTCTGCCCTGCCCAGAAAATAAACATCCATTTGATGATTTCGGACTTGGTTTTCTCGATTTTGACATCTAATTTATAGATATCCTGCTTTGATGCAAGATCATCTTTTTTGCTTTTAAAAGCTTCCTCAACCTTGTTTTCAACAAATTCAACCAAACTTGTGCCTCTTGTTCCCCTATTTTTGTCTTTGGGATGTTGTACAAATCCAATGTTGTGACGGTCATATCGTACTTTCTTGCCATACTGATATGTGTTTCATCCGGTTTACTCTCCAAAGGTACTATAAAAACGAGGAAAAGTGATCAACAATTCAATAAATGGCACCGCCGGATGAATCTTTTGCAGCGCCGGTCACGCTACTCAGGCAATTAATTTCATTACGCCAGCGCAATACGCCGAGGAAGGCGAAAATCAAGGCTTCTTTGAAGTTGATGGTCAGTGCATCCGGAATGATGATTTCAGGAAGGGCATGATGGCGGATCCGATTGATGAGGTGCCTGTTGAAAGCACCTCCGCCGGTGATGAGCATTTTCGTATCTCTTTTTAAGCCAGCAGATGCGGCTATCTGTATGGCAATATGCTCACAGAAGGTGGCGAGCAGGTCAACAGTTGGCAGACCGGAATCCTGAAGAACCGGCAAGATATACTGAACCACCCATTCCCTGCCGAGTGATTTTGGGAATTTCAATGAATAAAACGGCAGGGTGTTGAGCGTTTCGAGCAAAGCTTTGTCAACAAAGCCGCTTGCTGCCATTGTTCCGTCAGGATCATAATCGTGGCCGGCTTGCATTGCAAGCTGGTTCAAAACAATGTTGGCAGGGCAAACATCCCAGGCAACCCTTTTTGCCCCGGTTTGAAACGAAATATTCGCAAATCCGCCGATATTCAGGCAAAAGTCATATTCATGAAAAAGCAACGCATCGCCAATGGGAACAAGCGGGGCGCCCTGTCCGCCCAAAGCGACATCGTGTGAACGGAAATCACAAACCACACGCAGACCGGTTTCAGCGGCAATGGCTGATCCACGGCCGATTTGACTCGTGATTTTTTTCCCGGGCTGGTGAAAAATGGTATGACCGTGCGACGCAATGAAATCGGGAATAAGATTGTTCCTTTCAATGAAACTCCGGGTCAATCGTCCCAACAAGTGCCCGTATTCAATATCCGTGGAAACAAAATCCAGCGCCGATCCCGACTCCAGGGTCGAAAGCAATCCCTTCCAGCGATCATTGTACGGAATTGTTTCAGCACAGTGAATTTGATAGGTCCACCAATTTTCATCCCTGCTGAACTCGCAGAAAGCGAGATCAAGCCCGTCAAGACTGGTTCCCGACATTAATCCGATCACCTGGTATTTCACCGGAAATTATTTAAAATTAAATAACAAAAGACAACATACTATAATTCACCTGCCAGGATCTCAAGCCGGATACCTCTTGAACCCTTGATCAGGATGGTTGCATTTTCAGTTTTATGATGCTCAAACCACATTTTAGCCAGTTCGCTATCCTGAAAACAGGTGTTTTCAAGTTTCGAATTCAGTCGTGTGAAAATGGGTCCTACAAGGTAAACATGATGAAAATGCAGATCATTGATCCGGTCAAGGATAGCCTGGTGTTCCAGATCCGATTCTTTGCCCAGTTCAAGCATATCGCCAAGAATTACTGTTTTTTCAGGATAGTCAGACGAGGCAAAAGTTTCGATTGCAGCCGACATGCTGCTTGGATTGGCGTTATATGCATCCAGGATAAGGAGGTTATGCCTTGTTTTGGTGATTTGTGAACGATTGTTGCCAGGCTGATATTCTTCAATGGCCGATTTTATTGCCTCCGCCGCAACGTTGAAATGGTGTCCGATACAGGCTGCAGCGAGGATGTTGCCGGCGTTGTAAAGGCCGTACAGTTTCGATTCAATGCGGTATCCTGCGCATCCTGCAGGGAGAAGGTCCACGGTCACGAAAGGATCTGCAGATAGGTTCATTGCAGCGAGACCGGCTTGAGCACTGCCATAGGTAATTGCTGTCAGTCCGGTGGAGTGATTCGTAAGAACCGGATCCTCATTGTTCATGAAAATTTTTCCACCATGTGCCCCGATGAAGCGGTAGAGCTCAGTTTTTGTTCTGACAACACCATCGTAACTGCCAAAACCCTCGAGGTGGGCCTTGCCGATGTTGGTGATGAGGCCATAATTCGGTTGAGCGATGTTGCAAAGAAAATCAATCTCACCCGGATGATTTGCGCCCATTTCGATGATGGCAAGTTCTGTTTCACCGGTCAAACGAAGCAGTGTAAGCGGCACCCCGATGTGGTTATTGAGGTTGCCCTTCGTTGCCAGGACATGATACTTTTTTGAAAGCACGGAGTAAATAAGCTCCTTGGTCGTTGTTTTCCCGTTTGTTCCTGTAATGGCAACCACCGGGATGCTGAATTGCAGGCGATGGTGCCTGGATAAAGCCTGCATGGTGGAAAGCACGTCATCGACCAGAATATATGATTTGTTGACGGCCTGCCTGGCATCATCGACAACGGCGTATGCAGCTCCCGCCTCAAGTGCCTGGCGGGCAAATTCATTGCCATCGAAAGCATCACCGCGTAAGGCAAAGAACAGGGATCCGGGCTGAATCCGGCGACTGTCGGTAGAAATCACCGGGTGTTCAAGAAAAAGCGCGTATAGGTCTTTGAGTTGCTGGTCCATATAAATAAAACCCCGTCTCTTTTGCGAAACGGGGTTTTCCATTTGTTACAACTTATATTATCTTCCGGCAATAGAGCCTCCGACACGGGTCATGGCGCACCGAAAACCAATGGCATCAGATGCCTCGTTTTCGTCAAGGTATCTGCGAGTGCCCGGGCTCAGGTAATATGCCTGGTCTCTCCAGCTTCCTCCTTTATAAACGCGTGCATGGTCGGTGATCAGTGAGCTGATGCCATACTGGTACATCAGGTTGGTGGAAGAGGTGTCTTTGGCGCCTTCTTTCCATACATTGTTGTCAATGCTCGACGCATAATCTCCATCGAGGTAGTTGATATTGTCGGCCTGGCGGTAATTCTTGCGGTTCATTGCTTCAGCCGTGGTGATGTCGCGGTATTTCATATGTCCCAGGCTGTCTTTTTCAGCAAGGAACCCTTCGGCATCGCGAACGGGGGTTTTAAACACATTTCCACGGAAGGGGCGAAGATCAGAAACTTCCATTGAGTTTAACGGGCGGTACACATCCAATACCCATTCACTCACATTACCAGCCATGTTATAAAGCCCATAATCGTTTGGGAAGTATGAGCCACAGGCTGCAGGACCGTCGGCGCCGTCGTTCAGGTTGCCGGCCACACCCATATAGTCGCCTTTTCCGCGTTTGAAGTTATCCATGAATCCTCCGTAATACCTTGATTCGTTGGTGCGCACATAATTGCCGTTCCAGGGATAATTTTTCCGTTCAACAACTCTTTCGTAGAGCGTGTTCCCAATGAGTCCAAGGGCCGCATATTCCCATTCGGCTTCTGTCGGAAGGCGGTACTTTGGTAAAAGAATGCCGTCTTCCTTTTTAACTTTCCGGGTACCGGTTCCATTTGGATTGAGATCGGGAAGCTGCTTGTCTGGAAGGCCTTCATACTGGCCGGCCAGGTATGCTTCGGTATTGAAATTGTTTTCATTTTTCTGGGCAGGGTCCATGGCAAGAATGCCTTTTTGAATGAGCAACATTTCATTCACCCGGTCGGTCCGCCACTGACAAAAGTCATTCGCCTGAACCCAGGAAACCCCGATTACAGGATAATCGCGGTAAGCCGGATGGCGGAAATAATCCTCCACAATGGGTTCATTGTAAGCCAGTTTTTGACGCCATACCAGCGAATCAGGCAATGCTTTGCGGTACACCCCGGGATAATCTGTGGCATAAACCCGGTTGAGCCAGTAAAGATATTCAAGGTAATCGAGGTTGCTCACTTCCGTTTCATCCATGTAAAAACTGGAAACAGAAACCCGGCGGGGGCTGTTGTTCCATTCGAACATTACATCGTCCTGGGTGCTCCCCATGGTGAAGGTTCCGCCTTCGATGAACACCAGGCCCGGCCCTGTGGGCTGATTTGTAAACTGGTGTTTTTCAAATCCCCCGTTTTTTGGATTGTTATATTCCCAGCCGGTAGAACGTGATACTTCTTTCTTACATCCGGAAGCCAGGAAAATGGTCGCCCCGAGAACGCTTAATTGGAAAAATCTGTTAATTTTCATCCGTTGAAAATTTTTGCAAACGTACGTGAATTACTCAAATTAAGCAACTAATTATCTAAGTAAACGCAGTTTTACGATGATCATTGTAAAAGAATTATGCAAAATTGCAACAGTATAACTAAAATCTTGGGCATTTTATTGCCCTGAGGTGTCTTCTTTTTTCCAGACATGGGAATTGCCATGAGGCAGAAACTTCATGTGCACCACCGGAAGCGCTCCTTAATGAACTGACGGTATAGTCATAACTGTATCCGATTCGTAAACTTTTGTAATGGAGACCGATCATCGGGATGACGGCATCGGCATTTTCGAAATTGTGACGGAACCATATACCTCCGATAAAGGGATCGACGGTAACGTACAACCCGATGTTGAGTTGATGAAATTGAAACTGCTGCTGGTATAAAATGTTGGGGGATATTGAAAATTCGCGATCTTCACCGGTACCGCCATTTTTGTGAAGGTTGATCACCGAACCAACATGAACGGTGTATTTCATAAAAAGCGGTGTGTTATTTGAGGCATAAAACCCAACGTCTGGCTGGGTGAGGTGATCCACAGCAATACCTCCGTAAATGAGATCATCGTACGCCAGGAAAATTCCGGTCGAGAAGTCAGGTACGCCTATGGTACTGTTATCTGGTGCTTTGTCCTTGGTGTAGGGATTGATATTCCCGTTAAGCGGGTCGATCTGATCTCCGAAAATCAGGTTCTCCCAGACAAGAGTTCTTTGATAATATCCAACCTTAAGCGCTCCGCTCGCCTGCAAATGTTCAGTGAGGTTGAATTTATAGGCATACATCAAACTGATGGCTGTTGTGTTGAGGTTCCCGTTCCCCGCCCTGTCAGCGGTAAGAATAATCCCGAGTCCGCCATGCAGAAAATTAACATATTGATCGTAGGATACATTATAGGTAATGAATGATTTTCCGATCCCCGGCCATTGATTGCGGTAGTTTGCATTCGCTTTGGGGCAAATGGTGACCCCGGCAAGAGCTGGGTTAAGATAAAGCGGATTGGCATAAAACTGAGAAAACTCAGGATCCTGGGCAAATACCTTCCCCAAAACCAGCGGAACGACAAACAATACGATTAAGAAAAACCGGCGCAGCATGATTGTTTTTGTTTCCTGATAAATAAGGATTACAATATTACAAAAATAATGAATATCCTAAATAAGCATTGACAATAATAACTACCATATAACGTTAAAAAAGATAACAATGATATAGTCTTATAAAATAATGGATACAAAAAAACACTTTTCGTTCCTGTTTCTTTTGGTTTTGATGGCTTTCACCCCTTTTATTGCTTTGAAAGCCAATGGTTCAGGCGCTATTTTCCATTACAGGATTTCATGGAACGCACCAAGGCTGATATCGGATGGTCATTCACCAATCGAAAAAATTTTATCATTTGAAGGGTCTGTCATGGCTGAGGATTATGGTGTTTTACCGGTATTCACAAAATCTTTTCCATTTGATCCAATGCATGATTCCCTTGTTGAAGTGATGATGAACAACCCGGTTTACGAACAGGTAAGTGACGAAAACCTGGAGATGGTGAAGGACCTGGATAAAATTTCGGCGGATATCAACATCGTTCACCTGTTATCGGTTGCCAGGAAGAAAACCTCGCTGGTGGTCCGGCTGCTCCCATTGCATCTGAACAATGCTACCGGAAAAATTGAGCGACTGGTTTCATTCGGTCTTGATATTCATACTGTTGTGAAAAAAAACCAGGCTTTAGTCAAATCCGCTGTCTCTTACAGTCCAAATTCAGTGCTTGCCTCTGGGGCATGGTTTAAATTTTCGGTCGGTGCTGATGGAATTTACCGGCTTTCCTACAATGACCTGAAAAAAGCCGGCATTGATGTTGGCAGCATTGACCCACGGAATATCCGGATATATGGAAATGGGGGAGGCATGCTTCCCGAAGCGAATTCGGCTGCGCGCATCGACGATCTGATGGAGAATGCGATCTTCGTCTCCGGCGAGGCTGATGGTTCGTTTGATGCGGCAGATTACCTGCTGTTCTACGGGCAAGGACCCAACCGGTGGGATTACAACGCAACCGACCAGCTTTTCCACCTCAGGAAAAATATCTATTCTGATCACATGTATTATTTCCTTAATTTTGATAAAGGCCCGGGAAAGAGAATATCGGCAATACCCTCCACAACAGATTCACCTACCTTCCTTGCCAGCAAATTCGAGGATTTTGCTTCATATGAAATGGATGATGTCAACCTGATCAAATCAGGCCGTCAGTGGTGGGACCACCAGTATTTCGATGTAACCACCACACGCAACTACTCCTTCAACTTTCCTGGTATTGATGCGCTGAGCCCTGTTTCGGTGCTTGCATACGTGGCTGCGCGTTCCATTGGCACCAGCACCTCTTTTAATATTTCGGCACAGGGAAATGCCCTGATGACCATTTACATTCCACCAATTTCAGGTGTTTTTGATGATGATTTTGCGAAGGCGAAAACAGGCCTGGCCACATTTGCAACTTCAAATCCTGTCATTGACCTGAAACTTACTTTTAATAAAAGTTCATCAAGTTCGGTGGGTTACCTGAATTATCTTGAGTTAAATGCCTTGCGTTCTATTGCCATGAACGGATCTCAGTTGGCTTTCCGCTCAGTTGCCGGAACCGGGCCAGGCAAAGTAACTGAATTCACGCTGAACGGTAATGGTTATAATGTTCAGATATGGGATATCACCCATGCTGGCAGCATCGGGCGCATTGAGACAAGCCAGAACGGAAGTAATTATGTGTTCAGGGTGCCAACAGATACCCTCCGGGAATTTATGGCATTTGATGGTGGTGTCATTAACAATACTCCCGAATTCATTGGCAAAGTTGAAAATCAGGATCTTCATGGTGCGGAAACGGCTGATTATCTTATCATCTGCCATCCGGCTTTTCTTAGTGAAGCTGAACGGCTGGCAGCCTTTCATGTGGCAAACAGCGGCATGTCGGTGTTTATCACAACTCCCGATAAAATTTACAACGAATTTTCCTCGGGGGCCCAGGACATCACTGCCATCCGCGACTTTGTCAGGATGATGTACAACAAGGCACAACCCGGAAAAGAACCCAGGTATCTCCTGCTGTTTGGCGATGCATCCTACGATTTCAAGGACAGAACACAAAACAATACCAATTTTGTGCCTTCCTTTGAATCTGTGGAATCCCTCTCACCGGTTTCCTCTTTTGTATCAGATGATTATTTCGGGTTGCTTGATGCCAATGAAGGACAATCGGCCAATGGCGACCTCGACATTGGCATCGGCCGGTTCCCGGTTGACAACATTGAGCAGGCAAGGGCTTCGGTCGACAAAGTAATCCATTACTGTTCACAAAGTGAAGCTGTTAAAAATGACTGGCGCAACGTAGTGACTTTCGTCAGCGATGACCAGAATGAAGGCGGGAACCTGTTTATTGAAGATTCTGAAGACCTTGCGAACCTTGTCGAAACTTCTTATAAAAAATACAACGTTGATAAAATATATTCCGATGCCTATCCCATAGTTTCCACCTCGGGTGGGGCACGGTACCCCGATGTGAACGAAGTGATCAACAAAAGGGTCGAAAAAGGCGCACTGATCATGAACTATGTGGGCCATGGCGGAGAGGTAGGATGGGCACATGAGCGAATATTGGAAGTACCAGACATCAATAACTGGCGTAATTTCAACAGCCTGCCTGTTTTTGTGACCGCGACATGCGAATTCAGCCGGTTCGATGATCCGGAGCGTGCTTCCGCAGGTGAATATGTCTTTTTAAACAGCCAGGGGGGAGGTGTTGCACTCTTTACGACCACCCGGCTTACTTTTGCCGGAACAAACAAGTCGTTGCTGGTCAATTTCTATAACAACGTTTTTAAAAAATATTCCGGCAGCTACCTTAAACTTGGAGATTTACTGAGGGTTGCAAAAAAAGACATGGGTAATTCCCCGAACATTCATGCTTTTGTTTTACTGGGCGATCCGGCCATGCAGATGGCCTACCCCGACCTGAATGTCGTAACCACCTCCATCAATGCCCACAACCCATCTTCGGTGCCTGATACCCTGACGGCACTGTCGGTTGTTACCATTACCGGTGAGGTTCGGGATGCCTTTGGACAGAAAGATACCAGCTTTATTGGAACCGTCGTCCCCACCGTATTTGATAAATCATCTGAAATCTGGACAAAGGCCAATGCCGGCGAAGGCCCACCGGTTCAGTACTTCCTGCGAAAGAATGCGGTATATCACGGGAAAGTGGCTGTGACGAACGGCTCATTTTCTTTCTCGTTTATTGTTCCCAAAGATATTGCCTATGAATTTGGTGTTGGCAAGATCAGTTATTATGCCTTTAATCCCGAAACCGACGCCAACGGGTATGATTACAATATCCAGGTGGGAGGATACAACAAGCAGGCACCTGCGGATGAACAGGGACCTGAATTAGCGCTCTTTATGAATAACCATCAGTTCCGGTCAGGCGGGATTACCGATCAGAATCCGGTTCTTTTGGCAGATGTGAGCGATTCATCCGGCATCAATGCGGTTGGGAATGGCATCGGCCATGATATTACCGCTGTGCTCGACGGCAAAACGACCACGCCAATGATCCTCAATGACTACTACGTTACGGATATGAACACCTTTAAAAGCGGTGAAATAAAATACCAGCTCAGTTCACTCAGCGATGGCCCGCATCAGATAACCGTGAAAGTCTGGGATGTTTACAACAACTCTACCGACGCCAGCATCGATTTTGTGGTTGTTTCTTCAGCTGAATTTGCCTTAAAGCACCTGGTGGCTTATCCAAATCCCATGATTGACCACACCACGTTTGCCTGGGAAACAAACCAGGTGGACCAGCCGCTTGAAGCTGAGATACGGATTTTTACCATCAACGGGCGACTGGTGAAAACCTTGCGGCAAAACTTCTATTCGCAAGGCTTCCGCGATGCATCCATCCAATGGGACGGAACGCAGGACAATGGCGCGAAAATCAGTTCCGGGATGTATGTTTACAAGGTCCAACTGATGATACCGAATGGTACCACCGAGCAACAAACCTCGAAGTTGGTGGTTATCCGTTAAATACGTACATTTGCAAACCATGCTGCCATTCTTGCGAAAACAAATACAGATTTTCATTGTATTCCTTCTGCCGCTTATTGTTTCAGGGGCAATACCCCATGCCGATTCTTCGGTGCTTGCAAGAGGCAAATGGTATAAACTTGCAGTCACACACACCGGGATCCACAAGATAACCTGGGATAATTTAAAGACTTTAGGGATTGATCCGTCCACTGTTGATGATGCCAGGATCCGATTATTCGGAAATGGCTCGGGGATGCTGCCGGAAGTAAATTCCGCAACCCGCATTGATGATTTGCGTGAGATTTCCGTTCAGGTTGAAGATGGCGGCGATGGCCGCTTTGATGCAACAGATTATATCCTTTTCTATGGTGAAGGTGCCGATAAATGGAAATATGACCCGTTGAACCGCTTCTATAGCCGCCAGCGAAACCTTTATTCCGATTCTACTTATTACTTCCTGAATTTCGACCAGCGTGAAGGCAGACGTGTGCAGCCGATGCCTGGCATCTCAGAAAACCCCAACAACTTCTCATCGAGATACGACGATTTTATGTCCCATGAACTTGACCAGCAGAACCTGATCAGGTCGGGGCGGGAATGGTTCGGTGAAACGTTTGATAACCTTAAAAGTGAATGGATTTTCCCCTTTTTGATCCCGGGTATCGATTCAATGTCAAATGTAAGGATCAAATGGTATGTTGCCGCCAACTCCCCGGCAAACAGTTATTTCTATCTCTCCCAGTCAGGACGCATTGTTGATTCATTGATGATCGATTCCACCGATCCAAGGGTGTTTACGCTTGCCGGCAGGTCAAAATCAAAACTCACAACAGTTTCCTCCCCGGTTTCCGATCAAACAATAACCCTTTCCTACAACATGCCTACTTCCAATTCAAAAGGATGGCTTAACTACCTGGAATTAACCTGCCGGCGCCACCTTTCATGGTATGGCCCCCAGATGTCGTTCAGGGATGTGCAAACCATTGGCCCGGGAAAGACCACTGAATTTTCGATGAAAAATGCCAATGCAGATGTAAAAGTCTGGGATGTTTCAAATCCTTCCGCGATCATGGCCGTCAAAACGACCCTGGAAGAGGGGACCCTCCGGTTTAAGCGTACTACAGATTCCCTTCATGAATTCATTGCCTTCGATGGTTCTTTTGTTTACCCGGTTACCTGTGCCGGTGAAGTGAAAAATCAAAACATCCATTCCACTGCTCCGGTCACCCTTGTTATTGTCACAAATCCAATATTCCTCGCACAGGCGGAGCAGCTGGGCGAATTTCACCGTCAGCACAACGGACTCACCGTGCAGGTTGTGACCACTGCCCAGGTTTACAATGAGTTTTCATGCGGCCAGCCTGATCCTACAGCCATCCGCGATTACATGAAAATGCTATACGATCGGGCACAAACTGGTAACCAACCGAAGTATTTACTGCTTTTCGGCGATGGGTCTTATGACCCTAAAAATCGCATCCCGGGGAATAACAACCTTATACCTACCTTCCAGTCATTTGAATCACTGAATTCGACTTCCACTTATGTCACCGACGACTACTTCGGGATCATGGCTGACAATGCCGGCATGGAAGCAAACGGCGCCATCAATATCGGCATAGGAAGGTTTCCTGTTTCAACCACTGCAGAAGCTCAAAACATGGTTGATAAAATTTTAAGCTATTCCTCGACCTCTTCCCTGTTCAGGACTGATTGGCGGAATACACTCACATTCGTGGCGGATGATGAAAACGGGAACCTGCACTTGCACCAGGCGGAAGATATGGTTGCTATGGTTGGTCCTAAATATCCGGTATTCAATTTGAATAAAATTTATTTCGATGCGTATAAATTGATCGAAATTCCTGGTGGAACCCGTTTCCCTGATGCCAACCGGGCCCTTGTGGATGCAGTAAATAAAGGGTCGCTGGTGGTTAATTATACGGGGCATGGAGGCGAAACCGGTTGGGCGGTTGAACAGGTGCTGACCATCCCCGATATCCTGTCGTGGAAAAACAAGTATAAACTCCCGGTTTTTGTGACCGCAACCTGTGAATTCAGCAGGTTCGACAATCCTGAGCGGTTTACGGCCGGTGAAATGCTGATCCTTCAGCCGGAAGGAGGTGCCATTGCACTATACTCGACGACCCGCCTCGCTTATGCTACAACGAATATTCTGTTGAATACAAGTTTTTTTGAACATTTCATGGACAAAGGAACAGATGGGAAATATATCAAGATGGGTGATCTGATCCGGTTGTCGAAAAACGATAACAACAACAATCCCCAGCTTCGCAACTTTGTTTTGCTGGGAGACCCTGCCCAGAATATAGCATTCCCTGCCTATAATGTTGCAACACTTTCCATCAATGGCCAGTCCGGACAGCCTGTTACGGTGAAGGGAATGTCGACGGTGATCGTTAAAGGGCAAATTGAAGACGGAGCAGGGCAAAAAGTAACCTCGTTCAATGGCGTAGTGAATTGTAAGGTATATGATAAACCCGTTACCAATACGACCCTGGGAAACCGCCCGGGTACGGATGGTTCCTATCCGGAGAATTTTACCATACAGAACAGCGTGCTTTTTAAGGGTGATGTCCCTGTATCATCGGGAGATTTCCAACTCTCGTTTGTTGTGCCCAGGAACATCTCACTGCAGTTTGGAAACGGGAAACTCAGCTATTTTGCCTCCAATGAAAATTTGGAAGCGGCGGGATATTCTGACCAGATCATCATCGGAGGACGGGATGAATCGATAAATCCGGTAAACCAGGGCCCCGCAATCAACCTCTACATGGATGACCGGTCCTTTGTGAACGGCGGAAAAACCGGCAGTGCTGCCATCTTACTGGTGGATCTTTATGATACAAATGGAATAAACAGCCTTGGATTGGGCATCGGTCACGAGATTGAAGCGGTGCTGGATAACAACCGAGCCAACGCAATGGTTCTGAATGATTATTACGCTCCTGCGTTTAATTCCTGCACCCGCGGAACCGTGGCTTACCCCCTCGATGGTCTTACTCCTGGTACACATACGCTGAGCTTGAAGGCCTGGGATCTGTTTGATAACTCATCCATTCGTGAGATCCGGTTCTATGTTTCCAGTCACCCGGGTTTGACAGTGAAGAATGTGATGACCGCACCCAACCCCCTGGTTGACCATACCAACTTCGTGTTTCAGCCACAACTTTTTGACAGCGGAGGACTGGATGTGCAGATAAATATTTATAACCTGAAAGGGATCCAGGTGTGTTCTTTGGCAAAAAGCTACACCGGAACTTTGGCATCATCACCAAATATTCCCTGGGATGGCACCGATTCTAACGGAAATAAACTCCCCAACGGGCTCTATCCCTATAAAATTATTTTTAAAGCAAAGAATGGATCCTATTCAGAGACAACTCAAAAGTTGATGATTACAAGATAATGATTTACCCCTATCCCTGAGCGGGAAGGGAAATTTGTCCCTTCCTTGTTGGGGATGGATTTAGGATGGGGTTTTCGATGGATTTAGGATATTGACTCATCTAATTTCAGATTGAAGCAATATCTGAAAAGTAAAAGCGTTAATTTTGCTGCCTTTTAATAATTATTACATATTTTAGATTTTAACAGATGAAGATCAGATTATTTTTTATCATTTTATGCGCGTTGGCAATATCCAGGACCTTTGGGCAAGACACAGAACCAGATGACGGCAGCCGGGTCATTTCTACCGCGGTTCCTTTTTTAACCATTTCCCCTGATGCGCGATCAGGCGGCATGGGTGACGTAGGAGCCGCCACGACACCCGATACCTATTCCATGTTCTGGAATCCTGCAAAATATGCTTTTATTGATAAAACCTTCGGTTTTGGAATAGGGTATGTTCCCTGGTTGCGCAGTCTGGTCAACGATATCGGGCTGGCTTCGGTGGTTGGCTTCGGAAAGATAGGCGACAAACAAGCCATCGCTGCCTCTCTGCGCTTTTTCTCCATGGGATCTGTGATGTTCACCGACAATGACGGAAATGAACTTGGTGAAGTAAAACCCAATGAATGGGCCATTGATGCAACCTATGCACGTAAATTCTCCCGTGAATTTTCCGGTGCAGTGGCGGGACGGTTCATCTATTCCAACCTTGTTCCGGTCGATCTCGCAAACCTGAGTGTTCAACCAGGAATGTCAGCTGCTGCCGACGTGGCAATGTATTATCATCATGAAATGGAAATAAAAGGCCTTTCAAACGCTTCTGTCGACTTTGGATTGGATATCTCCAACATCGGGGTTAAAATGTCATACAGCAGTACTTCCACCGTGCGTGATTTTATTCCCACTACGCTGCGCCTGGGCCCCTCGTTCACCATGGATATTGATGATTATAACCGGATCTCCATTTCACTCGACCTGGCAAAACTGCTGGTCCCGACGCCACCGGTTTATCTGAAAGATCACACAGGAAGTGCCGACAGTACGGATGCAAATGGCAAGCGGGTGATTTACAAAGGGATGGATCCGGATGTCTCTGTCGTCAAGGGCATGATCCAGTCATTTTACGATGCACCCTATGGCTTCAAGGAAGAGATACAGGAAATAAACCTCTCCGTGGCTGCCGAGTATTGGTACAATAAACTGTTTTCAGTCCGTGCGGGTTATTTTTATGAATCAAAATACAAGGGCGGCAGGCAATTTTTCACCCTGGGCGCCGGCCTGCGCTACAATGTGTTTGGTCTCGATTTCTCCTACCTGATCCCGATCAAGAACAACAACCCGCTGCAACATACCCTGCAATTTACCCTGCTCTTTAACTTCGACAATACTAAAAAAGCAGAGAAAGCGGCTGGGACAAACTAATTTCACTATTTATGATTCGTATCGGTTTCGGCTTCGATACACACAAACTGGATTACAACCGCGACTTCTGGCTTGGTGGTGTTTTAATTCCGCATGACAAAGGAACAACCGGACATTCAGATGCGGATACGCTGGTTCACGCCATCATTGATGCATTGTTGGGTGCAGCCGGATTGCGGGACATAGGCAGCCAGTTTCCTGATACTTCTCCTGAATTCAAAGGGATCGACAGCAGGAACCTGCTGGCACGGACCATGGAAATGATCGGTGCCAAAGGATTTGCGATTGTCAATATTGACAGCACCATTGTCATTCAGACCCCCAGGATCAGTACCCACATCCCTTCCATGATTGAAGCCCTGGCAGCGGTGATGAATATAGGCACTGAACAGATTTCCATCAAAGCCAAAACCAGTGAAAAACTTGGCTTCATCGGCCGCGAAGAGGGAATCTCAGCATACGCGGTGGCACTTTTACAAAAGGGAGAATCTTAACAATTTACGATTTACGAATTGTCCACCAACTTACCAACTTACCAACTTACCAGCTTACCAGCTTACCAGCTTACCAACTTACCAACTTACCATCTTCCTAACTCCCCATAAACCCTTACCACAAAATCATCCACCAGCATCGGTTTCTTCCCGGTATTCCAGATATATACCTTGAGAATTTTGTCAGGATCCGAAATCGCTGGCAACATCAGTGAAAATTTGCATTTCCGCCAGGATGAACAATGGTCAACGGGGATATCATTCAGCCGGAATCCCTGCCACCAGTTCTCTCCCGGGTGGATTGAATCCATGCTCAATACTACCAAAGCATGATTGCCGGCACCGGAAAGACTATCCCTGACCATCAATTCTCCGGTTAAAAAACAAGAAGCGGGTAATTTGCACAATTGGCCGGCTTGAATGGCAATTCCCGGACTATACGGATGCACTGAGTCAAGATATCCGGCATGGTTCCCTGAGTAAGCATGGTCTGTTTGAACAATTGAATTACTCGTCCAGCCTGCCACAGGATTTTCAAAATCATTGAAAAACTGCCTCACCGGGCGATGCAAATTGATGGTGAAACCGGCAATCTCCTCATTGCCGCCCAGGCAGTTGACAACTGAAGAATCAGTCCTCATGAAGATATATTTATATTTTGTGGCGTTCATGCTGTTGGGTTGTATCACCAAATGGGTATACTGCCAGGTTTGAACAAGGTTAACAAACACAAACAGTGTTAGCAAAACAATTACGAGAACCTCGCCCAATCGTGTACGGCACATGTTTATCAGCAGTCCGAGCAAGAGGGCGAACACACCATAATAATCTATAAATGCACGAAGGCCGAACCCGTCGCCATAATACCAGTTCCACCAGCTTGAAACAACATAGGTACTTACAATAAGGAATCCGGCCAGGCTGATAAACTGGAGCCTTTTCCTGGCAATCAGCGGCAGCAATCCAAACAAGGCCACCAGGAGCAGGGGCGTGTATACGAATAACCCTTTGCGAAAGCTGAAAAGCACATTCATGATTTCGGGGCTCCTGAAATGAAATCCTTCATCACGGTAGGACCACACAAAAAACCGGCCTGTCTGGATGTACCACAAAACGCCCTGTATCGAAAGGATGAACAAACATATCACGAGGAGTAAAAAAATGGCACGTTTATTTGCAGGTGCCATTTTGAAAAACCGTTGTAACCCATTCCCGTCTCTTGCCATGAACGGAATCAACAGCAAAACAACTGCATTTGAAGGCCTGATCAGGCATGTCAAGCCAAGAAATAAACCCATCCATGCTGCTGTTTTAATATTCCATTCCTGAATAGCCCTGGAGGTATACCACAGGAAGCCGTTCATGGCGAAGAAAGAAAACACATGCGACATGGTTGGTTGCCACATACTGTAATAAAAAAGGTTGGTGCCAAAAAGGATGGCGATCAGCGTCAACGAAACTGCCTTGTTGCTGATCTGCTGGCTTTTCAGGACGCGATTCAGAAAAATGAGGCCGAGAAATAAGTATAACAAAGCACCCAGTCCTGTAAATACCTGGAAAAAAAAGGAATATCCGTTGATGTCAGCCCCAACAAAGTATGTCAACAGTGTGGCAAGTAAAAAAAACGGTGAAAGCAACAAGGCTTCGCCCGCAAAATATTTATTAAGCGTCTTGTCACCAGATTTTACAAGATATCCGGGCCGGTAATGCGCATACCCAAGCATCCTGGCCTCCCTTTCTGCCATTTTGGCAAACGTCGGATCATGATCAATCAACAAGGCAGGCAAATAGGCATAATAACCGCGCCCATCGCTGGTAATGATGTGTTTCCAACCGGGTGGCCCATCGTTGAATACCCTCATGCTGAAAAAGAAAGCCAGCATGATGCTGAACATGCAGAAAAGAACAATACGCTGGCTGTTGCTATGATCCATATACCGTAATTCATTTTCCTCTTCAAATTTAACGAGTTTCCCATTTGGTATTATAATATATTTTACGTACTTTTGCAGTCCTTTTTAAAAAACTATAAATTAATTAAAATCAACGAGAAATGTTAAAACAGTACGAAACCGTTTTCATTATGACTCCCGTTTTGTCTGATGAACAGATGAAGGAAACGGTAGAAAAGTATCAGAAATTCCTCGTCAGCAAAGGAGCTGAGATCGTTCACGAGGATCATTGGGGGTTGCGCAAGCTCGCCTATCCCATTCAGAAAAAGGCCACAGGGTTCTATCATCTGATTGAATTCAAGGCTGAACCGACACTGATCAGAGAGTGGGAAGTAACCTTTAAACGTGATGAGCGGATCCTCCGCTTTTTGACGGTAGTTTTTGACAAGCACATGCTCGCCTACAGCGAAAAGAAACGTGCAAGGTCTAAGGCTGTAAAGGAAGTAAAAGAATAGTAACCATCCAAAAACTGTTTGATCATGGCAACACAACAACAAGGTGAAATAAAGTATCTGACCCCGATTGCGGTAGATACCAAGAGAAAAAAATATTGCCGTTTCAAGAAGAGCGGTATTAAATACATCGATTACAAGGATGCAGACTTTTTGCTGAAGTTCGTGAATGAACAAGGCAAACTGCTTCCCCGCCGTATTACAGGTACATCTACCAAATACCAGCGGAAAGTAGCACAGGCAGTTAAACGGGCCAGGCACATTGCCATTATGCCCTACGTAGGAGATTTATTAAAATAAGGAGGCTGTAACCATGGAAGTAATTTTAAAACAAGACGTCCTCGACCTGGGCTATACAAACGAAAAGGTAAATGTAAAGCCCGGCTATGCCAGGAATTATCTTATTCCTCAGGGTATTGCCATTCTGGCGACCGAGTCAAACAAAAAGGTTCTGGCCGAAACCCTTAAGCAAAAGGCGCACAAAGAGGCCAAGATCAAAAAATCCGCGGAAGACCTGTCGGACGGACTGAAAAACCTCGTGGTCAGGATTGGTGCAAAAGCTGCAGAAAGCGGCAAGATCTTCGGATCGGTGAATGCAATCCAGGTTGCACAGGCGCTGAAAGAACAGTTCGATTTCGATGTTGACAGGAAGAAGATCCATGTCGATCATGAGCATATCAAAGAGTTGGGTACCTACAAAGCAAAAATCCACCTGCATAAAGATGTTCAGGTAGAAATCGGGCTTGAAGTGTTTGCTGAATAAACCTATCCTGAAAATTTGTAATTTTATCCCGGAATCCCAACGATTCCGGGATTTTTTATGCTTTCAAAAAGCCAGATCAAACATATTGCCGCCCTTAAACTCAAAAAATTCCGGGAGGAGCACAGCCAGTTTATCGCCGAAGGCCACAAACTGGTTATGGATTTAGTTAACAGCGAATTCAGTGTTGCAGGGATCTTTGCCTCTTCCGGGTGGATCCTTTCAAACTTACTGCAGACCGGAGAGCGGAAAATTCCTGTTTTTGAAACCCTGCCACAGGAAATGAAACGGATGTCAGGACTTTCTACGCCAAGCCCTGTTCTGGCCGTTGTAAATATCCCCGGCCCCAACCCCTCCCCGCTTGGAGGGGAGCTAGGGAGGGATTCACTGGTCCTTGCACTTGATGACATCCGCGACCCCGGTAACCTTGGAACGATCATCCGCATTGCAGATTGGTTTGGCATCGGTTTGGTTTTGTGTTCTGAGAGTTGTGTAGATACCTATAATCCAAAGGTGGTGCAGGCAACCATGGGCTCCATTGCAAGGGTCAAAGTGGTTCGTTGCAATCTGGCGGAAGCCCTTTCGACCCTGTCAGGGTCAACCACCCCGTCAGGGTCACCCACCCCGTCAGGGTGTATTGGTGGTTTTCCTGTCTATGGCGCCTTCCTGGAGGGCGATCCACTGTTTTCCCAAACCCTCAGCCATCATGGCGTGATCGTGATCGGCAATGAATCGCACGGAATTTCACCGGAATTGGTTCCCCTGATCACCCGTAAACTTTTTATCCCGTCATTTGGCACTGCTGCATCAGGCAAAGCCGAATCCCTCAATGCCTCCATCGCGACAGCCATTCTCTGCGCTGAATTCAGGAGAAAAACCATTGCCGATTAAAACTGTTATAAATGAAACCCGTCATGAACTGTTTGAAAACCAGTAACCTCATTCATTAAAATGCATACGAACCCCGGCATCATTATACGATTATCGTTAACACTATTGGTTGCCCTGTCCGCATCCGCAGGTTTCGCCGAAGGTCTCCTCAACGAAAACCATTGTTATGACCCGGCAATAAAAACAATCCAGGCGTTCAAAGAAGGGTTTGAGTTGTCACCTCCGATTATCGGGTTGAATTCAACGGAAAGATTGTCGATTCAGTTCGACGACCTAGGCCGGGATATCCAAAGATATAAATATACCATCGTGCATTGTGAATCAGACTGGAGTTCCTCTGCCGATCTGCATGTTGCTGATTATATCGATGGTTACCGGGAAGAAAATATCGATCAATACGAATATTCTTATAATACCAGTGTCTTGTATACCCATTTTAAAACAACCTTCCCCACCGACAACATGCGGCCCAGGATTTCGGGCAATTACCTGCTGGTGGTTTATAACGACGAACCTTTACACCTGGTTTTTACGGTGAGGTTCATGGTAGTGGAAACCACACCGGTTGTCGCAACCGGTAAGGTTGTGCAGAGTACGGTGGCCGATGAACAGAATACCCGTCAGCAAATTGATTTTATTGTTCAGCTGAATGGATTTCAAATCCTTGATGTTGGGCGCGAAGTAAAGATCCTCATCCAGCAGAATGGAAGATGGGACAATGCAATCCAGGTATCCAAACCACGATTTGCCCGCACCGGTGAACTCGATTACCGTTTTGATGAATCGATCTCTTTCACCGGCGGGAACCAGTTTCGTAATTTTGATATCAAAAGCCTTCAATATCAGACCGAACGGATTGCCCGGATTACCTATGACACATCGAACCAGGTATACCTGCTTGCCGACCAGTTCCGTACATTCAAACAATATGTCTTTGAAGCAGATATAAACGGGCGTTATTATATAAAAAATGAAGACCATGCGGAACATAGCAGTATAGAAGCAGATTATGCGTGGGTCCATTTCTTTTTACCGTATCCGTTTTTGATCACAACCGGAACCTTTCATGTAATCGGCGACCTTACTGCGTGGCAAATGAACGATGACAGCAGATTGTACTTCAACCCTGAACACAAAGGATATGAGCTGAACCTGTTCCTCAAACAAGGATACTATAACTATCAGTATGTACTCAGGGAAAAGGGAAAAACAACCGGGGATGAATCATTTATTGAAGGCAGCCATTGGGAAACGGAAAACGACTATACCATTTATGTGTACTATCATGAAGCAGGGTCTTTTTTCGACCGGTTGATTGCAGTCAATTTTCTCAACACGATCCAACATTAAAAAGCATAAGACATGGGACATAAGAGATACTACCTCTCGCCGAAAATTTCCCACATCCTGCGTCTTTCAGAACGGGTACCCGATCCCAAAATTCCAGATGATATCCGAAAGCTGCATTTTATTAAAGTACCAGCGATCATGCTGGGGATACGACGGAACGCGCAACGGGATCGCCGGATCTAACCTGAAAATGAAAAAATCAAAGTCGAACCGGATCCCAAGACCGGCATCCAGCGCGATCTGATTGAAGAATTCCGGAAAGAGGAACTTTCCCCCCGGCAAATCCTGTGAATCCTGAAGGAGCCAAATATTCCCTGCATCGACAAACAAGGCCCCGCGGATAAATCCATATACCGGGAAACGATACTCAACGTTCGCTTCCAGTTGAATATCACCGATCTGGTTGAAGGTCGCGCTGGGATTAGCGTTATGATAACTTCCCGGTCCAAGGGTATACATTTTCCACCCCCGCATGCCATTGGCACCACCGGCAAAAAAGGCCTTTTCAAAGGGCAAAAGCGATGAATTTCCATAGGGTATCCCGATCCCGCCATAAAACCGGTAAACCATGGAAAAATTGTTCCCGATGACATTGTAATAGCGAAAATCCGCATCCGGGCGAACATATTGTGCATAGGGCAATCCAAAAACCCGGTAACCGCCGCTGTCTGGTTTCGCGGTGTTGAAAATTTTATTACAGGCATAGAGGAGGTTGCCCCCTGTTTCAAAGTTGGCCCGGATATAGACAAAATCCTTTACCTTGGTGATTTGCTGGTTGTTAAAGGTAAAGGTATACTTCAACCCGGCAACCATGTGGTCAGTATATTGGTTCTTCAGTCTGTTATCCTGTTCACTGTTCATAACGGAATCAAAATAAGCATCCGTATAAACTTTCACGAGTGAAACCTCCACCGGGTTGAACACATGATGGATTGTTTCATTCTGAAACCAGGAATAACCAAAGTTTATATTAGAAATGTGCCGGTCATAATGCTGTTGATGCTGATAGTTGTACCCGATATTGATGGTTGTTTTTGGCTTGAATTTTTTTGGCATCGTTTCAGGCCTGATCGGGATGAGGAACTGCGGAAATGTGAGCCCTGCATTAATACCCAATTCGATGGTATTAAAGAACGAAGTGCCCCCGTTGCCATCGGATGCCTGCATTTGAAGTGATCCGCTCAGATTCATCCGGAAAAGCTGGGCTCCCCTGAAAATATTGCGGACCTGGTAACCAAGACTGGCCTGTACCCCGAATGCCCCTGCTGAATTTGTCCCGTCGGTGGTCACAGAGAATGATTGTGCCGGTGCCCGCGACAATTCGACATGACAATCGACATTGTCTTTGTTCCCCAACAATGCCTCCCTGCCTGCTTCTACCTCCCTGAACTGGATATTGATATATTTGAAAACCTGCAATCCGGAAAGCTGGGAATAGCTTTGGTTGACGTCCAGAAGGTTATAATGGGAGCCGGGGGTAATAAAGATTGCCTGTGAAATGGTTCGGGGTTTCACCCGGAAATGCTTCTGGGAAAGAAAATAATAACTGTTCGGGGGCTGACCCTTCACAGGACTCTGATACGTTTTTACCAGTGTGTCATATGCTCCGGTATAAACAACCAGGTGGTCGAACTCGGGATAAACATACACCCTGTTTATGTAATATCGTTTATGTGGAACTTGTTTCACCATCATGAAATTGTCAAAGGATGGCTCAACCCTGTTGATGATTTCAATGGTGATATCACATTGGTGCTGCTGGAGGCTGGTGTCAATCCTGTATTTGATGTATATGTTTGAAAACCGGAAGAAACCATCGTTTAATAGGTTGTTGGTGATCCTTGTTCGCTCATTGTCAAGAACATAGGAATCGAAATTCTGACCTTTCTTTATCAGGCACTTGGAGGTGTCCTGAAAAACAAAGGAAGCCACCTGGGTATCAGCCACAGCATACTGCAGATTTTTTATCTGGTAGGGTTTTGAAACATGCACACGGTACTGGACCGAGGCCTTTTTCTTTTTGAAGAGGATCGTATCGGTAATGGTAGATTTAAAATACCCCTTGTTTGCAAGATACATGGTCATCTGCTTAATGGAAACCGAGACAAGACTTGTATCGAGCAGGACAGGCTCCGAACCAGCTTTCGTACGCAGCCATTTCTTGAACTTGGTATCCTTCCCTTTGTTTCCCATGTTGTACAACGCAATGTTCATCCGGAAAAAACCAAATTTTTTATTGGGCTTTTGCTGTACATAGGGTTCGAGTTCTTCGGAAAGGACCTTCCTGTCGGAGATATGAATTTTATTTTTGATCAGGAGATGCTCGCTGGAGTCCAGGTTCTTTGTGACATTGCACCCCACGAGGATAAACAAGGCAATAATGAAAAAAAACAAAATAGCGGCTGCCTTGCAAGTCAGGCAGTACTTGTTTTTATACGTTATATCCACCTTGCTGATAAAGGGTTCCATTGGTTTAGGCTGTGCAGGGTTTATCCTGTTTCTGCCGCGTAACAAAAATAGGGATTAAAATTCAATTCCTTGTAATCAGGGAAAATGCCTTTAAACTGTTCCTTCCGGGAATGGCCGGACCATCCTTTCCAGGAACCGTGTTATCCGGCTGCCGGCCACTGAAAATTATCTGCAAATAAATAGACCAATGCCTGAACCGTTTATAGCACTTGATTTTACTGATGGAAACGACAATACAGGAAGTGATGGCTCCCTGGCTTTAATGCCTTTTGTAAAGGAAAAATCAACAAATACAAACGATCAGGGAATATAGTATAAAACATTGATATACAGTGATTAAGATTTTTATTTGACAATTTCCTGTCATTACTGTTTGTTATATTTTGTTATATTTGTAATCATGTTTTGTGGTGAGTGCTTTGCTATTCAACCAGACTCAAAGTTAACCAGTAGTCCTTATCCGTCTACGCATATTCAATCTGAGATGAAAATAACAACCTGTGTCAAGCTGATTTTACTTTGCCTGGTCCTGTCAGCCTTTTTTTCCCTGCGTTCAGGTGCGCAAATCACGCAGAATGTTTCAAGGGTTGTTTTTCAGGGGTTTTGGTGGGATTATTATAACTATAATTTCAGGAATGGCTGGGCGAACTATCTCACTGAACTGGCTCCCCGCCTCAGGGCCATGGGTTTCGATGCAGTCTGGATTCCTCCCGCTGCCAAGAACAGCTCTGCCAATTCTGTTGGTTATGCTCCTTTTGATATGTATGACCTTGGAGATAAATATCAAAAACAGAATGGTGATTCAACGCGGATGGGAACAAAGGACGAACTGCTCCGCCTGATCGCTGTCCTTCATGCCAACGGGATCGAAGTAATTGAAGACATGGTGCTGAACCATTGTGTTGATGCAAACAATGTAGGCGGGCTGGATCCTGAACCAAACTATTCCATGCAAAGCGCCGGTGGCTTCAAAAATTTCCGATACGTGTCCTATAAAACACCAAGGTTCGACGAATCCCAAAATGACTATTGGACCAGGTCCGGACGCTGGGCCAAAAATTACAGCAATTTTCATCCGAATTTCATGAACAACTGCAACAGCGGTGATATCTGCAGCACCTATTGGGGGCCCGACATTGACTATGAAACCCCGGGGGCTTACGGACAAAGTTCGAATATCCCGACTTCCGGATCGGCTACGATATTTGGGGTCACAAGACCTTACTACAATCCGGCCCAGTCATCCAATTACATGCTGGATGGAGGCAGGGAATACGTGGCCTGGTTCAAGAAACAAACCGGGGTTGATGGATTCAGGCTGGATGCGGTCAAACATTATTCAATTTATGCCCAGACCAGTTTCATCATGAATGTGAAGTATAACCTCCCTGCATTTGCCGCCGGGGGGCAGAACATGATGTGCTTTGGTGAATGGATCGGCAGCCAGTTCGATCTTGATAATTATGTGGCCAGCGTGGCAGCAGGGGGTGAGGAACATACTGGGACGACGGATATCAGCCTGCGGGGGTACAGTACCAATGGAAGTGGTATCTATGGACTGATCATGGGCGGGGGTTATTACGACATGCAGAATATTCCTTCCTGCCAGCAAGGGAAGCGTTATTACGATTACGGCTCTACGCGTGTTTACCGGTCGGTCCCATTCGTGAACGGGCATGATAATTTCCGTCCCATCCTGTCAACGAACGGGAATTACAGCCAACCCCTTGGTGATCCCAGCGGCTGGGACATGGCCAATGAACTATACGGGCCCGGCTCCCATATCGATCCCCGCGACCCAAGGCTGGCAGCGGCCTATGCAGTGGCATTCTCGGTCGACGGCAATCCCTGCGTGTTTTTTGAAGACCTCTTCGACATCGGCACCACAGGCAAAAGATGGAGCCATCTTCCCACTTCCGAAACCGATCTGCCGGTGAGAAGCGACATTCAGAATATCATGCAGGCACACCAGAAACTGGGATTTAAAAGCGGTTCATATGCAGTGCCTACCTCCCTGGGTGGTTCTTCAGCTCCTTATTATGTTACCGGTTCCGGCGCTGATCATCTCGTAATCGAAAGGATCGGGAAAGCGCTCATCGGAATTACGGATGCCTACTTCGCTGTTTCCGACAATTCGCAGGATCAGCAGGTATGGGTTTCCACGAGCGACCCGGCCTGGCATAATGTTGAACTGTATGATTATTCCGGGGCTCATGGACTAACCACTACGACCGTATACAACGACGGGCGTGTGCTCATTAAAACGGCTCCGAACGGGCACAGCATTCCAGGAGCCCGCGGACATGGATACTCCGTTTGGGCTCCCGCACCAGCCGGCATCACATTTACTTCGGTACCTGATATGTACGCGTACCTTTCATCCTATACGCCGCCGCGGAGCAGTTCCACCACCCAGGAATGGGAAATGGCCGATGATCTGGGCGACAGCCACTGCGGTTCGCTGGGTCAGGGGGGCAGGCTGCCCGATAGTTCTACGAATGAGCGGGTTGCCGGGAAGATCTATCCTGCAGGAATCTCGCAGGTATCCTGTTCGGTGTGGCCGGAAATTGATGGGAAGAACCTGACCGTAAGTTTCTACAATGCATCGGGCGACATGGTGGCCACATCCTCGGGTATTACAACTGCTGCATCTCCGCTCACTTTGAATTACCCTGTTTCAAGTGAAGGCTGGATCACCGTTAAAGTGAGGAATACCATGGATACCTGTGCCGGGCAGCGTTGCTGGGTCAATGTGACTTATACGGCCCCAACAGCAGTGAATACCCGGAGCGGGCCGGGGAAAATGGTGAGAAATATTTCCATATGGACAGGAAACAAGAATACGACAGATATGGGCGATTGCGGCAACTGGGCCGAAGGGCTGGTACCGGGATCACAATCGTCGATCATCATATTCAGCCACAACAAGCCTTTTCCTGTGCTCAATTACAACTTGACAGCAAAGAATGTCAATATCCATCCCGGCGGAAAATTAACCATCTCCCCTGGGAAAATCCTGACGGTGAATTAGGGGAAAGGCGGATGAAAGGTAAAACTCATCTGGCAGACTCATGTCGTCTAGCCTTTACTGCCATGGTCCCATTGGTAGCGGAAGCCTTCGGTAAACCAGCAAAGACTTCGTGTTCCTATGTGCTCTCAGTGCTAAGTACTCTCAGTGTCTGAGTGGTAATAAGGAAAACCACTGAGGCACTAAGGACACGAATCACTGAGAAAGCTGAAAGAAATGATATTATATGAACCCAAATCTTAGTGTTCCTAAGTGTTCTCAGTGCCTGAGTGGTAAAAAATTAATCGGAAAAGGGGTCACCCCGGTTTATGGCCCGCAACAGATGAAGTTATTGTTTGATCACCTTCCCCATCTGTACACATCTGTCCCCGATAATTTTTATCACATAAACCCCTTTTGGCAAATTGCTTATATCAATGGTAGTGGTTGGTTGGGTAATCTTTTGTTGCATTATTTCCTGGTTGTTGAGATTCATGACGAAGAGTTGCCCACGGAGGATCGTTGAGATCGTGATGGCAGCAGTGGCGGGGTTGGGATATATGGAAAGATCCCCCTCCAATAATATTCTGTTCATCCCTAAGATGATGCCATCCCATTTTGCAATTCCACCTATTCCGGGAATAGTTGAATACTGCCCGGTCCAAAGTGAGTTCCAGTCTTTACCGTCAGCAACTCCGTATTTTTTCGAAGCATCAATACCTGTCCACGTTGCGCCATAATCTGCGCTGAAAGAACTGCCATAATATGAACTTCCTCCACCGTTTGAAATCACAATATTACTACCCGGGACAATAAAAAGATTTCCTGCGGGATAGGACAGGTAAACCGGTCCGGTATGCGAAATTTTGCTCCAGGTTTTGCCTCCGTCATGGGTGCGGTAAACATTATCAGTAACATTGTTGGAATAATTATACCTGGCTGCAATTCCTTCCAATGGACCAAAAAAAGCAACACGCAACATCAGCGGAAACTGAAAGCTCCCCACAGATGCGGCCTTCCAGATATGCCCCTTGTCTTGAGAATATATAACTCTTCCTTTGGTCGATGTTGCCCAGATATGATCACCCAGCACATATTGCGTATTATCATGGACTGCCTCTCCTGATAAAGGTTGAGGCAGGCTGTCAGCCATGTTCCAGAGAATTCCTCCATCCGATGTATAATAAACTTCCCAGGCGCCATTATGTACATCGCCAAAAGTAACTCCTTCATTGGAATTAAAGAAATGCATGAAGTCGCAATAAGAATTAACGCTGTCGAATGTGATGCTGGTGTTTTTAATCCATGTTTGCCCGCCATCTGTTGTTTTTCTGATGGATGATAAATGATTACCTCCATGGTATATCCCCTGAATGGAGGCGGTCGACATCCATGCAGTGTCTGCACTGAGGGCCTGGAAACTTGATACCATCCAGTCTGTGTCAAGGGCATTGCTATTCCAGTTCATCCCGCCATCAATCGTACGACTGATATAATTAAATCTATAACCTTCCGGCTCATCAATCAATGTACCTATGCCCAAAACGGTGTTATGATCAACCACTGACAGGCAGGTAAAATTATATCCCTGGTTTACAGGGTTTACATTTTGTGTAACCCACATTTGTGAATTGGCAGTGATTACCATCATTATCATATAAATGGCAATCATTAAAGTTGTCTTTTTCATTTTTCAGGTATTTATTAATATGGTTTTTGATGGGTTTCAGTTTGCACTTGTCTCAATGGTTGCATGTAGCAAATAAATGCAAGCAAGAGGATTGATATATCTGAATCAATTGAAAGCCATTTTCTATTAATATTTTCCGGGAATGAACCTGCTATTTATGTGGTTTTAAACCTTGTATATTTGGATCAACATCTGGTTGATTCCAAATCCATCCGGGTGTTCGATTTACAGAGTGCGTCGCAAATGTAATGAATAAATTAAGGAAAGTCAATAGGCGATTTCATGTGAACTTGCAAGGTGGCTTACTGCAGATCAGTATTTACCTCCGGTGATATTATTCCTGATACCCCCTCACCCATAACCGACGAAATGCCTCAGGATGCTTTATTTTATCAACTCATAGATAGGTTCATGCAGGAAGACAAGATGGGCTGTTATTAGCGCAAATGGAAGAATTAAGGGGATCTCTGAAAATCGATTGTTAATAAATACCTGGTTATCAATATATTGCCTGTTAAATTATTGCGTAAAATTGAAATAAAAACGACAAAATGCGCATAAAAAATCTTGTGGTCATTCGATGATCAATTTCGGCTTGAAAAGATTGGTAAACTGAAAGATCCTTTGGAAAAATTGAACCGCAATGGTTTTTCTCGTTTTCCTTGAAACGATCTTTGTGATGCTGTTCCTGATGCCGGAACCAGCAGTTTAATCTTTTAAACACCTCACAGACAGTGAATTTGCCTTTGACGACTCATACAGGGAAACCGAATTGTTATTGCTGTTTAACCCATGAGCGATCCCGGTGTCCTGGGTGCCGGGTGTTGATGACCAGAAGATCGTGGCGAATCCCATAAAGCTCATCCTTGAATTCAGATAAAAAACACCGCTTTGCAATGCCTTGAATCCATCGGTAAATGGATCCTGCAGGGGCTTCCCGGCGAGGGAATTTCCCTGGTAAAAATTAAATAATATGGTCCATTCGCCTTCCGTCGGCACATGCCAACCCGGTGGACACAACCCCTGCCCGGCGGGTGTATCGTCATACTTCATCATCTCCTCCCACTGGTAAAGCCCGCCGTAATTTGTGCAATTACCAGGCAGGTCGTTAATACAATGTTTTTCCGAAATGCAGTTGTCATATTGAACCCTGGATGCAGAAACAGTTTTGCCGTAATTCAGGTTCGAGGCCATCCAGCATTGGGTCCCGATTAAAATGGTCGGGTACGATTTGCCATCGCGGATATCCTGTAAAGAATTCCCGCAGGCAAACAGTGGCGGGGATTGGACAAGAATAGTCCTTGATTTAAATGCACTGCATGAATAACTATTGGTAGAGGTATAGTTGATGGTTTTCAATCCCAATCCAGCCGCGGATGGCGTAAAAACCCCGGTCAGGGGGTTCACTCCCGAACCGGAATAGGTTCCTCCATAAGGGATTCCTCCGCCAAGCCTGAAGGGTTTGGCATTGATGGTTGTCACGGTGTCAAAACAGGAGGTGAAGGAAACATCTGGGTTTGATTTCACGGTCATCAGAATAGTTGATGAAATTGCAGGATTACCGGCAACACAATTGGAATTTGACATTATTTCACAATAAACGTTGTCATTATTTGCCGGGATATAGGAAAAAACCGGGCTGTCGGTTCCTGAACCGGTGCCATTAACATACCATTGAAAATGAGGGGCCGTTCCGCCGTTTGCAGGGGCAGCCGTAAATGTAACAGAATAGCCGGCGCATGCGGGATTTGATGGAGCGGCGATGGAAACGCCGACGGGCAAATTGGGGCTGACTATGACGTAGAAGCTGGTTGTATCCCCATCACAAAGCATGGTAGCGGGCACCACGCGATAAATGACGGAATCCGCTTCCGTTCCCGAGTTGAAAAGCGTTTGCAGGATCGGGTTGACATTGCCGGGAAAATACCCGGAAACCGATACGGAGGTCGCACTGGCCGTATAACTGAAAGTTGTCAATGGAATGGATGCCTGGAGGAAAATGGCAGCCAGGCCGCCGCTGCAGATTTGTAAGGAATTGGCGGCATTGGTGATTTGCGGCGGTGAATTGCTGTTGATCAGGATGCCATTGGCCCCGGGTCCGAATGGCCCGAAGGCGCAAGTAGTTGAGCTGCCTCTTACTTTCAGCCATTTCGGCCCTGCCGGGTAAAGCGAAAAATCGATGTTAATGGTCGTTCCTTTGTTAAACGCATCGAAGAGCGTGGCGCCGGTGTTTGCATCGGTAAGCACCCAGTTGTAGCTGCCCGGATCTGCATCTGGCAGCGGATCCGGTTGAATGGTATATGCCTCCGTACTGTATGAACAAGTTTCCTGCGGGCCAAGGATATTCATGGCTTGCTGAGGAAATCGCAATGCCGTGAAATTGCCAAGATTGGAATTGCTGCTGCATGCATACCACCAGCTATTCACGGTGTTGCTTTGTCCGAGCCCCCAATTACTGCCTCCATCCCAGGTATGGCAGCCATTGGATGGCAAGGAACCATGGCAACCATCCAGTTGGATTAATCCTCCCCACCATGGCAATTTACTATCATCCCAGTACATGGCAAGCGGTGGCCCGGATGGTCTGACAAGCGAGACAATAAAACCATACAGATTTTTTACAATACTGAATAATGCAACATTCGTAAGGCCATTGATATAGGAGATATTAATGCCAACGACCGTTCCGGATGGAACAGGAACGCCCAACCCATCCAGGCCATTCCAGGTGATTGTGTTGGTTCCTGCTGTTACTGCAGTGGTCAGTGTAACATCTTCAGGCTGGTGACCAGGTAAAGGGTTTACCTCTATTTCGACTTTAATTTCCCCGGGTTTATTTGCCGTAAAAGTGAGCATGAACGATCCGTCACATTGCGGGGTAACAAGAACCCCGTTCTGAATCAAACCCAGCGTTCCTGTCGGGAATTGGGTTGAATCAGGATTGCTTAGGAAAATTTTAAATTGCGGGTAAAGGTAGCGGCCGTTTCGTGACATACGGCTGGTGTCAAAACGTGCAGGCGGGGGAAATAATCCGTTGCTGTTGGCAGTAAGATCAATTTCACCGGGCAACATGCGGTTAAAATAGATTGATGTAACTACAGAGTCGTCGGAATAAATATACATGGTTCCAAGGAAAACATTGGCAGGAACCGAAGTAACCCCGGTTGCAAGACGCCAGTTTTTTGACCAGAGCCGGCCCTCAATGGCTGCCAGGGGAGAAACGGCTGTATCAATGACCGTGATATCAAATCTTGTTATCTCCCCGGCTGGTTCGAACTCTATGCTGTAATCGCCCGGGCTGCCCGGGGCGAATTGTAAGGCATTATAGCCATGAACGTTCAGCACGTTCGGCCCGGCAATGGCCTGGCTCAAATATCTAAGATAACCTTGAGAAGTGAGTGTAATTGTCCTGGGCCCAAAAAGCACAACCCCATTTTTCGTTATTTTAATTTTAAGATTTGTTGTGTTAAATCCCAAATAAATCTTTTCGGAGGGACTTGCAATCCTTACAAATAATTTATGATCGTCATCACAGCCCGACATAGCAAAACAGACCCCCCATGATGGATCAGCTATTTGAATGCTCCCCGGATAGGTTGTATCCGGCCTCAGTTGTTTCGTGCCTTCACCAAATATGGTAATGACCGGAAAGAAGAAAAAACAGGAAAAAAACAAACAGGCCCTGAAAGACTTCATTATTTACCTTTTCTGTCAGATCAATCTGTAAAGTTAAAACTAATCAATCAATTGATGATCTTCCTGAGAAAAATTTCAATCATCAGGTTTTCGGCATCTCTTCCGCTGTTGAGCGAAAATATGGGGCAATTTGTCAAATTCGCTGGTTTTATTCTGTCTACTTGCTTTCGGGGGAAAATGAAATTATATTTGTGGATCAAAATACGCAGACATGGCACGTGGAGAGCATGGATCCCTGCTGAGCGGTTTTCATGGCAGGCTGAATGAATTTATTGTCATCAAACAGCGAAACGGAAAGCCGGTCATGTGTTTCTATCCGAAAGGAAAACGGATCAAATGGACGGACAACCAGAAGAAACACCGGCAGGATTTCAAAGATGCCGCACGATACGCCAGCCATGCAATAAATATCCCCGAACGGCTTGCTTTTTATCAGGAACGTGAACACGACGGAATCAATGCCTACAACCTGGCGATTGCCGATTATTTGCACGCACCGGTCATCACTTCCATCAATATCCGCAAAGCCAGGGGACAGGATGAATATCTGGTACAGGTCACTGCGGCGGATGATTTTATGGTTACCCGGGTCATGCTGACCTTGATTGACTTCGACAACAAGTCAAGCAGGGGAGAGGCCAGGCAATTCAGAAAAAGCGACCGTTGGGTGTACCGGATTGGCAGCGGTCAGCTCAGCACCATCCATACGATCAGGGTATTTGCTTATGATTATCCCGGCCATTATACCATCAAAGAATACCGGATAGATCCGGAAGATGCCATCAGACGGTTACCCCATACCTAGTCCATAGCTACTCCATAGCTACAGGTTACCGCTTTCTTACTAGGGAGATAAAGGGTTCAGAGGGGTTTGATACCGGTCTACCCGTGCCTGTCAGCAGGGAGTATGCCTTTATAATACTTAATTATCAGGCAATTACGCTGGTAAATCCGGTTTTCCGGTTGTAATATTTTTATCACGGCAATGAATTCGCTGACCACACGATTTTTCATTTTACAAATTCACTCGAAAAAGAAAAAGGGCCCCAAACGTAAACCGTCTGAAACCCTTGATTTTTCTGTGGGAGCAACAGGATTCGAACCTGTGACCCTCTGCTTGTAAGGCGTAATTTAAGACTAATAGATGTTACTTGTATATGAGCGGAAATGTCAGTAAATACAGGCGTTTCGTGCTATCTGATATATGTTTGTTAATAACTATTATTTGGTTTTTGTGTGCAAATATATGCAAATGGTGTGCAAATGGATTACCTTTGAATGATTAAGAAATGCACATGGAACAACCGTTTTTTATCTCAATATTTTTAGACACACGAAGAATAAAGGATAATCAAAAGTATCCTGTAAAACTTCGCGTATATCAACCGAAGACCAAAATAACGAAACTTTACAATACAAAATTTGAGTACACAATAAAAGAGTTTGAAAGTATTTGGGAAACAACCAAACCGCGAAAAGGAAATAATACGGCCAGGTTAAAATTGCAGGCTGTTCAAAACTCTGCCAACGATGTTGCTGGCAAGTTGCACTACTTTTCTTTTGAAGATTTCGAAAAAAAGTTTTTAAGGATAGCAGGTGACGGAGAGAATATTTTCTATCAATATGGCCAAGTCATTGAAACTTTAAAGGAAAACAATCAGCTTGGAACAGCGAGTAACTACAAAATGAGTCTCCAATCGCTTAAGAATTTTCTCATTTTTACAAGAGGTAAAGAACCTGCTAAACTTTTATTTACTGAAATTTCAGCGGTGTGGCTGAATAAGTATGAAAAATACATGCTTAACACACTCCATAGAAGCAGTACAACGGTTTCAATGTACCTAAGGGCACTACGGACAGTATTCAATAAGGCAATAAGTGAAAAGGAAATCGAACCGGAAATATATCCTTTTGGAAAGAACAGGTACCAGGTGCCATCTGTTCAGAATGTTAAAAAGGCATTAAATAAAGACCAGTTGAAAACACTGTTTAATTCAGTACCTCAGTCTCCGGAGCAGGAAAAGGCCAAAGATTTTTGGTTTTTTTCATACGGTTGCAATGGGATGAACATTAAAGATATTGCTTTATTGAGATGGGAGAATATGCATGAAGATAAGTTGATTTTTTATCGCGCTAAAACAATAAACACATCGAAGACACATTTAAAGCCGATAACTATTTATCTCACGGATCATGTTAAATCTGTCATTGAAAAATATGGGAGTCCCAAACGAAGCCCCAAACGGCTCATGTTTACAATTCTTTCAGACGATCAGGATGAAGAAACTAAGTTTGCCAGAATTAAAAACTTTACGCGGTTTATAAATCAGAATCTGAAGATTTTGGCAACCAGCAACGGTATTACAGGAGAAATTTCAACCTATTGGGCCAGACATAGTTTTGCAACTATAGCAATAAGGAATGGCGCAACCATGGAGTTTGTCGGTGAATCAGTTGGCCACAGCAATGTGAGAACCACCCAAAATTATTTTGCCGGATTTGAAGATGAGGATAAAAGAGAATTCATGAAAACGATGATGAATTTTTAATTCCGGCAAACCTAAGCAGTCGTATACACATCACGTCTGTATATCAATATATTATAGCCGATGATGTACAAATAAGGTACATCTATTGAAATAGAAACTACACAACCTTTCCTATTAATGCCTTCGGTCAAATATTTATTTAAGGCTTGGAATGGGAAATCAAATTTCTGGCAGAAAGTGATTTTTTGGGGTTGCTTAAATAGAGATATTACCCGGCCAATTGCATGAAAATAATTTTACCTTTGATGCTCAATAAATGCCGAATAACACGGAGTACTTATCAAACAGTAAAATAGAATCTCGCTGAACTTGTTGAACAAACCATGAAGAAAAGGGGGGATCAAAGGTGTTAAAATAATTTCCACTCCCGAGCAGGCCATCATTTTTTCGTCATACTTGTGCCAACTTGCAGCTAAACCGGGGAACGATATTTATTCCGTTTCAAAGATGCATGAATCACCGGGAAATTGAGAAAAAAAAGTTCATGAAACCATGATCAATTTTCAACTACCGACATAATATTGAAATTTATGAAAACTGAGGTATTAGATAAATGTGCCAGAGTGCTTAACTATTGGAATGAATACGACGAACAGCTTATATCGTTAATTGAAGATACAAATACAGATTTTATTAAAGGTTTCGTTGAACCCTTCAGAAGAGAGCTTATTGAAAACTTATTATCAAAAGCAAGCTTTCAGGAAAAAAAGGAATTGATAATGTTTTACATTGATGAACTTCATAGAGCTGCACTCGTACAAGAAGATTATAAAAGTATAGGGCAGCACGAACTCTTGGATGATAATGATTTCCCATTGTTTTACGCATCTCCTGATCTTCCTTTTGATCGATTTAACATGGCTAAGGTAAGGACACATTTTCTCTATGCATTATTTTTTAATGAGATACAAACCTATTGCAGTCTATTCGACATTCCCTTTCTTAAAATCTGTAATGATATGTGTTTCCCATTAAACACTATTAACACCGAATACACGATGGATAACGAAGAAATGAAGAATTTGTCACCGCCTCAAAATTCAGAGGTTATCCAGCCTCAGCGTGATATAAGGCCAACATTTCTGACAGACTCGGTACCTCACATATTTGATATTCTTAAAAGTTTTTTTGCTCCTGAACATCAGATTGAACTGCTAAGAATATTGAAAAGTGGCGGGAATGCAAGTAAGCCATTACTATTCAATGATTCAGGAAACCGATTGGCAGACGCGTTCAAACAATTATTCGATTATGACATTATTATAGGTTGCCAAAAAAAAGAACTTGAAAATTGGATTGGTCAAAACTTTCATTACCGCTATAGGGATAAGATAATGAAATATACCCCAAGGTACCTTAGTGACATACTTTCAACCACCAAGGACAAGTGCCAAAAACCAATTCTCAATATCATCAAACAGAAATCAACAGGGACATATTTGATAAATAAATTATAAAATCATATACGGATTACTCACGTGTGGGTGCCCACCGTATTGTAACCCTACTAAATGTCCTGCTACCATTGCAGCAAGTTTCACAAATTAAACTTGTAAGCAATGGAAATAACATTCGAAAAATTACCACAAGCCGTAACCCAGTTATTGGATAAACTGGAAAACATCGAACGGCTGTTACTTATAAAAAGTAACACCCCCCAACCGGAATCCGATATCCTGCTAACCATTAAGCAGGCAGCTGAAATACTCCACCTTTCGGTTCCTACTATCTATGGTTTGGTGCAACGCGCCGAAGTGCCTGTTTGCAAACGCGGCAAGCGCTTGTACTTTTCTAAACAAGAACTTACCACCTGGATCATGGCTGGCAGAAAAAAAACGATTTCTGAAATCGAAGCCGAAGTGAGTACCTATTTGCCGATGCGTAAGAAAAGGGGTAAGTTATAACAGCGCCCCTTTCCCCTTGCCTAAATGATTTTATTGTGACTTCCGGTGGTAAAACATCTGGCATGACCGATGCATTATTATTGTAAACTCTGACTATCCAAATTTTCAATGATGGCTTCTCTGGTATCTACCCTCCCAACAAAAACTGAAAAATATCCGCCATCCAGCAACGAAAATTTACTGTTTGAAAGGATTCAGAAATCCAGGATGCTAATAACGCAGCCAGTTGAAGCACCTCAGGATGTTCTCTATATAAGTGAAAATGAGAAAAAATCAATCCTATGCACCCTGGGTAATATTTCTTTAATCCAGGGACAAGCCAAATCGAGGAAAACTTTTCTTCTCTCTTTTATTTGTACGGCATTGCTAAGGAAAAAAGAGTTCCTGAAATTCAGAGGCAAATTGCCGTCAGAAAAATCAAAGATCATCTACTTTGACACAGAGCAAGGCCTGTATCATGCCAAAAGAGTCCAGGAAAGAATTTATGATCTATCCGGAATTTCCAAGGCAGTTGAAAATGACAATATTCAATATTACCGGCTAAGGTCATATAATACCAAAGAAAGAATTGAAATAATTGAAAAGGTAATTTATTCGACCCTGGACCTGGGTTTTGTGATAATCGATGGGATCCGCGATTTAGTGACAGATATAAACAATGCCGATGAATCTACCAAGGTTACAGGAATGCTTATGAAATGGAGTGAAGAACGCAAAATCCATATTCTTTGCGTCCTGCATGAAAATAAAGGGGACAGGAATTCTAGGGGACATATCGGTACAGAACTTCAGAATAAAGCCGAAAGTGTAATCCGTGTATCGAGAGACCCGGAAAACAAGAGCCATTCCAAAGTTGAACCGGTTTATTTGCGAGATATGGATTTTGAGGACTTTTTCTTTGAGATTATGGAGGATGGGATCCCTGAAGTTGTTACTGGTAATGTTCCCAAACAAACATACAAACGCCCGGAAGACATGGAAGAAACACTTCATAGGAATTGGATAAAAGAGGTGTTTAAAGTCGGTAATGAATTTTCCCAAACCAAATACATTGAAGAACTTAAAAAGGTAGCCAAAATTTATAATGTTCGTATTGGCTATTCAAACTTGCGTGATTTTGTACCCTATCATTTAGACCATGGTTTTATAAAGGATATTGGGAAAGGCAAGACTTTCAAATTGTGTTTAAATGAATAAGTATGTTACGTTACCTTAATATATATAACATGGTTTTTAACATAACACGGTTTATTCATTCAATTACAGTTAGTTGCATTTTTGAACCATGTTAGAAAAATATCGACCATGTTGCGTTAAATGGTATGTTATATATACGGGAGTTAACATAACACGGTTAAAAGCTTGATAATCAAACATGCGATCGTGTTAAAACATTCATTGAATAAAATGACGAAATAATCCAAATAAATTAACGATTGTTAAATAGGAAAACATGAATATTACTGAGGCAACGAAAACGCATTTAATTGATTATCTGCATATCAACGGGCATGATCCTGTAAAAACCCGATTTGGCAGCGCATGGTTCCTAAGTCCATTGAGAAATGAAAACACACCAAGCTTTAAGGTCCATCTTTCTAAGAACGTCTGGTATGATTTTGGAACCGGTGAGGGTGGCAATCTGATTGACCTGGTGATGAAATTATACCATGTCAATTTGCCTGAAACCCTGGATTTGCTCGGGAAAGATTCTTATTCAGCGGAACCTCATAAATTCAAAGGAACATCAGACGAGTCAGGCCATATTAAGATTGACCGCATCCAGATAATAAGAAGCCCTTCCTTGATTCAGTACCTTAAATCACGTAATGTTTCCCTGACTTTCGCTCAAACATTTCTTAAAGAAGCCTATTATAGCGTTCATGGTCGCCGTTACTTTGCATTGGCATTTAAAAATGATAATGGCGGTTATGAACTTCGAAATGCATCCTTTAAAACAGGTTCCAGTCCAAAATACTTTACCACCATACCCGGCATATCCATCTCCAAAATTAATGTTTTTGAGGGGTTCATGGATTTTTTATCCTGTTGCACCCATTATAACAGAATGCCAATATCCCGAACAATTGTTTTAAACTCATTGTCTTTTTTGCCCAAGATCGAATCTGTGTTGGTTGATGCAAAAGAAGTAAACCTGTTTCTGGACAATGATGCGGCGGGGAGAACTGCTACGCAAAAGGTCATTAGCAGTTGTGGTAAAGTAACAGATTGGTCCCAGAGCATTTACCCTGGACACAAAGACTTCAATGAATTTTTGATGCAAGAAAGATTCAAGTAATAATGCTTACCAGGAGATGGACATTGAAGTCAATGTGATTCAATAATGTTTACGATGGAAGAATAAGGGATCATCTAACTTTAACCAAGTTCCTGGTTTCTGTCCAATTCTTCAATGGATTTTTAGTAAATTCAACAACAGTAATTTCCCACCTCAATGGTGGGATTTTTTTTATGGACAGTATAACCAGTGTGGGATTTCGCTCATATATCCGCTTTTGAGAAGAGTTGCACGTGGAACCACCACGCTGGGCGGGTCGTCCAGACATGAGTCATAACTTTTTAGAAAAGTTATCAAAATAGGATTAAACGCAGATATTCAGAAAGATATGATTTTTGAGGTTGAAAAAGAAATCAAAACTCATCTTTTTTTTACCTTAACACAGCTTTTTTATTGTGTAAAGAGCGGAAAAATGAATATTTGAAATCCATACAAAAGTGTAAAATATTTTTAAAAACTGTCCTTCCCAAAGAAATTGGCGTGATGCACTGATAGCAAGTTGATAATTATAATTGGCATGGCACTGTAGGAGTACGATGATAGTCACCTTAATTTTTAAATATGATGCCAATTGGCATTTGCATAAACTATAAAATGGTGTATTGCCTCCCATCGTATGGGGGAGCAATACATAGTATAGGGGAGTAAATTGACTGTTTTGCTTCATGTGTTGATTTACAGCCCTTCTAAGGCACTTCCTAAGTCATTACACAGCGTTTCACTGTATAAACTTCATTACCATTACTTTGCATTGCCACCGGCAGCCGCCGTATTTCATATATCCAGTGAGATCGACATAAAGCCAATTGGCATGACGACAGGGCGGGGCGTGGTCTACTGACAGTCAAACAATAAGAAAAGATTATTTTGCATTTCTAAGGCCTTAAAAGCCTGTTAATTGAGGTTTTTTTGACAAGAATCAAAAAAGGCAATGAATTTTCTAAGGAAAATGAACTTCTTTTCTCTTTGTATTAAAGAGCAAAGTAAGCAAAAGAGAAAGCCATCCTGATCCCAATTTCACAGGGGCAACCTTCGGCCACGCTTTTTCTTTGATGAGTAGAGGCAAAGAAGAAGCTGAGCAAAAAGAAACCTCAAACGGGCAGCTTTGAAAAAGCAAGCAAACCCACCGCTCAATATAATACTTGAAATCATTACTAAGCTACCTACATCGACAGGGCATCCAGCTCGAAGGGAGCTGTAAACTTGGAACTGTAAAGGGCGACCTCCTTTAGGAACAGTCGTACTCCGTAGGCATTCAGGTTGTACCAACCAGACCAGCCCCCTTGACATAATCCAATCGATCCGGTTTAACGCTTCGCGGTCAGAAAATTTCAAGTATCCACAATCTAAAACCTTACTACCATGACTGCACTTGCAAGAGAAACCCGCAAACAATCATTCGAAGAAATGTTTGTTCAACACATCGAGAACATTTACTACCCAGGCTTTTCAGAAGAAATGACCGAAGAGCAATCGGCCCTTTACGACTGGGAATTTAAAGAGTTTCAGAAAAATTTCAGAATGGAAAATTAACTCCCCCGGCAGGCAGTCACAGACTGCCTGCTTTTACTTTTGTAAAACCGATCATAAAACAGGTTAATTTGTTGTAGTTAAACTTTACAAATTGACCATTAGGAAATGAGAGAACTGCCTGCTGGTAGACTTAAGTCATACCGTAAAAAAGGAAACTCCATTTCCTGTTT
>CAIVAT010000012.1 GCA_903903985.1 uncultured Bacteroidales bacterium | reverse complement strand
AAGCGAAAGGCGAAAGGCGAAAAGTTAAAAGCGAGAAGCGAAAGGCGAAAGGCGAAAGGCGAAAGGCGAAAGGCGAAAGGCGAAAAGTTAAAAGCCTGAAGCGAGAAGCGAAAGGCGAAAGGCGAAAAGTTAAAAGCGAGAAGCGAAAGGCGAAAGGCGAAAGGCGAAAGGCGAAAAGTTAAAAGCCTGAAGCGAGAAGCGAAAGGCGAAAGACGAAAAGTTAAAAGCCTGAAGCGAGAAGCGAAAGGCGAAAGACGAAAAGTTAAAAGCCTGAAGCGAGAAGCGAAAGGCGAAAGGCGAAATAAGAACTGAATTTCGCTTTTCGCTTTTTGCCATTTTGCTTTTTGTTTATTCATATCGTAATGCATCTATAGGTTTCACCGACACCGCTTTACGTGCCGGCACCATGCCTGCAAACGCCCCGGCAACCACGAGGATTGCAAGGGAAGTTATTGCTACATTAAAGTTAATTCCGGGATGCAGGAACATTTCCGTATTGGCTCCTGATTTGTCAAGCAGGTAATTGATCAGCTCCAGGAGGCCCACACCCAAGGTCAGTCCGAAGTAACCCGAAAAGGTTGTAAGCACAACTGATTCGGTGATGATCTGGCTGATGACAATGCGGGGTGTGGCGCCAAGGGCTCGTTGTATGCCGATCTCTTTCGTCCTTTCCTTGACTACCACCAGCATAATATTGCTTACCCCGATCACGCCTGCCAGGAGTGTCCCGATACCTACGATCCATACCAGTATTCTGATCCCTAAGAACAGGCCTACCATTTTTTTGTATTCTACTTCGAGGTTGAAATGACCTATAGCTGCATCGTCAGTTGGCGAAATTGCATGTCTTTTCTTTAATACCTTGATGGCTTTTTCTTCCACTATTGCAACCTGGATGCCGTCTTTAGATGTGATATTGAAAAAGCCGATGGCATCTCCCATGTTATATGTTTTCTGGCAAGTTGTAAAAGGCATATGGATCCGCTGGTTATCAAAACTGGCCGCCTCCCCCGTGCGTTTTGATTTGAACAGGCCCACCACCTTGAAATACACCCCGTTGATCTGGATATACTGGTTGACCGGGTTCTCGTCTTTTTCAAACAGAAGTTCTTTAACCCTTAGGCCAATGACGACGATCTTCCGTTTTTCCTTAAGGTCGAGTTCATTGATAAACCTGCCTTGCAGAAGGTTGACCGGGTCGATGCTGTCGAACACAGGATAATCACCGAATATCTGGAAGCTTCCTGATTTCAGTCCGCGGATCACGTTGCTGGCACCGTTAAACCCGCCCACGTTGGTACGCGGAGCCAGGTATTTTATTTCGGGGATCGCTTCATCCAGCGCTCTTACATCCGAATTCTCATAATCAAATCGCCTTCCCCTCGTAAATCCTTTGTAAGGAACTGAAGTCTGTTGTGCCCAGATGAATACGCTGTTGGTAGCCATGTCACCGAAGTTCTGGGATATTCCGTTCTTCAGGCCATCGCCCGAACCCATCATGATCACGAGCATGAAAATGCCCCAGAACACGCCAAAAGCGGTAAGAAAAGTCCTGAGCTTGTTCTTGCTCAGTACGTGATAAATTTCCTGCCAACGGTCGAGGTCAAACATTATCTTTTCTTTTTTCGCTTTTCACTTTTCGCTTTTATTCGCACCAATTATTCATTTCTATTGTGTGCTCATTTCGGCTGCGCCGAACGCTTTTATTCCTCCCTCAGTGCTTCTATCGGCCTTATCGCCGCTGCCTTGATTGCCGGGAAGAAGCCTGCAAACGCCCCGGCAATGATCAGTAATACCGTGGCTCCCAAGGCAATTGCAAGATTGGCTTCAGGGTTCCTGAAAAAGTCAGAAGGCGGAATGTTCCTGGAGATCAGCTCCAGCAGACCCACCCCGAGGACCAACCCGATATACCCGGCAAATCCCGTGATCAGAATGGCTTCCTGCATGATCAGGCCAATGACGGAACCGGGGGTTGCACCCAGCGCCTTCCTGATCCCGATTTCTTTAGTCCTTTCCTTTACAGATATCATCATAATATTGCTCACTCCGACAATCCCCGCGATGATCGTTCCGATGCCGATGATCCAGATAAACAGCCTGATGCCGGTAAAAAGGGCGTTAAACCTGCGCACATCCTCGCTTTTATTCATAATATCGATGGCCCTGGGGTCATCGGGGGAGAATGTATGTGACCTGGCGAGGGTCATTTTTGCTTTTTTAAGCATCGCGTCGGCTTCTTCAGGACTTGCCTGGCCGGTTGTGAAGGATATCTGGTTGATGACATTACTGGTATAAAATACTTTCTGCGCAGTGGTGATCGGGATGTAGATCCTTTTCTGTTCGTCGTCTCCCCTTCCGAAGTCACGGAAGATGCCGATGACCTTGAACGGCACACCTTTGATGTTGATGTATTTTTCCAATGCAACAGTATCTCTTCCCTTGAACAGCTGGGATTTGACTTTTTCACCGATGGCTGCCACTTTCCTGCACTCCCTGATGTCGATCTGGTTCAGGAACCTGCCTTGCAGAACCTGTACCTCCTTAATATAGCCGTAATCGGGATGACTGGGAGAGACGAAGAAAGTACCGTATTCGTTCTTGTTCGAAACCAGGACGTTTCCCATGTAAAGCCTGGCTGAGATGCGGTCATATCCTTTGATGGATGTTTTGATCAGCTTATAATCCTGGTCGGTGAACTTGATCTCCCTTCCGGTCTTCAGTCCTTTGTACTGAACACTGGTTACTCCGCTGCTGATCCATATCCCGTTTAATGCGCCGCCTTTGAATTCTTCCTTCACCCCATTTTCCAAGCCGTTCCCGGATCCCAGCAGGATGATGAGCATGAAAATACCCCAGGCCACGGCAAATCCCGTGAGGAAGGTCCTTAATTTATTCTTCCTGATGGTACTGTAAATTTCCTGCCAGCGGTCGAGAGAGAACATGGTTAATTCTTAATGATTTCCGTGATCATGCCATCCGTGATCCTGATAGTCTTCTGTGTCCTTTTTGCAATATCATGTTCATGAGTAACAATAAGCATCGTAATATTTTCATTCTTATTGATGTCGGTAAGTATATCCATGACCTCCTGGGATGTCACGGAATCCAGGGCCCCTGTGGGCTCGTCGGCAAGGATTACCTTAGGTTTGGCGATCAGGGCCCGGGCGATAGCCACCCTCTGTTTCTGTCCGCCTGAAAGTTCATTTGGCAAATGATGGGCCCAATCCTTCAGGCCCATCCTGTCAAGAAATTCCATGGCTATCGCATTTCTCTTTTTACGTTTAACATTCTGATAATAAAGAGGTAACGCTACATTTTCCATGGCATTTTTAAAAGAAACCAGGTTGAACGACTGAAACACAAACCCTAAAAACTTATTCCTGAGCATCGCGGCTTTACGTTCGTTCAGGTTCTCGATCCTGACCCCGTTCAGTATGTATTCCCCGTGGTCGTGGTTATCAAGGATCCCGAGGATATTCAGGAGAGTTGATTTCCCTGATCCTGAAGCGCCCATCACCGAGATCATCTCGCCGGCATCGACTTTAAGGTCAATGCCCTTCAGAACATGCAGTTTATTATTTCCAGTGATGTAGGTTTTATGAATATTACTGATATCTACCATTGGTAAGCGATTAAGTTCCCATTTCGGGGACAGCAGATATAAGACTCATTTTTCAGGTCAGGGTTACATTAAAATGAGGATAAAATCCTGTTTTTATACAAGATTGACGGTTTGACCGGTGAAAGGCATTAATTAACCGTCAAGTGTTTACGCTTTTTTTTTGTAAGACTTGGAAATTGCCCGATTTTTTGTAATTTTGCGCCCCTGAATTCCTCCTTAGCTCAGTTGGTCAGAGCATCTGACTGTTAATCAGAGGGTCGCTGGTTCAAGTCCAGCAGGGGGAGCAAAAAAACAATATTAAAGCCCTGTATTTAACACAAATACAGGGCTTTAATATTGCGCAACTAACAAATATCTAATACTATTTCAAGAAATCATTGCTTTTAATACAATAGCTCCTGCCAGCTAGCGATGGAAAGTGCTTGTCGGTCAGGTGTTTATAAAATTCGATTCTCTTTATCTAATTTTCTTTCTTTCATTAAAATTTGCAGAAAGAGAAATAAAATAATTGCCAGAACTGCAAACACTGCTTCGGTATTTAGCATTCCTTTCGACCCCCATCGGGTGTGGGCCCATCCTTCGATGTAAATCATCAGGTATATCGGAGCGTTCGACAGTGCTGCATAAATATTGTATTTGGTAACGGCAGCACCTTTGCCAATTGCTTCTAATACAAAAGCATTATAGCCGGCATAAGATAATCCCATGATGACAGCATACAGAGAAGTCCAGATAATATACATAAGTTCAGTTTTGGGGGAATAGGCCATCCCTAATGCACATAATGCTCCAAGCAATCCGAATAATAGATAGGCTGACTGTCGTTTTATACGGTCGCAGATCCACCCGCCCAAAAGGCAACCTGCAGCAGAAAGCAAACCTGCCATAACGCCTGTTGCCAAAGCAACAGTATCAGCGCCAGCATTCCAGTCTTTTGCCACAGCAGACCAAAGATTGGAGGCAGCCCCGGTACCCAGCGTTAAAAAGCAGAGGATCATAGCCAGGATTCCCATCTTTGTTTTCAAGGTGATATAGACATCTTCAACAAGATTCCTGAAGGTTTTCATCATGCGATGGTCACGAATAGTTGACTTTGGCTCTTTCAAAAAGAAAAGTCCGAAGCAGCATAATAAGCAGGTTATGGCAAGTATTGCTGCCACCATCCATTCCTCCGGCAACCGCTGTGCCAGCCATAGTCCTGCGCCTCCACCTAATCCGATTCCTCCCAGGCATCCTGCTTGTGAATAACCAGCGGCACGCCCTTTTAATTTTTCCGGGACATCATGCGCCATCAGACCATCATTGGCCATACCTAAAAAAGTGATCATGAAATTGGAAAAGATAACAATGAAAGTCATCAGGGGTAAACTCGAATCTTTAATAGGAAGAATTCCTGTGGCCAGAATCCCTAAAGCGCTTATTCCATTGGCAATTAGATACCATTTTTTTAATGAGAGGAAGGAATCGACAAGGGGTGCCCAGACAAATTTAAAAATATGGGGCAGAACACCTGCAGCGATCAAAGCAGCAACCTTTTCGACAGAAATTCCTTCCCTGGTAAAAAGGAAAGCAAGGGTAACTGAAATATATCCGGTTATGATGCCAAATGGCAGAATAAGCAATGTGAATATTGACGGATGAACCGGAATATGGGTTGAATTGGGTTCGGAGTGGGAGGTGTTGTTAAGTTGCATATTCACAGGATCCGGACCCCTTGATGTATATTCATATGTTTTCAGTTATGCTTAATTTGTCTATTTGCTTCTGAAAAAATGACTTGTATAACAACACAGCGAGTTGTGAATGTTATAACAATATGAATTTCAATTAAATATGCAACAAACATACAAATTTGATCTGATAATAAGTGTAAAAAATCGTCAGAACCTGTCCGGGTTTAAAATAAGGTCAATAGTTGAATTTTGTCAACTATAAGAAAATGTGATTTTTATGTGGTTTGAAAGAAAGTCATCTGCTTGCAACTTTGTCCATTAAGGGGAGCCTCTAAATCAGCCACTTACATAAATTTTGTAGGTGGCCTTTTTCTTTGGAACACACAAAAGTACACACAAAGGCAGGAATAAATATCCGGATCAGGGAAATCTTCCTGCCTGATTTCATTGAATTTTCCAGGAATACAATCTGCCAGTGACTGATCTTCAATAATATTTATTTATAAATAATATGTTAAATAATCCATATGTGGATTATTTAGTATATTCGTCACACGATTACGACACATATGCCGACCAGATTTTGTTCCTGCAGTAAAGCAGGGAAATAAATTTTCAATCTGTTCTGAATGTTGATTCCATGTGGATAACCTCAATATCCTGCCTGCGCATATCCACACAATGGTTGCATAATAACCTCAACTTTCACATAGAACTAAGTACAAAATAACCTCAACGATTGAGGTTATGCATTCGTTATAGGCAACCAATTGGCGACACTGCAAACTCAAACATTTGAGGACTGAATAAACACTTACATTTAATCAAAAATCCGAAAATGAAAAAACAAACAATATTTCTGCTGGCTACAATAATTTTCTGTTGCACAGTAATGGCACAGAATTTTTGTACTGACCCATTTGCTCATACATTTTCAATTGTTGCGCGAGATTCAGTTATAGGTGAAATGGGAGTAGCAGTTCAGACACATGCTTTTTCTGTCGGTACTGCGGTGATATGGGGAGAGGCGGGTGTAGGGGTAATTGCTACACAAGCATCAACAAAGATAGCTTTTGGTCCCGATGGTTTAAAATTATTGAAAAAAGGAAAATTACCAGAGGAAGTAGTGAAGATTTTAACCGAAGCGGATTCAGGCCGTAATAATCGTCAACTGGGCGTATTGGACATGCAAGGACTCACTGCTTCATACACAGGAAAAAAATGTATAGCGTTTGCGGGAAACATTGCCGAAAAAAATTTTTCGGTGCAAGCAAATATGATGTTGAATGACAAAGTGATTCCTGCAATGGCAAAAGCGTTTAAAGAATCAAAAGGTGCATTGGCTGAACGGATGATTTTAGCATTGGAAGCAGGTCAAAACGCTGGGGGTGATATTCGCGGGATGCAAAGTGCAGCAATTCTAATTGTAAAACCTGTTGCCTCAGGACGAATTTGGGAAGACCGTTATATTGATTTGCGTGTGGACGACAATCCCGAACCTATTAAAGAATTGAAACGATTGCTGCAAGTTTTTCGTGCAAACGAACATGCAAGTAAGGGTGATGAGGCAATAGAAAAAAAAGACTGGACAACAGCAGCTAAGGAATATGAGATTGCTCAAAAATTGGTTCCTAAAGATGTGGAGATGAAATTCTGGTATGCTATATCCCTTGTAAATAATGGTAAAAAAGAAGAAGCATTACCGTTATTCAAAACAGTGTTTGAATTGAATAGTAACTGGATTTTACTGATTCCCAGATTGAGAAAAGTTGATGTTTTAACATGCTATGATGAAACAGAAAAATTAATTTTAAGCGTGCAGAATAAGTAACTCAAATCGGAAATATTATGCAAACTCATACAAGCGACTGCTCCTTGAACAAACTTTGGTGTGGACTTCAAACTTTCGTGCTTCGTGTCGGGAACTTGGCTGCCGTCAGGGCGTTGGCAGAAATAAAAAAAACGTCAGCATCTGTGATTTTTTGATAAGATATGTTACTAATTGATTAAAATGTGTACACAAATAAATTTTAAAAACAATTAAAAGTAACATCATGATAAATGACAAAGGATAAGTTAAGTGAGCAATTCCTGCGTGTTTTCGAGGATAATACTGGGATAATTATAAAGATTGCGAGAGCATTTACTAGAACTTCTCATGATAGAGAGGACTTGATAAATGATATTGCACTAGAACTTTGGAAATCATTTGAGAGATTTAAAGGCGATTCAAAAATATCCACGTGGATATATAGAGTAGCTATAAATATATCGATGAATTACAAGCGAAATAAAAAGAAAGATTCTTTGTTCTCCTTCTTATATGATTTCAAAAAAGTTGATTCCTTACCATGGCTTATAGAACAAGATAACTCATCAGAATCAGAGATTTTATATAATTGTATTGATGAGTTGAATGAAATAAATAAAGCCATTATTTTACTCTATCTTGACGGCAATTCGCATGATGAAATATCAGAAATAATGGGTATTTCAAAAACAAATGTAGGTACACGAATTGGCAGGATTAAAGAACAGATTAGAAATTTAGCAATTACAAAAATTTAATTATCATGGAACTTATAGAATTACAAAATATTTGGGGTCAATACGATAAGAAATTAACTGATAATACACGATTAAACAAAGAGATTTTAAGACGAATGTTAATATCTAAACCTGAGAAACGATTGAACTGGATTAAAATAAACGCAGGTTTTAACTTGATTTTGCCAATAGTTTTAATCTTATTGGTTTTGGTTCCACACATTCAATTTCGTTCTTCGATTGATTTTTATATTGGATTAGGTTTATTTACAGCTTTTTCATTAATAACTTACATTTGGGCAATTAGATATTACTTGTTGATTTGTAAGATTGATTTTTCAGAACCGACATTAGCAATTAAGAAGGAAATCGCTGAACTTGAAAAGTATAAAATTAAAATAACTAGGATAGGATACATATTTGCGCCCTTTGCAATGATAGGTATATTTATAATGGCTCAGATACCTTTTTTCTCAATCAATTCAATCGTGCCATTTTCATTGATTATTCTTGTAATGATTACCTCGATTTATTATACTTTTAAATACTCAATTTACGAGCGATTTAGAAAACTTAATATTGAAATAAAAGAAATCGAAGAACTGGAAAAAGAATAAAATTACTTCAGCCAGACAAACCGGAGTATCTGACCACCCTCTGCCGATTTTGGCTGACCACCTCAACTTATTAATATCCAATACTTAAAGCTGGTCCATTTATTTAGGCGAGGACTGGTCAATGCAAGCGTTTTTTCCTATAATTTAGCATATAATATTTTAACCTGAAAGCCGCAGAAATCTCAAAATATGCAATTGTGTTTATGGAATAATAAAAAGGCAATATTCAAAACATGGATGAATCAAAAAACCATATAAACGAAAAAGATGGGCAGCAACAAAATATTCAGGGGAACCTGGAACCTTCAGAAAAGATGATGCAAAATATTTCACAGGAAAGTGACAACGCAAAAAATCAATCTGAAAATCCCGAAAACATGGAAGTACATCCTCATTCAGACAGCCATGGAAAGAAAACATGGAAAGCATATTTCTTTGAATTTTTCATGCTGTTCCTTGCAGTATTCTGCGGTTTTTTAGCAGAGTATCAATTGGAGCATAAGTTAGAGAGAGACAGGGAGAAACAGTTTATTATTTCAATGGTGAAAGAGCTTCAGGAGGACCTTGTCCAAATTGACATGGTACAGAAGGACACCAATCGGTATAAGAATTTAGATACCCTGGCAATGATACTTCTGGAAAGTGACAGGTCCTCAGAAGACATAAGACAAACATATGATTTGTACTTCCGAAACACAACAAACATTGCTTATATGTCAATTAACAGAAATACACTCACCCAACTTAAGAATGCCGGAAATATGAGGTTGATACGAAAGATGAATGTTGTAGACAGCTTAAATCAATTGGACAATAGAATCACTGAATTACACACCCAGCTGGAGTTTTATATGAAGATCATGTACGATAATTTTAAGTTAGGGGCCAGAATCTTCGATATGGGTTATCTGATCAAAAACAAAGAAGGTAAGCGGATGAGGTCAAGGAAAGAGGTTAATGAAAATCCCAGTAAATTTGACTTTTTTACCCATGACAAAGCCACATTCAATGAATTTGGGAACATGATGAAGATGCAAGCAGCTAGTTTACATGCTTATCATTTTGTGCTGGAAGACTACAGGAAATATTCTGTTCGGTTAATTGCTTTCTTAAAAAAGGAATATCACCTTGAAAAGACATTGTAGATCAGGCTGTTTCAAAAGCAATTGTATCTCGTTAGTTCAATTTTCACTTAAAAATTCGTGCGTTCAGAAAATTGTAAAGAGAGAACCTGGTTGCAACTTTGTCCATTAGGGGGAGCCTCCATATCAACCACTTACGAATTCAAAAGTAAGTGGTTTTTTTATTGGATACACGATCGGAAACACAAGTCGGTCTCATGATGTTCTTTCTACCCCTGTATTAACGCAGGTTTCCATAGTATAAGATCACTCCTCTTTTTCATTTCAGATTGAAATATTTTTCTATTTCCCGCTTCTTTCCTGATCCTTTAGTGGAGTTTTCATCGTAGAAACTCGTCATTCCTCACAAATTTTTATTCTGTTTTTATAACACATTGATAATCAATCTGAATATTTGTTGGGATTGAATAGATTGATCGGGTTTTGGACGGATATTTGATCTGAAAACCTGTAAGAGATTGATTTTCATGGGGAGGTTCCATTCTTTGAATGAATGGAATTATATCTTCATCTCTTAAAATTGGAGTGTCATATTGAGAATATCTAAAAGATTATCAGTGACGTTTAATTTATTGGTTTGATTTCTTTTCCATGAACGCATAATTTATAATATGAGGAACGAATTTACCACTGATTTCTATTGTTTTAAACTCAATTATGCCAAAGTATGAACTGAAAAGGTCATTTAACTCCTCTTCAGACGAAAAATACAATACAGTACCCAGATTAGTACTCCTGAATTTTCCTGAACCGCCAAATCCTGTGTCTTTTTCGCTGAAACAGACCGAAAAATATTTACCTCCCGGATTAAGAACGCCAAATACGTTTTGAACAAATTTCTTCCTTTTCTCCGGGAATATATGATGTAGGACTTCCCAATCATAAGCAAAGTCGAATGTTTTCCCAACAACATTCCTTAAATCATCAACTGCATCAGCAACAAAAAAATTGCACTTGACTTTTATTTTCTTCGCATTTTCCTTTGCCAATTTTATCGCCGTTGGCGAAATATCAACACCTGTAACATTAAATCCTTTATGAGCGAGATAAATGGCATAATTGCCAGCACCACAACCTAAATCTATAACGTCACAGGGAGGTATTTTTCCACTCTCGACCAATTGAACTAATTCATCCGGAGGAGCCTCAATATTCCAAGGAATCTTTGTTAATGGAACATTTCTGTATATCTCATCAGTTTCAACTTGTTTCATGGCATCATATAATTTCTTTAAATCATTTTTATTTCAACTCGTTTCCAACAGAAAACGCATCCCCAAGTTTATCTCCGATGTTATAATATGCCTGACTTCCAAATGAACCCCACAACATGGGTCTGACTTTCTCGATGTCCGGAAGTTGTTTTGGATTCAGAACCTCGCTATCAGCGACCATTCCGACAATTTCTCCAATGAACATTGTATGTGAGCCAAGATTAATCTCCCTGACCAGTTTACATTCAAGGGTATAGGGAAATTCCTTAACGATAGGAGCATTTACCAATTTGCTCCTTTCCGGAGTAAGTCCTGTCACTAAAAATTTGTCGTATTCTTTTCCAGAAACAATGCCGACAAAATCGGCCTCTTTAAAATACTTTTCAGAGGGGATGTTTACTGTGAATGCCTCGGTTTGTTTGATGTTGTGAAAACTGAGTTTACCCTCCCTTATAGACACACTGATACAAGGTGGCTTGCTTGATACGATTCCACCCCATGCGGCATTCATCATATTAGGTTTACCATCGGAGCTATATGTTCCAATAATGAGCACTGGAGAGGGGAGTAATACAGTGTTTGGTGGAAGGGAAAGTTTCATAATCGGAAGATGAGATATTCTAAAATTTAAAAGAGATAATTCTATTTAAGTTTGGAGGGCGATTTTCTAAGAAGCAAATGTATTTATTTTAAACGCATCGAACCAAGAAACATTATCCACGAGGGAAGTACTCCATAATATCACCACAATGGGGGTACACACTTCAATTCGGTCGAGGGGTGGTCAATTTGACCGGAATCTCCGGTCATTTGCCGGATTTATAAAGGCATATATGGAATAAATTACCAAAAAGAATATCCTGAAACTATATTTGTTGGATAGACCAACCAGCAAATCATGAAAACAAAATTAACTCTTCCCGGATTGATTCTTTTTTTCAGCATTTCTTTATGGGCTCAGAATAACCTTCCTTATCTTGGGCAAACACCACCCGGATTGACCGCGCTGCGTTTCCCGCCCGATTCTCTCCTGGCTACTAATAATTGGATGTGGCACGGATCACCTGTGTTCACATACGATGGATTGGAAATGTTCTGGACAGAATATTCGGAACCAACCGCCGGCACATATAAGCTGGAAATTTTTACAATGCGTGTTGAAAATAATAACTGGAGCTCCATTCAGAGACCATCATTCGCTGATACCAGTTATAAGGAAAACAATGTGCTTTTCATTGCCAGCGACGATACTTTGTATTATTATTCTGATAGAACGACAAGCTTTATTACCCAGGTAGTAAGAACAACGACAGGCTGGGGTCAACCTCAGGCACTTCAAATACCCCTTCCTCCGGGTGTCTTGTACGGAAACACATTTTCCGTTGCCAAAAACAGGGACATATACGTGGATCTGCTGGACACAACGACCAATGATGGCAATATCTATATCTCTCATTTTCAAAACGGGAATTACCAATTGCCACAGGTATTGGGCCCGGAAATCAACTCGGGTTACGGTGAATTTTGTCCATTTATTGACCCTGATGAACGATACCTCATTTTTGCATCAAACAGACCTGGAGGATACGGAGGTCAGCTCGATCTGTATATTTGTTTTAAGAATGAAGACCAGACCTGGACGGATGCGATCAATATGGGATTTGAAATTAATTCAACAGCTGCGTTTTTTCCTTTTGTGACACTGGATAAGAAATATCTGTTCTTTACTACCGGTAAACCAGCAGATATCGGGTACAATCCTTACTGGATCAGCGCAGATATCATAGACAGCCTTCATTTACTGGTCGGTATTGATAAGGCAGGAAAATCCTCAGAACAGTTGAAACTATATCAGAACCAGCCAAACCCGGTCAGAGATCAAACAATCTTTTTCTTTGATCTGGATTATTCAGGAAAAATTTCCTTTGAAATATATTCCCTGACAAAAGGCAGAATACGGGTTTTGTTTGAAAATAAATTCTTCGTGAAAGGGAAACATTCAATCGTATTCGATGCTTCTGAATTACCTGCCGGAATATACCTTTATAAGCTGACCTCATCTGTCGGCGATATAGTAACAAGGAAAATGGTTGTCATAAAATGATATGCTGCAACTTTGTGCAATAAGGGGAGCAAAACCCAGTGAAGAGTGAAGAACTTTTTATTTTTCACTTTTTAACTGAATCCGGATTAACCTTTGGATGGCTCTCGCTCAAACAAATTCAGATACTTTTGAAAAATGAAGATGCGGTTTCTCTTGAATCCTGTTTTTTCGCTGAGGATTCCGAGTTTCTCAAAGTCCTGAATTAACCGGTTTGCCGTTGAAATATTCACAGCAAGTACTTTCGCCGCTTCGGAGGCATCCACGATAGGCTTGGTGTATAAATACCGGATCAGCCGCATTGCAAGCGGAACCTTTTTGCCAAGCGTAATAATTCGTTTCTCTTCCAATTCACTACGAAGTTTCATGATTTCATGAAAGGTCTGAATTGAATTTTCGGCAGTTTCCAGAACGCCTACGAGGAAGAAAGTTAACCATTGCACCATGTTATTCTGAGTTCTCACTGCGGTCAGGTTATCGTAATAATGTGAGCGATTCCGTTCAAAAAAATCGGAAAGATATAATGCAGGTTTGCCTGGCATTTTGTTGCTCACAAGATAAAGTGTTATAAGTAACCGCCCTAATCTCCCATTGCCATCAAGAAAAGGGTGAATGGATTCAAATTGATAATGTGCAATGCCAATTCGGATAAGCGGTGGCATTTGCAAATCCTCATTGTTCAATAGTTTTTCAAGATCGCTCATCAATCCGGGCACTTCACTGTGAAGGGGCGGAATATAGGCTGCATCATTCAGTGTAGCGCCACCAATCCAGTTTTGGGAGGTACGGAACTCACCGGGTAATTTGTTTGTGCCCCGGACTCCCTGTAATAATTTTTCGTGCGTTTGTTTCAGCAAGCGTGTACTTATTGGAAGTTCCTCCAGTTGCGCAATTGCAAAATTCATGGTTTCAATGTAGTTATGAACTTCCTGCCAGTCGTCGCGTTTTTCGGGGCTGATGTATTCAGCATTCTGAATGGCTTCTTCCATACTGGTTTGAGTCCCCTCAATCCTGCTGCTCCGTGTAGCTTCCTTTGTGATGTGCATCCGGATAAAAAAATCCACATCGGGAACCATCATCGAAAAGGCATTCAACTCACCAAGTTTTCTTGTAGCATCATTCAGCAGTCGGTTTACCTTTGCATCGCTTACCAGCCATTCGTGATTCATAGGTTCAGGCGAGAAACTTGAATAGCCATATTGTTTATTGTATCTTGCGTGTTTCAATACTTTCATCCTTCGGAAATGAAGTTACCGTGTTGTAACTTTATACAGTAAGGGGAACTAATCAAAATGTTATTGCCAATCTTATTGGTTTCTGCAGTCCCGAACCAACCAATTAATCCCTACCTCGAAACTGTTGGATTAATCATAGCTACACCAATTCTTTCTCCTTCTTTGATCAGAGTTTCATAACCCCTTAAAGTATGAATCAATAAATCTTCATCGATGCGGATTTTGTTTTTTTCAAACAGCAGCACTACCGTGGAATCCGTATGATGGGTGATACACTTCCGCTAATGGGAAAATGGAAACGGTGGTAATCGAAAGGGGCAAGCCGGAGGTCTTGACCATCGCCCGCCGATTTGCCTGGCCACAATATCTTCTTAACAATTATCATTCAAGAACCTGTATTTGTTCATGTTACATATTATTTATTATTACGATATGTGTTTTTATCATTTAATCATGTATATTGTAGTAACAAATCTTAAATAATTGTTTCACTCAAGTTGTAAACTTTTTCATGATTTACTTTTTCTGTTTAGTCATAAAAATTGTCGGCATATGAAATACCCATAAGGACTACGTTCATACAAACCGTGAATGTTAATTATGGGTATTCCATGTGACCGATTTGTTAAAAAATAAATATTAACATATGAAAAACCACACTCTCAGGATTTCCTTTTTCCTGTTGTTTGTATGCTCCATTTCGGCGATCTATTCCCAGACATGGCAGTATGGAGCACCCTTTGACACCACTGCGCCTCCTTCAGTCTTTTCCAAAGTAGCATGCAGCTATCCGCGAACATACCTCCTCGACTCGCTCAAATACCCTTATCCCACTACTTCCTGGTTCAAATGCCTGTTCCTTTCAAGGAATATTAAAAATGTTTATCCCGACAGCATGGTCGGATGTTCGCCGGTATTTACCTATCCCTATGCCGTTGGTTTGGGCACTATGCCGGTACCAGGGTATGTATCATACTCGAAAGCTTGTGACAGATTAGGGCTCGGTTACCAGCCTTATGCGGTTTCGATTTTTTCAAATGGATTTCCCGGAGCCAATTCTGTCACTTTTTCCTCGGGTTTTGACTGGTATTTTGGTGCGGTTGATTCCACACTTACCCCGGATATGATCGCATTCAAGCCATTCATCAAAAAGTTCGATGACCTGTCGGTCACATTGAAATACCGCCGTGAAGACTCACAGCCTGGTTATATGGAATCTCCCATTGTCAAAGGCATGCCGTATGTCACGATGAAATATTCAGGATTGACCCCGTACTTTGCTTCACAGGGACGAACAGTAAATGCCTTTTCCACCGATGGGGTAAACTACACAAACCTTCCCAACCCCGGTCCCGTTAAAGCCAGGAGCAATATGTTCATCCTTAAAATGGCTGCTGATGGTGGCGGTGATAATTACATTTATTACGTATTGTACGCTTCTGATTCTGTTACCGTTAACATATATTT
>CAIVAT010000011.1 GCA_903903985.1 uncultured Bacteroidales bacterium | reverse complement strand
GGGAAACGGAGATATCGTAACCTGTGTCCTGACCTCAAATGCTATTTGTGCCACCGGGAGCCCGGCTACATCCAACACAATCACCATGACCGTCAATCCATTGCTGCCGGTCAGCGTGTCCATTGCCGCGTCGGCAAACCCGGTTTGTTCAGGAACGAGTGTAACTTTCACGGCTACTCCGGTCAACGGGGGCACTTCACCAGCCTATCAATGGAAAGTCAATGGCAACAATGCAAGCGGTGCGACCAATGCAGGTTACAGCTATGTTCCCGTAAATGGAGATATCGTAACCTTTGACTTGACCTCGAATGCTATTTGTGCCACCGGGAACCCCGCTTCATCCAACACAATCACGCTGACCGTCAATCCATTGTTGCCGGTCAGCGTGTCCATTGCCGCGTCGGCAAACCCGGTATGTGAAGGAACTCCAGTAAATTTCACAGCTACGCCGACCAATGGGGGCACTTCACCTGCCTATCAGTGGAAAGTCAATGGCAACAATGCAAGCGGTGCAACCAATGCAACCTATGCTTATAATCCGGCAAACAATGATGCCGTAACCTGCCAGTTGACCTCAAACGCTGTTTGTGCCACCGGGACCCCCGCTGCATCCAACACCATCACCATGACCGTCAATCCATCGCTGCCGGCAATCGTGTCCATTGCCCCATCAGCAAACCCGGTTTGTGCAGGAACGAGCGTGACATTCACGGCTACCCCGACCAATGGAGGGACATTACCTGCATATCAGTGGAAGATTAATGGCATCAATGCAAACGGTGCAACCAATGTAACCTATGACTATATTCCGGCAAATAATGATGCCGCGACCTGCCAGTTAACCTCGAATGGGGTTTGTGTCAGCGGGAACCCCGCTACATCCAACACCATAAACATGACCGTTAACCCATTGGTATCGGTCAGCGTGTCCATTGCCGCGTCCGCAAACCCGTATTGCGCGGGAACGGGGGGGGTGGAATTCACCGCTACACCGACCAATGGCGGAGCATCTCCTTTATATCAGTGGAAGGTGAATGGCAACATCATCAGTGGTGCGACAAACAGAACATATATTTATTATAGTCCGGCTAACAATGATGCCGTTACCTGTGTCATGACCTCAAGTACAACATGTGCAGCAAATCCTGCCACCTCAAATACCCTGACAATGACGGTTAATTATGTCATTCCAACAACTCCCACTGCGGGAACGCATGTTCCATCCAAAACAAAAATAGTATGGAAATGGAATGCTGTTCCCGGGGCAACAGGTTATTTATGGGGTACTACATTCGATCAAAACGATGCTATGGATGTGGGAACGGCTACCTCACATGAGGAAACAGGGCTTACACCAAATACTCCCTATATTCGATTTGTATGGGCAATAAACAGTTGTGGAGTTTCTCCAACTGCTGCCACCTTGACAAGCCGTACTGACCTGTGCGAGATTGGCGAGAGTTTTGAAGGTGGCATCGTTTTCTATATTGATGAAACAAGGCAGCATGGATTGATTGCCGCTCCGACAGACCAAAGTTCCGGCACAACATGGGGTTGTTCCGGTACTGTTGTTGGAACTTCCTCATCCTTTGGTACAGGACAAGCCAACACGACGGCTATCGTTACCAACGGATGTGCTGGCCCGGGCACAGCGGCCCGAATTTGCGATGAACTGATCCTGGGAGGATACAACGATTGGTTCTTACCATCGAAAGATGAGCTAAACCTGATGCACAACCAAAAAACTGCAATTGGCAACATGACATACTATTATTGGAGTTCCTCCGAGTCCACCGCAGACGCCGTGTGGACCCAGTTCTTCCTCACTGGCCAACAGGTCCTCAACTATAAGGGCTACGACTACTATGTGCGTGCTGTGCGGGCTTTTTAACAATTGTTTAACCTCAACTGCTTGAGTTGGCAAACTCAAACGCTCCGCATCACTGAATCTTTGATTATACCACGGAGCGGACAATGAGCAATGTGCAATGAGTAATTATTGTTCATTGTTTCTGAGTGTGAAAAAAGTAAAAACCTTCGCCAATGCATACCATTGGTATGTTAGCGAAGGTCATCTGCGGAGAGAGAGGGATTCGAACCCCCGGACCCTTGCAGGTCAACGGTTTTCAAGACCGCCGCAATCGACCGCTCTGCCATCTCTCCGGGAGCAAAATTACATAAATTTTGGAGACTGCCAAAAATATACCCTTCTTTGATGCGTGTTCCGGTTGCATTTCACCATCCATAACAGAGGATTTACCGATTTCCCTTGCAATTTCGGCCAGCCACCGTTATCTTTGTGCGTGAATCTCAGAATGACCATGATTGTCAAACATGATCCAGGATTTGAAAAATCTTCATTGCAATGAATAGCCTCGGAAAAGAACAACGAGGTATCAAATTGGTAAAAATTTCTCTTCTCGTCGCAAGCGACGGGGAATTAACCCAACCACCTCAACCCCCGTCCCCTTCTCCTGAAGGAGAAGGGGTGCAGGGGATGAGGCAATTAAAATCCATAATTATGAAAAAGATCGTTTCCATTGTATTTTTCAGTTTGCTGATGATGGCCGGGACTGGCTCCCAGGCAAGAAATCTTTGGGCCTTCCTGAGTTACTCCACGTTCAATTCCCCCGAAGGGCCTTATATCGAAACCTACCTGTCGGTTGCCGCGAACAGCGTGAAATTCATTAAGAAAGACAATGGGAAGTTCCAGGCTTCGGTAAACATCCTGATGACCTTCAAACAGGAGAAAGACATCAAAGCGTTTAAAAAATATGAGCTCAATTCTTCCGAGATCAACGACACCCTGAACCTGAATTTTAATTTCATCGACCAGCAGCGGATTGCCATTCCCAACGGAACGTATGAATTCGAGATCCAGATGGCAGACAAAAATAAAACCGCCCCTGCGATGCCATACATTCAAACCATCGCGATCGATTTCCCGGCCGACAAACCTTCCTTTTCAGGCATCGAGCTCGTAAAATCCTACAAAAGAGCGCCGCTCGCCAATGCACTGACCAAAAGCGGGTATGATCTCGTTCCTTACACCTATACGTTTTTCCCTGAGAATGAAACCAAGATGGCCTTCTATACCGAATTGTATCAAATCGGCAAGGCCACCGGCGTTGATCAGAAATTTCTTTTGTCCTATTACTTCGAGTCCTTTGAAAGCAACGTAAAACTGAATTCATATTCCAGGTCGAAAAAAGAGACACCGAAAAACGTGAATGTTCTGCTCGCAGAAATACCCATTGAAAATCTTCCTTCCGGTAATTACAACCTCGTCGTCGAGGCCCGGAACCAGCAAAATGAGCTGGTCGCATCAAAAAAAATGTTTTTTCAGCGGATGAATCCCAAGGCACAGGTGGAATTGACCGACCTTGGATCGACCGAGATCGCCAATACTTTTGCCGAGAAGATCACCAACGCCGATACCCTGCGTGAGTTTATCAACAGCACTTACCCTGTGGCAACCGGAATTGAAAAATCCTTCATCCGTGAAACACTTAAAAAAACCGATTTGAAAATGATGCAACAATTTTTTTACAGCTTCTGGGTAGCACGTGATCCCAGTCATCCGGTGATGGCTTGGAACTTCTACAAGGGACAGGTTGATAAAGTCCAGGTTAATTTCGGAACTCCGATCAAAAAGGGCTACCAGACCGACCGTGGCCGGGTTTACCTTCAATACGGTCCGCCAAACACCCGGAGCACGCAATACAGCGAGCCAAGCAACTACCCGTATGAAATTTGGCAATACTATACCCTGAACAACAATCAGCGGAACAGGAAATTCGTATTCTATTCACCGGATATGGTTACCAGCGACTTTTTCCTGCTGCATTCGGATGCCACGGGAGAAGTAAACAATCCCCGATGGAAAATTGACCTGCGCAACCGTATTTATACTACCCTCGACATGCAGGAAACCCAGGTAATCAATTCCTGGGGTGATATGGAATCAGACTACTGGGAACTGCCGAACTAATTAAAATTAAATATACACACATTATTTGTACTTTTACGGCGAGAAGGAGGCTAGACAATTGACAATTGACAATTGCCGATGACATTTGAACGGCTAAATTCTTCTCCATTCGTAAATCGTAATCGTAAATCGTAAATTCCATTAAATGTCTATTGCTGTAGTAATTTTAAATTGGAACGGGAGGAAATACCTGCAGCAGTTTCTTCCCACGCTGATCCAATACAGCAAAGACGAGGCTGAAATCATTGTTGCGGACAATGCATCCACCGATGATTCCGTTTCTTTTCTGCGCAGTTCCTTTCCTGATATCCGAATTATTCAGAATCCTGATAACGGTGGCTTTGCCAGGGGATATAATCTTGCCCTCAGCCAGGTGAAAGCAGACCATTATATCCTGTTGAATTCTGATATTGAGGTTACTGAAAACTGGATTTCGCCGGTCATTGAACTGATGGAACAGGATGAACGGATCGCTGCCTGCCAACCCAAAATCCGCTCATACCTTGAGCCAAAAAAGTTTGAATATGCCGGAGCAGCAGGCGGATTCATTGATAAATATGGTTACCCTTTCTGCCGCGGGAGAATTTTCCTGTCGATCGAGGAAGATCATGGACAGTACGACGATGTGATTGAGATTTTCTGGGCAACGGGAGCCTGCCTGTTTGTGAAGGCGGATATCTTTCATCAGTTTGGCGGGTTCGACGAAGATTTCTTTGCTCACATGGAAGAAATTGATTTTTGCTGGAGGTTGAAAAATAACGGGTACAAGATCATGTACTGCCCAACCTCGACCGTTTTCCATATTGGGGGCGGTACGCTGCCCAAAGCCTCCTGGCGTAAAACCTACCTGAACTTCAGGAACAATTTCTTCCTCCTTTATAAAAACCTGCCCGACGACCGGCTGATCCGTGTTTTTGTCGTCCGGTACCTCCTCGACACCATTGCAGCTTTCAAGTTCCTTTTCCAGGCCGGTTTTAAAGATTTCTGGGCAGTGACCCGCGCCCATTTCAGTTTTTACCGCTTTTTTGGAAAAACAAAACAGAAAAGAAAGCTGCTCAAACACGGCTCCATGCAGAATGTGTATGGAAAGAATATCGTGATTGAATATTATCTCAGGGGCAAACGGAAGTTTTCGCAGCTCAATATGAAAAAATTCTATTCCGCCTAGGATCTAACCTATTTTCGTGATCAGGCTTTCAATGGCAAGCCGGTACGACTCCATTCCAAAACCGATGATGCTCCCTCTTGCGACTGCGGCCAGCAGCGAGATGTGGCGAAATGATTCACGGGCAAAAATGTTGGAGATATGAACCTCGATCACCGGCGTTTTTATAGCCTTTACTGCATCTGCAATGGCAACCGATGTGTGCGTGTACCCGCCTGCATTGATGATGATGCCGTCGTACAGATACCCGGCATTTTGCAATGCATTGATGATCTCACCCTCCACGTTGCTCTGAAAATATTCGATGATGATCTCATGATAATGCTTGCGCAGTTTCTTCAGATAAGTTTCAAACGACTGGCTTCCATATACATCCGTCTCCCTTACCCCTAACAAATTAAGATTGGGCCCATTGATGATCAGCACTTTCATACTCTGAATTTTCCACAAAGATAAATATTTCGCCATTTCACCATTTCGCTGTTTCGCCATTTTTTTACTACCTTTGCCATCAATACTTCTCCTCAGGGGGTGCCTAAAAACTCAGGCTGAGATCATACCCAAATAACCTGATCCGGATAATGCCGGCGTAGGAAAATTGAAATTAATGAAGACAATCATCAAGACATGCTGCAGGCATGGAATGTTCATGGCAATGATATTCACCGGACTGTTCTTTCACGCAGGTTTTGTGAATGCACAATGTACCATTTCAGGAATGGTGACCGACAGGACAACCGGAACGCCTCTTGCGGGAGCGCACATCACCGCAGGCACCGGGATCATGACGACGGTGTCCGACGCGGATGGGCGATTTCACTTCAACCGGGTCAAACAAGGAAGCATCACCATGGCAGCTTCATACATCGGGTATAAAAAATCCAGTGAAACGATGATCATTCGCGGCGACACGACGCTGCTCATCAAACTGGAAGGAGCCGCCCTGCTGGGTGATGAGGTGAATATCATCGCCACACGGGCCCAGGGCAAATATCCCACTGCCTATTCCACCATTTCCAACAAAGAAATTGCGGCAGTGAACCTTGGAAAGGATATCCCAACGCTCATACAGGGAAACCCTTCTACCATTGTTACTTCCGATGCCGGCAATGGCGTGGGATATTCGGGTTTCAGCATCCGCGGAACCGACCTTACCCGCATCAATGTCACCATCAATTCCATCCCCCTCAATGATGCCGAATCACAGGGAGTCTGGTTTGTCGACCTGCCCGATATGGCATCCTCGGCCGAAAACATCCAGGTCCAGCGCGGTGTGGGCACTTCCACAAACGGAGCAGGAGCATTCGGGGCTTCCGTCAATTTCATGACCTCCGACCTGCACCAGGATCCCTATGGTGAACTCAACATCTCCGGCGGGAGCTTCAACACTTTTAAATCGACGCTGCGGTTCGGAACCGGGCTGATGGCCGATAAATTCAGCGTGGACGGGCGATTGTCATACATCCATTCCGACGGTTATATCGACCGGGCATTTTCAAACCTGAAATCCTATTATTTAGCAGGAGGATATTACGGCCCGAAAACCACCGTCAAGATCATCACTTTTTCAGGTATTGAAAGAACTTACCAGGCCTGGGAAGGCGTTCCAAAGGATTCGCTTGCAACAAACCGCACTTATAATCCATCGGGCGAATATACAGACCAGAATGGCAACCTTGCCTATTACAACAATCAAACCGACAACTACCAGCAGGATCACTACCAGCTTTTATTTTCGCAACTGCTTGCAAAAAACTGGAATATCAATGCTGCAGTTCATTATACGAAGGGCAAAGGGTATTATGAGAATTACATACAGGATGCTTCGTTTACAGATTACGGTCTCGACGATGTAGTAACAGGCAATGACACGATCACCATTACCGACCTTGTAAACCGGAAAATGATGGATAATGATTTCTGCGGGATCACCTTTTCCACGAACTATTCCATCCCCGATAAGTTGAAAATCACGATTGGCGGCGCCTGGAACCGTTATTACGGGCAACATTTCGGCAAGGTCATCTGGGCTGAATACGCCTCAAACGGCGATAACGACCGCAACTGGTATTACAACACCGGGTTGAAAAAGGATTTCAATGTTTTCGGGAAAGCCAGTTACCAGCTGTTTAAGAAAATGAACCTTTTTGCCGACCTTCAGTACCGGCATGTCAGCTATAATATGTCGGGGACTTTAGATAACCTTCGAATCCTTGACCAGCAGCACATCTTCAACTTTTTCAACCCGAAGGGCGGCCTCTTTTTCGAACTGAACAAGCAAAATGACCTCTTTTTTTCCATCGGCGTGGCAAACCGCGAACCAAGCAGGAACAATTACAAAGATGCAGATCCGGGCCAGGAGCCTGTGAATGAAACTCTTTACGACTATGAACTGGGGTATGCATTCCGGCTTCCCTGGCTGAACATTGGGGCCAACCTGTACTACATGGATTACCGCGATCAGTTGGTGCTTACAGGTGAAATCAACAATGTGGGAGAAGCGGTGATGGTCAATGTGCCGCATAGCTACCGCATGGGAATTGAATTATCTGCAAACGCAGATTTTTTTCAGAAAAAAGTTCACTGGGCGGTCAATGCCACTTTCAGCAGAAATAAGATTATAGATTTCACCCAATACGTCGATACCTACGACCAGGACTGGAATTCACTGGGACAGGACACGGTGTTCCTGGGGAAAACAGACCTGTCATTTTCTCCGGACGTCATCGTGAACTCTGTATTAACGTATAAACCATTTCCGCAACTCTCCATCAGCCTGAATTCGAAATATGTGGGTAAGCAATACATCGACAACACTTCCAATGAAGGCCGGTCGCTGAGCGGGTACTTTGTGAACGGATTTGGTGCCATGTTTACCGTGAAAACAAAATATATCGGTGAGATCGGCTTTAGCCTGGCTGTCAATAACCTGTTCAGTGTCAAATACGAAACGAACGCCTGGGTTTATCCATACTACATTGGAGGCAGTTACAACGAGTATAACGGATACTTCCCTCAGGCACGGGTAAATTTCCTGGCAGGAATAGCAGTGAAGATTTAGCGTTTTGTGAAAACGAAAAAAAATCATACCCCATTGAATTGCATTGATTTATGAACAATATGACAAATAGATTAAGGGCATCTCTAAAGCTGATTTTTGAAAACAATATTTTTATCGAATGGTTCATTTTCAGGAATTGGTCATTACTTTTGTTTTGATAAGATATTCATAAAGCGTTATGCAGATGGCCTGGAGATAATCATCAAAAATAAGCACCTACTGATATGAAACACAAGATGAAAAGAGCAGACTGGCTGACAGGGATCATTATCCTGGCCGGAATTTTATTAATGACAGCGATGAATGCATCTGCCCAGGGTGATGCAGCAGGGAGCAAAGATCCCGCGCTCTTTACCAGGATGCCCGGGTATCATATATACCGTTACGATGATTTGCAGTTCGATCAGTTTGAATTTAAAACAGGCAGTGATATGACCCAGATCGTACAAGGGCATTCTCTTTTCATCATCTATGATGCCGATGAGAATATACAAATTCCCAGCCCGTTGCAGATCGGCACCAATTATATCAACGCTGCCAGGTCAGTTGGCGGGCAACTTGTTTATGAATTTCATGATCCGGGCGAAGATGTGGTTTTAAAAGTAGTTAAAAACAACCTGGAAACATGGGCCTACGTGACTGCCAACGGCAATGGTTCCTATTCCATCCATTTGATCGAGAAGCAGGGAATGAAACAGGATGTGGTGTCTGATGCCGACGCCATGGGAAAAAGCATCAGCGAATCAGGAAAAGCTGCTCTTTACGGAATATATTTTGATACCGGCAAAGCGGATGTAAAACCAGAATCGCAGGCCGCCCTGAAGGAAATTGCAAAATTGCTGAAAAACGATGCCCGGCTTAAACTCTACGTGGTTGGACATACCGATAATGCCGGAACACTGGAAATAAACATGAAACTGTCGCAAGACAGGGCGATGGCGGTAGTGAATGCACTGGTAGGCCAGTACAACATTGACGCTGCCCGCCTCAGGGCCTGCGGAGACGGACCAACAGCGCCAGTGGCCACCAATGGCACCGAAGAAGGCCGCGCGCTGAACCGCCGTGTCGAACTGGTGAAGCAGTAGTTCACGAGATGGCCCGGAGATCACCTCTTTTCTGTCCTTCTGATGAAAATAACAAAGGATCGTTTCCTTCATGTTGCATTTAATTTTTATCTTGGGTGTTTGGGAAAAAATTGGTAAAATTGCAATTGATTCCAACGAATGACTTTAAAATCCATCACATGAAAACAAACATACTTAAATCACTGGCAATGACCGGGTTGATCCTCGTCGCCTTTTCAGTATTCAGCCAGCAGCCGGTTGTTGACCTCACCACGCCGCTTGCCGTTGATCCCAATGTTAAAATCGGCAAGCTCGACAACGGGCTTGTTTATTACCTCCGGAAAAACAGCAAACCGGAAAAACGTGTTGAGCTGAGACTGGTGGTCAATGCCGGGTCCATCCTTGAAAATGATGACCAGCAAGGGCTTGCACATTTCATGGAACACATGAACTTCAATGGTACCAGGACTTTCCCGAAGAATGAATTGGTCGATTTCCTGCAAAAGACCGGCGTGCGGTTTGGCGCTGACATCAACGCCTATACCGGGTTCGATGAAACAGTTTACATGCTGCAGCTCCCCACAGATGACACTTCCCTGGTGGAGAAAGGCTATAGAGTTCTCGAAGATTGGGCGCACTATGCCGTTTTAGACAGCAAAGAGATAGACAAGGAGCGCGGGGTCATCACCGAAGAATGGAGACAAGGGTTGGGTGCGCAGGACCGTATGATGAAACAATACGTCCCGGTCATCTTCAAAGGATCAAAGTATGCCGATCGCATCGCGATCGGTAAAATAGAAGTAATCGAGCATTTCAAACCTGAAACCCTGCGGAATTTCTACCATGATTGGTACCGGCCGAATTTACAGGCTGTTGTTCTTGTCGGGGACATCGACATCGTACAGGCGGAAGTTCAGATCAAAGCCCATTTCGGGACGATGAAAAACCCCGAAAATCCAAGGGAAAGAACCACCTTCGACATTCCTGGCAACACCGAACCGCTCATTGCCATCACCACGGACAAGGAAGCTACCGTCAATGTTGTGGCCATATTCTATAAACATGAACTCAGCCCCGAAAAGACCCTCAGCGATTTCCGTGATAAGATCATGGCAGAACTTTATACCGGGATGCTCAACAACCGGTTCAACGAAATATCTCAAAAGCCTGAATCACCTTATGTATATGCAAGTGCTAACTACGGAAGGTTTATCTCAAGGACCAAGGATGCCTTCGAGATCGAGTCGATGACCAAGGAGAGCCGGATTGACAGCAGCCTTGCATTGCTGCTTGCGGAAAATGAACGGGTAAAACGCTTCGGATTTACCCAAACTGAACTTGACCGTCAGAAAGAAGAACTCACAAGCCAGTACGAAAAGAGTGCCAAAGAATTCGACAAAACCGAATCAAATGCATTCTGTTCCCAATACGTCAGCAATTACCTTTCGGGGGATGCTATTCCGGGCGCACAGAAAAAATTCAAATACCTGAAGAACATTCTTCCCGATATCAAGATCAATGAGATCAATGACCTTGCAAAGCAATGGGTTACGGACAACAACATGGGTCTCCTGGTCATGGCTCCTGATAAAGACGGTGTGAAGGTGCCGACAAAGGATGAAATCCTTGAGATCATTAAAGACTCTAAAACCAAACCGCTGACGGCTTATGTCGACAATTACCGGGAAGAACCGCTTGTCAAGGGAATCATTGCTCCCGGGAAAATTACCGGCCGCAAAGACAACAAACAACTTGGCACTACTGAACTTACTTTATCCAACGGGGTAACCGTAGTACTTAAACCGACCACCTTCAAAAATGACGAAATACTCTTTTCAGCCTATAGCCTGGGAGGGAATTCACTCGTTCCGGACAAGGAATTCATGTCGGTGAATTACACACCACAGATCATAGATATGAGTGGCATCGGCAACTTTGACAATGTGGAACTCCAGAAGAAGCTGAAGGGCAAGAACATCCAGGTGAGCCCTTACATTGATGATGTAAAGGAGGGATTACGGGGAAATTCCACACCCAAAGACTTCGAAACCATGATGCAATGCGCTTATCTTTATTTTGATCAGCCCCGCAAGGATACGACAGCATTCAAAGCTTTTATGTCGCAGATGGAAACCCAGATGAAATTCATGAAAAGCAATCCCATCATGACTTTCTATGATACGTTGTTTAAAGTCGCCTACCCTGGTTATAAACGCCTGATTATTTTCCCCACTCCTGCCCAGCTGTCTGAAGTCAACCTCGATGATGTATTCAGGATCTACAAGGACCGTTTCGCTGATGCAAGCAACTTCAAATTTTTCCTGGTCGGAAACTTCTCGGTGGATTCCATTTCCCCCGCGATCGAGCAGTATTTCGGCGGCCTTCCTTCGATCAACCGCAAGGAAACGTGGAAAGACACTTCCCCAAAGTTTGCTGACGGCACCAACAATGTGACAGTTTACAAGGGAACCGATCCGCAGAGCATGGTCGGACTGGTGATGTCGGAAAAATTCGAATGGACCGAGAAAAATGTACTGTGCATGAATATGATCAAGGAGATCATAGGCATCAAACTTATTGAGGTGATCCGCGAGAAAATGAGCGGGGTCTATTCACCCCAGGTGATGGTGAACCTCGACCAATACCCGAAACCGAATGTAGACCTGATGGTCATGTTCGGGTGCTCGCCAAAAGCAACTGAAAAACTTTCGAAAGCCGTTTTTGGTGAAATCAAAAAAATCAGGAAAAACGGCCCGACCGATGTCGACCTGAAAAAAGCACAGGAGGCAATGATCCGCGCCAGGGAAACCGATCTTGAAAAGAATGAATTCTGGCTTAGAAAACTTGAGTCACTTTACTTCAACCATGATACGCCAAACAACATCGCTACGTTTAAAGACCGTGTAAACGCGGTAACCGTTGATGATCTGAAACTTGCTGCATCCACATACCTCAAACCCGACCATTATGTGCGTGTCGTGCTGATGCCCGAAAAAAAATAGATGGAGAAATCCGTAAACATAAGAAATAAAAGGGCATCCCACGAATACTTTCTCATCCAGGAGGTAACTGCAGGCATTCAGCTGACCGGCACCGAAATCAAATCGATCCGTGATGGTACCGCCTCTCTTGCAGATGCCTATTGTACCTTCGTTGGAACCGAACTTTTTGTGCGCAACATGCACATTGCCGAATACTCTTTTGGCACACATTACAATCATGAGCCAAAACGCGACCGCAAATTGCTGCTGACGAAAAGGGAATTGAAAAAACTGGCCGTGAAGGTGAAAGAACGCGGGTTTACCATTATCCCCGTGCTCCTGTTCATCAATGAGAACGGACTGGCCAAATTAACCATTGCCCTTGCACGCGGGAAGCATGCATATGACAAACGCGAAACACTGAAGCAGAAGGATCATGCGAGGGAGATGGAGAGGAATACGTGAGTCGTGGGACGTGAGACGTGAGGCGTGGGATGTGGCTTTGTAGCCAGGGTGTGTTAAAGTATAAATGAATTTTATCAGTAAAAACCGGAATATGAAAATATACAAACTGTTCTTATTGCTCATCATCTCATATGCGTTTTGCCATCCTGTTTCCTCCGCTGCCCAGGAAAAGCAGCCATCTGCCGTGAAGCAGCCGTTGGTGAAGTGGTATTCTTTTGAGGAGGCTTACAAAATGAACAAGAAGAAGTCAAAAAAGATGTTTATCGATGTATTCACGGAATGGTGCGGCTGGTGTAAAAAGATGGATGCAGAAACATTCACCGACCCGACCATTGCAAAATACATGAATGAACATTTTTATTGCGTCAAGTTCGATGCGGAACGCAAGGATACCATCGTGCTGGATGGCCAGGTTTTTGTTAATCCCAATCCGGCCAACAAACGCAGCACGCATAAACTTGCCGTTGAACTGCTCAGGGGAAACCTGTCGTATCCATCGTATGTGTTCCTGAATGAAAAGGGCCAGTGGCTCACGGTGGTTGCAGGATACCAGAAGGCCAGCGATTTTGAAGGGGTGCTCAATTACTTTGGAACGAATGCCTATTTAAAATCCACCTGGGAAGAATACCGGGCAGGCTTTAAAGGAGAGCTGAAATAACAAAGGCTGCCGAAGCAGCCTTTGTCAAGGGTGGAAGATGGGGCTTGAACCCACGACCTATAGATCCACAATCTATCGCTCTAACCAACTGAGCTACGACCACCATGTTTGATTTTGCAAAAGTACAAAAAAAATATTTCCGATAAACCATAATTCACATTCTTCAAGTGATTTTTACCAAGCGTGTCACCATCTCTACAGGTTCACTCAGTGCATTGGCCTGGAAAAAATTCAAAAAAAACCATCTTGGCATCGGATCGCTTGTTTTTATTGGTATTGCAGTGCTGATCGCTTGCCTGGGATATCTCATCACCCCCGACCCATCGCCCTATTCCAATAATCAGTACCTGGAACTGGGACTGAAAAAACCAGGTTTTTCTGTGATCATGCTGCCTGTTAAAAACAACCTTGCCCATCACAGCAATCCCTTTTATCAGACCATGATCTCCGGCAAGAAAGAGAATGTACTCTTCGTCCCGATCCGTGCATATGCGGTTATTAACGACCATATTTTATACATTGAATACGGGGCGTTGCCGGGCGATGCAGCCATGGTTAAGATATTGCCATTGAGCGCGGTGGAAAAGCCCGAAAAAAAAACATTCTGGGTGGGGACCGATCGTTTCGGGCGCGATTACCTCAGCCAGCTGATGATCGGCACCCGTGTCAGTCTTTCGGTCGGACTGATTTCCGTCATGATCTCCCTGGTCATCGGGATCTTCATCGGGGCCATCGGCGGGTACTACAGGGGCTGGGTCGACAACCTGATCATGTGGCTGATCAATGTTGTGTGGTCTATACCGACATTGCTGCTGGTCATCGCGATAACCTTCGCCCTTGGAAAAGGATTCTGGCAGGTATTCATCGCTGTCGGACTCACCATGTGGGTGGAGGTGGCGCGTGTCGTTCGCGGTCAAATCCTCGGAATCCGTGAAAAAGAATATGTGGAAGCCGCAAGAGCGCTGGGTTTCTCTGACTTCAGGATCATTTTCCGCCACATCCTGCCAAACGTGATGGCTGCCGTGATTGTCATATCAGCCGCAAACTTTGCTTCGGCAATTCTCATGGAAGCCGGGTTGAGTTTTCTCGGTTTGGGAGTGCAGCCGCCCGTGCCATCCTGGGGATCCATGATCAAAGAAAATTACGGGTACATCGTGCTCGATTTTGCCTACCTGGCCATCCTCCCCGGCATCGCAATCATGCTCATGGTGCTTGCCTTCATGCTGATGGGGAATGCGCTCCGCGATGCCCTCGATGTGCGGATGCCGGAGGTTTAGAAGGCGTTTCCTGCGGGTTGGGCAAGCCGGCATTAAGATGAAAATGTTTTTGGCTATTGGAGCACGTCGATGCATTTGTAAAAACGACACCGGTACCCTTCCGAATCCAATTTGCTGATGGTTACGCTGTGCGCTTTCCCGGAAGAGGCGTGGATAAAGCGGGACTTCATTCCATTCGCTTCACAGATAATGCCCACATGGCCAATATGGGACTTGTCCCTGAACCCATAAAAGACCAGGACATCTCCCACCTTAAAGTCTTCAGGTTTCAATGCCGTACCGAGTGCTTTGAATTGCCTCGAACTGCGGGGAAGGGATACATTAAAATGTTTAAATACAAAATTGACCAACCCGGAACAATCAAAACCTTTCTGAGGATCTTCACCTGCCCTCCGGTAAGGTGTGTAGAGGTATTGTTTGGCGAAGGTGATCAGTTCGGTTCTGTCAACGCAACGGATGGCATTCAGCAGTTTTCCGGATGCCGCAGTCAATCCCCTGTCCTGCGCATGCAAGGAAAAGGAGCCCAGGAGGAAAATAAAAGCAAGTAGGGGAAAAAACTTCAACATACGACAGGGTTAGGAGGGTGCAAAGATACTGAAAATTAAGTTACACCCAGACGGGGATCAACTTCGCAGCGCCCGCGTGCGGACACGTTTGAATGTCAATACCTGATTTTTTTAGGTTCAGGGCCACCACAGCGCGGCGGGCCTTTGTCACGGCAATTCCCTTTATTGAAAAACAGTTTTATGGATGCGTAAAAATCAAGTCCTGTGAAATCACTGAAATGAAGAAAGCCACCGAGCTTTTCCGTGCCAAAGGAGAGCCAGTAGATCCTCAGGGCCAACCCCATCCTGACCGCTTGCCAGTTATATAACGATACCGGCATGCTGGCTTCGAACCAGCGGGTTTCATAGCGTGGCGCCACTGCGACTATTGCAGGCCTGGCAACGGAGTTCCGCGCTATGGAAATGCCGTAGATCATGCTGGCATTGACATACCAGAATTTCCGGAGATGATAATCAACCTGTGCGCTCAATGCGGCCGGGAGCCACATCGTAAAACTGTTCCCAGCATACGCTTCCGTATTGTTACCGTAAAACTTATAGCTGATGGTGTCGAGCAACTCATTGATCGAATCAATACGAAGGTTATTCAAATCCGTCCAGTATGAACTCCGGTTGTCTATCCTTATCCTGGTGGCATTATTCTTAAAATTGATTCCCCCGAAATCGATGAAGGCTATCCCGATCCTGTAAAGATAATCTTCATAAGTTTGAGCACACAAAGTATTGAAAGATGGATTCTGATGATATTTTTTGAGCCGGGTATAAGTGATCCCCAGGTCAGCACCGAAACCTCCCCCTTTGAATAACGGTGAAATGAGCGTAGTGTTTGTATTGTAATCAACGGGCAATGCCAGGCCCATTTCTGCGTCAAGGTTTTTAACATCCAGGGTCTGGTCATCCGGCACCATGTAATCAATGCTCCTTGCGTTGATATATATCCCACCGATACCCAAAAGACGTTTTACCGAAATTCCTGCGGAAAACACATCGTAACCGGTTGCGTAAAAAGTGTGGCTGTAGCTGAGGCCGATCTCCCCCCAGGTCATGCCATATGCCTTTACCGGACCCGGGTCGGTATAGCTGATCTTTTGCTGTGGCACGTAATTCAGTCCGAGGTACATGAAATTTGCCAGTTCATATGGAACATTGCTCAGTGCAACGACCGTCCTCACTGCGGTTGTCAGTGCAAAAGCATGGTGCCCGACGATCAGCATCGCCCCGGGTCCGTCAACGCGTTCCTGGATGAAGGCATTCTTATTCCTCAGGTTGTCATAATGATAAAAAATACGATCCCCGGTTCCATAGGGCTCAGGATGGGTGGGCCATTGATATCCTGATTTAAAAAAATTGGTAAAGCGGTAATCCGACTTTTTCAGAAACAAATAGTTATTTTGAAGGAACACATCCAGTCCGATTACCCGGATATCAAGGAAGGATTTGGAATTCTGGATTGAACTCGGGTTCAGTTTCAACCCATCGATGCCTGCATAATTGCCCAGCGATGTTCCCAGCATATCCTGCGACATAACCAAAACATTGGTCAGCAGAAGAAAAACAGCCAAAAAAATCCGCCGGATGAAACGCATAATGTTTTAACGAAAGGAGTATATGAATATTACAATTTGCTAATTTTGCAAAAATAATTAATAACCAAACTTATGGCAACCATCGCTCTCAAAGGAACTCCCATTCACACGATTGGCTTTCTTCCCTTGGCCGGAAAGCCCGCCCCCGATTTTCTGCTGACCAAAACCGATCTTTCCGACATTTCATTGGCAGCATTCAAAGGGAAAAAGATTGTCCTGAACATTTTTCCAAGTTTAGACACCAGCGTTTGTGCCACATCCGTCAGGAAATTCAACGCAGAGGCAGAGAAACATCCCGATACCGCCGTGCTCTGCGTTTCAAAAGATCTTCCTTTTGCCCACGCCCGCTTCTGTGTTGCCGAGGGACTTACGAATGTTGTTTCTGCATCGGAACTGAGGAATGGAAATTTCGGCAAAGACTATGGCGTCCTGATCACCGACGGGCCGCTCGCCGGACTTCTATCACGGTCGGTTGTGGTCGTTGATAAAAGCGGGCTTGTCATTTACAGTGAGCAGGTACCCGATATCGTTCAGGAGCCGGATTATGGAGCAGCTTTGGCCTCTCTGAAGTAACCAATCGAAAAAATGTGTACCTTTGCACTCCCTTTTCAGGGAGATCCTTAATGCGGGTGTGGCGTAATTGGTAGCCGCGCAAGACTTAGGATCTTGTGCCTTCGGGCGTGGGGGTTCGAGTCCCTTCATCCGCACTATTTTTTTTTATCAATTAATGCAAGACTATTTTCATGAAGATCACCAAAGAAAGTACCGGATCGCTCACGGCCCTGCTTAAAATAGAGATTGGCCCTGCTGATTATGCTGTGACCGTCGAGAAACAGATCGCTGATTACAAGCGCAAAGCAAACATTCCCGGCTTCAGGCCCGGACACATTCCTACCGGGCTGATTAAAAAAATGTATGGCAGAGCCATCCTGGCCGATGAAGTGAATAAACTGATCTCCGACAGCCTGATCAGTTACATCCGCGATGAAAAAATCGACATCCTTGGCAACCCGTTGCCCAATATGGAAAAAAACATGGCAATCGATTTTGAGACCCAGGATTCTTTTGAATTTTATTTTGACCTCGGGCTTGCACCTGTATATACTATCCCGGTCGACCAGGACCTGCAAATCGAAAACTACGTCATTACGGTTGATGATGGCATGGTAGACAAATACATTGAAGATACCCGGAAACGATTCGGAAAACCGGTTCTGCCATCTGCGGAAACAGCAGGTGCCGTTGCAGAAGCCCCGGCTGAAGCCAGTGAAACGGCTGTTGAACCGGCTGAAATGAACCCGGACTTTTTCAATATGGTCTATCCCGGGCTCAACCTTCAAACCGAAGAGGAATTCCGTGAACAGGTAAAGAAAGACGCTGAAATTAGCTTTGCAGCCGAGTCTGAAAAACTCCTTTTCAATGACATCACGGAAGCGTTGGTAAAAAATACCGAACTTCCATTGCCCGACGGGTTTCTGAAACGATGGCTCCTCGAAAACAATGAAGGGAAGTACACCCCCGAAGAGATCGAGAAAAATTACACCTCCTTTGCCGAATCAATGAAATGGCAACTTATTGAGAACAAGCTGATCAAAGAAAACGGGATCGAGGTTAAAGACGAAGAAATCCGGAACTACATCAGGACATATATGTTGCACCAGATCAATCTGCCCAACATGGATCCTGAAATGCAGAAACAATATGAATCGATCGTGGATACTTTCATGCAAAACAAAGAGCAGGTGCAACGGATCAACGACCAGCTCTACAATGCAAAAATGATGGAGTTTTTCAAGTCAGCCATGACTTTCCATTCAAAAGAGGTCTCCTATGAGGAATATATTAAAATCGCCTCCGCCCGTCATGTCCACGACCATGAGCATGAACACGAGCTCGACCATGACCATGACCATGAACACGACCACGATCACCAACACTGATGATTTAACCAGCTAATAAAAATTATATGGACGAATTTTCGAAATATGCAACCGGGCACAGGGGCATCAACAGCCTCACCCTTGCAAAATATAAATCCATTTCAGCCAACTATATTTCTCCGACCATCATTGAAGAAAGGCAACTGAACATCGCCACCATGGATGTTTTTTCACGGCTCATGATGGACCGCATCATCTTCCTTGGCGTTCCCATCGACGATTATGTAGCCAACATCATCCAGGCCCAGTTGCTGTTCCTTGAATCGGTTGATTCACGAAAGGATATCCAGATCTACCTGAACACTCCGGGCGGTTCAGTATATGCAGGACTTGGCATATACGACACCATGCAATACATCAACCCGCATGTTGCCACCATATGCACGGGAATGGCTGCTTCCATGGGCGCCATCCTGCTTTGTGCCGGTGAAAAAGGCAAACGCACCGCACTGAAACATTCGCGGATCCTGATCCACCAGCCAATGGGCAGCGCCGAAGGCCAGGCTTCTGATATTGACATTACCGCCCGTGAAATTCAAAAGCTCAAGAAGGAACTTTATGAAATCATCTCCCTGCACTCAGGCCAGCCCTACAAGCGAATACTCAAGGATGCCGACCGCGATTACTGGATGACCAGTGAAGAAGCACGCGAATATGGAATGATTGATGAAATCCTGATCCGTTCAAAAAAAGACAGTTAACATGGCAAAGCCAGCTGACAGATGCTCCTTTTGCGGCAGGTCAAGGCGTGAAACAAAGCTCCTCATTGCCGGCTTGCAGGGACATATCTGCGATTCCTGTGTACTGCAGGCTCAGATCATCCTCCAGGAAGAACTGGCAACCGTAAAAAAGAAGGATATTCCTGATTTTATTCTCCTGAAGCCGATCGAGATCAAAAAGTATCTTGATCAGTTTGTGATCGGCCAGGATGAGGCAAAAAAAATCATCGCCGTAGCCGTGTATAACCACTATAAAAGGTTATCACACGCCAAAAACACCAAGGAAGGTGATGTCGAGATCGAAAAATCGAACATCGTGGTAGTTGGTGAAACGGGTACCGGTAAAACACTGCTCGCACGCACTGTCGCCAAAATGCTCAACGTCCCATTCTGTATCGCTGATGCCACGGCCCTCACCGAGGCTGGTTATGTTGGTGAGGATGTGGAGAGCATCCTTGCGCGTTTGCTCCAGGTTGCAGATTATGACGTTGCTGCAGCTGAGCGTGGAATTGTTTTCATCGATGAGATCGATAAAATCGCCCGCAAGGGAGATAATCCCTCCATTACGCGCGACGTCAGTGGAGAAGGGGTGCAACAGGCGCTGTTGAAAATGCTCGAAGGTTCCATTGTCAATGTTCCACCCCAGGGAGGCAGGAAACATCCCGAGCAAAAAATGATCCAGATCAACACCCAGAATATCCTGTTTATCACAGGGGGCGCCTTTGACGGAATTGAGAAGAAGATCTCGAACCGTTTGCAGACCAATAAAATAGGGTATAAAACAGACCGGAAACATGAAACCCTTGATAAGGACAACATCCTTCAATACATCACACCCGTCGATCTGAAAGCCTTTGGCCTGATACCGGAGCTCGTAGGCAGGTTGCCGATTGTAACATTCATGCACACCCTCGACCGCGCAACACTGCGGCGGATCCTCACGGAACCTAAAAACTCGCTGATCAGGCAGTATACCAAACTGTTTGAGCTGGATAACATCAAAGTGGTTTTCGAGGAGGATGCATTGAACTTTATTGTGGAGAAAGCCATCGAGTTTAAACTGGGCGCCAGGGGATTGCGTTCAATTATCGAAGGAATCATGAATGATGCCATGTTTGAACTGCCTTCAAAAACCGGCACCAAATCTTTCCGGGTAACCGCGGCATTTGTTGAAACACAATTCGGGAAAACAAGCATGGCCAGGTTGAAGGTTGCATGATACCAAACCCGGTATTGTTTCGTTATCCAATAAACATTTGAACCGGGAAATCAATGCGTAAAGGAATCCTGATCATCGTTTCCATGGTGTTTTGCCGGATCCTCGCCTTTTCCCAGGATACAACCAAAACAATTCCGTCAACCCGGATCATTGAAGGAGATACCATCGCGCTGGTCGATGTGAAGCCTGTCGTCATTTTCCCTCCTGCTGCCCAAACAACTGGTAAAAGAGCAGCGGCACGCTATGACAAATTGGTGTACAATGTTAAAAAAGTATACCCATATGCCAGGTTAGCAGGAAAACAACTGCTTGCCTACAAGCGCATTCTTGATACCATCCCGACAGAAAAAGCCCGGAAACTGTTTCTTAAAAAAGCCGAAAAAGATCTTGAAAGCAAGTTCGGGGATGAGATCAAAGACCTTAATTTTTCACAGGGAAAAATTCTTATAAAATTGATCTACAGGGAAACAGGCAATTCCACGTTCGATATTGTCAAACAACTCAGGGGCGGATTCACCGCATTTATCTGGCAAACCATGGCCAGGTTGTTCGGGTACGACCTTAAAACAAATTATGATCCGGGAGGCACCGACCAGGCCATTGAACAAATCGTACTGATGATTGAAGCGGGGGCGATTTAGTTTTTATATTGATTGAATAACCATAACTTTACAAGCGAATCTCGATAGACCGGATGAAGCTCTCAATAATCATCGTCAACTATAATGTCAAGTATTTCCTGGAGCAATGCCTTCATTCGGTGCAAAGTGCCTGTAACGGAATTGAGGCTGAAATCTTTGTTGTTGACAACGACTCCGTGGATGGTTCGGTGAAAATGGTCAGGGATAAATTTCCCGAAGTTCACCTGATTGAAAATAAAGAGAACAAAGGTTTTTCCTCCGCGAATAACCAGGCCATCCGTAAATCAAAAGGAGAATATGTACTGCTGCTGAACCCCGATACGATCGTTGAAGACGATACCCTTCGCAAGGTTGTCGATTTCATGGATCACCACCCCGACTCGGGAGGACTTGGCGTGAAAATGCTGGACGGGAAAGGGAAATTCCTGCCGGAAAGCAAGCGTGGCCTGCCTTATCCCTCCGTGGCTTTCTTCAAGGTTTTTGGTTTTTCCGCCCTGTTCCCTAAATCAAAATTTTTCAGCGCTTACCACCTGGGCTACCTGGATAAGGACAAAACGCATGTGGTGGATGTGCTTGCCGGCGCCTTTATGCTCCTGAGGAAAAAAGTACTCGATAAAATCGGGCTGCTTGATGAAGCTTTTTTCATGTATGGCGAAGATATCGACCTGAGCTACCGCATTACCAAAGCCGGATATAAAAACTACTATTATCCCGAAACGCGGATCATTCATTATAAAGGAGAAAGCACAAAAAAAGGAAGCCTGAATTATGTATTTGTCTTCTATACGGCAATGATCGTCTTTGCCAAAAAGCATTTTTCAAAAGAAAATGCCCGTGCATTTTCACTGATGATCAATGTAGCCATCTATTTCCGTGCGTTTATCTCCATTCTCACACGTTTTTTCAACAAAATCGTCCTGCCGCTGCTCGATGCCTCCCTGATCTTTGCCGGTTTTTTACTCATCAAGGACTACTGGGAAAGGCATTTCATTTTTCCCGATGGCGGGCATTATCCCTATGCCTTCATACACATTGCGGTTCCGGTCTATCTTTCCATCTGGTTGCTGTGTATCTATCTCAGCGGAGGGTACGACAAGCCGATCAGGCTGAGGCGCATCGTACAGGGCATGATCGTTGGAACCATCATTATCCTGGTCGTATATTCCCTGCTGAATGAACATTACCGGTTTTCCCGGGCGCTCATCATCCTCGGAGCAACCTGGGGAACACTGATCATGCTTGCGGAACGTTATCTGCTGCATTATTTCAATGTTGACGGCTATAAATTAAATTCTGAAAAAAACAAGCGATTCGTAGTCATCGGAGAGAAGGAAGAATCGGAACGGGTGTCGGAACTGCTTCAGCAAACCGGTATGAACCCGTCATTCACCGGCCTGGTAAGTTTTCACCACCACCGCAATAATTCAAATGGTTTTATCGGGCACATCGGGCAGATCAAGGAAATTATCACCATTCATAAGATCAATGAGGTCATTTTCTGTGCAAAAGATGTTCCGGCGCAGGTGATCATCGATAAAATGTCGGAGCTGAAAAATGAACAGGTGGACTACAAGATCGCGCCACCTGAAAGCCTCTCCATCATCGGCAGCAATTCCATCAACACCTCCGGCGATTTATACGTGATCGACATCAATGCCATCATCAAGAGATCAAACAGGAGAAACAAACGGATGCTTGATTTCCTTGTGGCGCTCACATTGCTGTTGTTTTATCCCGTCAATATTTTCATTGTCAGAAATCCTTTCGGATTGCTCAGGAATATTTTCTCCGTTTTACTGGCATTAAAATCGTGGATCGGGTTCACCCACCACAGCGAATATGAATCGAACAAGCTCCCCCAGATCAAACAGGGGGTACTGAATCCACTTGACGCTTTCCGCAATAAAAATGTCCCCGAAGAGACCACCGCCCGCCTTGATCTGTTGTATGCAAGGGATTACAAATTGACCAACGACCTGAATATTATCATCAAAGGGTACCGGAACCTGGGCAGGAGCTGAAAGTTGAAGTATATTATTATTTTGATCCTTTCAAAATAAGAAAAAGCGTTACCTTTGCATAAATTCAAAAAGTCGTCTGTATATGGCAAATTATGAGGCAGTTATACCCAAACTGGGCGAAAGTATCATCGAAGCGACCATCACCAAATGGTTGAAGCAGGAAGGGGAGATGATCCAGGAGGAGGAGTCCATTGTTGAAATTGCAACGGATAAAGTTGATTCAGAAGTTCCTTCACTTGTTACAGGAAAACTGTTAAAAAAATTATTCAGGGAAGGCGACCTCGTCCCTGTAGGATCCGTATTTGCCATTATTGAAACTGCCGGCAGCGCCATGGTTAACCCTGGCACCCAGCCTGCTGGCGGAGACCTTCAGGAGGACTCCTGCCGGGCAGAACCTACCCTTGCCGCATTATCAGCAAATCCTGAATTACCGGTCGTTGCAGATGTTCAGAACAAACCGGAGCCGGAACCGGCTTCTGGAACACGATTCTATTCCCCCCTGGTGCGAAGCATTGCGCTCCAGGAAAATATCGCTTTTTCCGAGCTGGATGGCATTGCAGGAACCGGCAAGGATGACCGCATCACCAAACAGGATGTGCTGAATTATCTGAAGGACCGGGCACAAGGTATCAAACCGGCCGGATCGCAGGCAGTGGACGCCTCCATCGCAACCCCTGTTGTGGCGCCACAAACAATCCAGCAAATCATTCCCGGCGAAGACCGCATCGTTGAAATGGACCGCATCCGCCAACTGATTGCCAGCCACATGGTGAAATCAGTGCAGACCTCTGCCCATGTCACCTCCTTCCAGGAAGTGGACATGACACGGGTGGTCCAATGGCGCGAGAAAAACAAAGAGGCCTTCCTGAAACGGGAGAATGAAAAACTCACCTTCACCCCGGTATTTATTGAAGCGATTGCAAAAGCGGTCAGAGACTTTCCCCTGGTCAACGTTTCGGTGGATGGCACCAAGGTGATCCTGCACAAAAATGTTAACATCGGCATGGCTGTTTCCCTTCCCAACTTCAACCTCATCGTGCCGGTGATCCGCAATGCGCATGAAAAAAGCCTCCTGGGCATCGTAAAGGCCGTTAACGACCTTGCCCAACGTGCACGCAGCAGCAAACTGGTTCCCGATGAAATTTCCGGCGGAACCATTTCCCTTACCAACCTGGGATCATTCGGGACCCTGATGGGAACCCCGATCATCAACCAGCCACAAACTGCCATCGTGGCTGTCGGCGCGATCAAAAAACGGGCCGTCGTGATTGAAACACCCGAAGGCGACACCATTGCCATCCGCCCGATCATGATGATGTCTGTTACCTATGACCACCGGGTCATCGATGGTGCGTTAGGCGGTCAATTTCTTAACAGTCTTGTACAACATCTTGAAACTTTTGATAATACCCAACCCATTTAATGGAACTGAACCTGACCAAACCCATTGCTTTTTTTGACCTTGAAACTACCGGGATCAAAGTGGCAACCGACCGCATCGTGGAAATATCCATTGTCAGACAACAAGTCGATGGCACGACGAAAATAAAAACCATGCGGATCAATCCCGGGATGCATATCCCGGAAGAGGTTACTGAAATACACGGAATATCTGATGAAGATGTGAAAGATTGTCCAACCTTCAAACAGGTTGCCCATGAACTCGCGCAATTTCTGGATAATTGCGACCTTGCCGGGTACAACTCAAATCATTTCGATATCCCGCTGCTGGTTGAAGAGTTTCTCCGGGCTGAAATCGATTTTGACCTGAAAGGAAGGCGGTTTGTGGATGTTCAGAATATCTTCCACAAAATGGAACCCCGGAATTTAAGCGCTGCGTACAAATTCTATTGTTCAAAAGAGCTGGTCAATGCCCATAGCGCTGAGGCAGATACCATTGCGACCTTTGAAATTTTAAAAGCACAGCTTGACCGGTATGCGGAAGTCACTTTTAAAGACAGAAAAGGGAACCTGACACAACCGGTCATCAATGATGTCAAAGCGCTCAGCGAATTCTCCTGGTCCACCAAAGCCGTCGACCTCATCGGGCACATCGTGTATAATGAAAAAAACGTGGAGGTATTCAATTTCGGCAAACATAAGGGAAAAGCAGTTACACAGGTTTTAAAAGATGAACCATCCTATTATGACTGGATGATGAAAAGTGAATTTCCCCTGTCGACAAAAAAAGCCCTGACGGTTTTAAAGCTCAGGGGTTTCAACAACTCCTCGGTAAAACTAGACCTTTTCTGATCCAATCCTGTCCCAGGCATGAAAATCATATGCATCGGGCGCAATTACGTTGCCCATATCAAGGAACTCAACAACGCCATACCGACCGCACCGGTTTTTTTCCTGAAACCCGACACTTCATTGCTTATCCGCAACAGGCCGTTTTATTATCCTTCGTTTTCATCGGAGATTCATTACGAAGCTGAACTGGTCCTGAAGATATGCAAGGTTGGAAAAAACATTCAGAAAAAGTTTGCACACACCTATTATGAGGAAATAGGGATCGGGCTCGACATGACCGCCCGTGATCTTCAGGATGCGGCAAAAGAAAAAAGTCTTCCATGGGCAGTTGCCAAAGGATTTGACCAGTCAGCTCCCATGGGAAGATTTCTTCCCAAAAGTCAATTTTATGATGTGAAGGATATCTTCTTCCATCTTGATTTGAATGGCAAAACGGTTCAGCAGGGAAATTCCGGTTCGATGATCTATGATTTCGATGACATCATTGTCCATATTTCAACCTTCATGACCCTCAGGACGGGAGACTATATTTTCACCGGAACCCCGGCCGGAGTGGGCCCTGTAAAGATCGGGGACCTTTTGGAAGCGTATATCGGACAGGAAAAACTGTTGTCGTGCACAATTAAATAAAAATGAACCACTTAGGCACTAAGAGCACTTAGCACTGAGATTTGGGTTCATATAGTATCATTTCTTTCAGCATTCTCAGTGATTCTTCGTGCCCTTAGTGCCTCAGTGGTTTTCTTAAGACACTGATTTGTAACGACATTCTTTGTGTTTCCGGGTGTCTTCGTGCCTAAGTGGTTTTCTTCAGACCAGGGGTTAATTCAATACGATATCTTCAATAACCACTGCCCCTACTTCTTTGTTGAGTGCATTCATTATTTTCGTCCGGGCAAAGAGCAATTCGTTGCGCAGGGCAGCGGAACTAACCTTCACATACAGTACTTTGTTGCGTATATGCAACTGGCTTGTATTCCGGGCAACCATCCCGCCTACCACCTTTTCCCAGGCCTGTATGACCTTTGCCTGGTTCAGCTTATCACGCAGGTGAAAAGTATCCAGAAACTCCTCAATTGCAGCCTTTAAAGGCTTTTCATTTGTTTTTCGCATGAAACCTAATAGTTCAAAACATTCATTGCATTGAATAAACCCAATGCATTGTTTGTAATATTTGCATCGTCTGCATTATCTAACTTCACTGCCATCCATCAAAGGTATCCCAAAAATCTGATGTTCTATTTCCATCGAATCAAAAATGGACCTGATCCTTTCCCTGCTCGTATCTGTAATAAAAACCTGTCCGAAACTGTTTTCACTAACCAGTTTGATCAGCTGCGATACACGCAGGTCATCGAGTTTATCAAATACATCATCGAGCAGCAAAATCGGTTTGAATCCCTTGACATTCCGGGTATAGTCAAACTGGGCAAGTTTCACGGCGATGACGAAGGATTTTTGCTGTCCCTGGGAACCGAACTTCTTCACCGGATAATCATCAAGCAGAAATTCAAGGTCATCCTTGTGTACGCCCATTGTGCAGTATTGCGCAGCACGATCTTTGTCAAGCGCCGCATTGAATGCTTCACGATAAGAAATCCCGCAGCATTGTGACAGGTACCTGATACCGACTGTTTCCGATCCATTGCTCAGGAACCTGAAATAGTGCTGAAACAGCGGAATGAATTGTTCGAGGAAAGCATTCCGTTTGTTGAATATATGCTCACCCAGGCGGATCATCTGTTCATCCCAGGTTTCAAGAGAAACGGCATCGAAATAATGCTGGTCGCCAAATGACTTTAACAATGCATTGCGCTGGAAAAGGGCTTTGTTATACTGGATCAGATCGTCAAGGTAAAATTTATCGAACTGTGAAATCACGCTGTCGATATATTTCCGGCGCAATTCGCTTCCATCGTTGATCAGGTCGCGATCGTAAGGAGATATCATGACCAGCGGGAAATTCCCGATATGATCCGCAAGCCGCTCATATTCCTTCTTGTTGATGAGAAACCGCTTGCGCTGATTTTTTTTCTGGATACATTGCACCAGGTCCGTCATCCCGTCAATGCGCCGGAAGCTCCCGTGAATCGCGAAGAAATCATCGCCGTGCCGGATGTTCTGTGTATCAAGACTGGTGAAGCAACTCTTGCAAAACGAAAGATAATGGATGGCATCAAGAAGGTTTGTTTTCCCGACCCCGTTATTCCCCACAAAACAGTTGATCTTATCGGAAAACACAAACTCCGCCTGCGAATAATTTTTAAACCCGGTGACGATCAGTTTGTGAAGGTACATCTCAGTTGTTGATTTTCTGAATTCCTTTTGCAATCTCTTCCATCAGCCACATTGGCGTGGAAGTGGCCCCGCAGATTCCTACGGTTTGGGCATTTTTAAACCACGCGGGTTCAACTTCAGAAAAACTGGAAACAAGGTTTGTCCGGGGGTTTACATCTTTGCAAACCCTGAAAAGGATCATTCCATTGGAACTTTTCTGGCCGCTCACAAAAATCACGACATCAAACCTGGCAGCAAATTCTTTAAGCTGGACCGAACGGTTTGAAACCTGGCGGCAAATGCTGTCATTCCATTCGAAATCAACCGGCTGCAGGCCTGAAGCCTCCTCCATCTTTTCCCTGATCAGGTTCACGATCTTTTTAAAACCGTCCACGCTTTTTGTCGTCTGGCTGTAGAACCTTACCGGGCGCTGGAAGTCAATCTTTGGAAGATCCTCCTCGTTGCCGATCACGATGGCTGTTCCGCTTGTCTGCCCCTTCAGCGCATTCACCTCTGCATGGCCTTCCTTGCCATAAATCACGATCTGGCCGTTTTTCTGCAACATCTCCTGGTATCCACGGTGGATGACGTTCTGCAGGTTCAATACGATCGGACAGGAGGCATCAATCAATTCGATCCCGTTCTGAAGGGCAATCTTATAGGTTTCAGGCGGTTCTCCGTGGGCGCGGATCAATACCTTGCAATCATGTAGCTCGTGAAAATCCTCATGGGTGATGATCACCAGCCCCAGTTGTTTAAGCCGGTTTACCTCCATGTTGTTGTGTACGATGTCGCCCAGGCAATATAAAACGAGGTTTTTACGAAGCTCCTGTTCAGCAACTTCTATGGCGTAAACCACGCCAAAGCAAAAGCCGGAATGGGAATCGATGGTGACCTGCACCTTATTGTTTTTTAATAAATTCCTGAAGATTTGCACCGATGGTGATATAGTTCATCGGTATCCCGGCCGTATAGGAAGCACGGGTGTAGCTCAGGTTGAACATTTTAACGCGCAGGCCGGCTCCGATGGAGAAACCGGTGAGCCCTGCATGTGTAGACAGTTTAAGTTCCTGGCGGCGCTGGTAATTATAGCCGATACGGATGGCCAGCACTTTTGCAATGGTCAGCTCAGCGCCCAGGACCACATGGCGCATGATCCCATCAGCAACCTTCGCTGCACCGGATTTTTCGTTCACGACTCCGGTAATCGGGTCGGGGGTATTGGCAGGATCACTCGGGTCAAAATAGGTCAGATCCCATTTTTGAAGATTGGTGAGCAACTCGGAAAACCGCAACGGGATGTGTTTGAGTTTCTGGGAGAGCCCTATCTGTAATTCGAATGGAAGCGGCTGGTATTGTCCGGGCAGGTAGGGAACAAGCTGCGAACCAATATTCCGTCCAACCAGGGATGCAGTAAAGGACTGATCTTTGGAGGTATAGGTGCCCGCAACGTCAACGGCAATTCCAAAGGAATTGTACATTTCAAGCTGTGAATAGATCAGTTTGCCATTCGCCCCGATCGAAAAAATCGGAGAAAGTTTACGTCCCCACCCGATGTTCAGTGCGTATTCTGATGCATAAAAAGTACCGGTCAGGTTCCCGGCAGGATCTGCTCCGTCAAATTTTCCGTAATTGATGTACTGCAGACTTCCGACAAAACATCCGACACTGCTGAAGTTATGAGCATATGCAACGAATCCGTAGTTGACCCCTCCGGGATTATTTACATAGCTCAGGGCAATGTTGTTGTTCATTTCAGCGGTGATCAGCGAGGGATTGGCCTGGGTGAGCGTGATGTCATGTCGTTGATGGCCAATAAATTACCTCCCAGTCCTGCAATTCGGGCTGAATTGGTATAACCGAGAAACTTATAGGTTCCATGTCCTCCTATCTGGGCAGAGGAGTGAAGGACAAAAAGGCAGGGAAGGAAAAACAACAAGGCGATTTTTCGTAGTAGCTGATGCACGATGATTTGTTTGGTTTATTTTCTAACGAAAATCCTGGTACAATATTATTCCCGGGATGAATTATGTCATCAATCCCCTGCCTGTTTTCTTAATCTTTTTTTCTTCCGTAAGGTCTGATACCAGCTTGTCGAGAATTCCATTGATGAAAAGTTTGCTTTTCTGCGAACTGAACTGCTTTGAAATCTCAATATATTCATTCATGGTAACCTTCACCGGAATCTGGGAGAAATTGGTCAATTCGGTAAGGGCCATTTTGATCAGTAAAATATCGGTCAGGGCGATCCGGTCCAATTCCCAGTTGCGGGTACGTGCATCGATCAGTTTATCCGATTCATCCGAATTCATGATCGTTTTTCGGAAAAGATTAATGATGAACTTCCGGTCATCATCCGGGTCGTCTTCCTGGCCCTTGGTAAAGAGCCCGGTTAATGAATCCCGCTCACCGAATGATTCCGACATGAGTTTAAATGTTTTGAGCACAAATATCGCGGCTACTTCAAAATCATCGTCCCAGAATATGCTGCGTTCCTCAAAGTAATACTGTACGTCGGAAGACTTTGCAATAAATTTTCTGAACAATTTGATAATAAAATCCTGGTCTTCACGATAGGAGTTCACCCCTGAATTGAGATATTCCGAAAGATCCTTGCTTGCCTTTAATTTCTGATAAACTTTGCGCACCATCTCCTGTTCTTCGGTCCAGGAAATTTTATACTTGACCAGTTGCTCATTCAGTTGCCGGTTATGCTGCAACTGAAATATCAACTTATTTTCAGACAATTTATAGCTTGGATTTATTTCGTCGGGGGTGGGATAAAACTTGGTTTTTGATTCTTCCGTCCTGAACCGGTAGAAATGAATGACTTCCAAGAGAAAAGATAGCTGAAGGAAATACAGTTCGTACACTTTGTCAAGGCTGGTCAGAAGATTTTTTTCAGCGGTTTCTATCTTGGCCTCGCCTCCTTGAAAGTAAGCATACAACGCCTGAAGTACTTTGGTCCGATAATGTCTTCTGCCTAGCATAACAAATTTATGAAAAAGAACATATTTAAAATCGACTTGTCATTAGCTGCAAAGCTACGGAAATAAGAAATAAAATTTATTCCAATATTATTTTTATTTTTGCGTTCACTGAATTGAATGATGTTGATGTGCTAAATTTAACAGATTGCAGGATGGAAGAAATTGAAAGTAAAGACCGGGACCGGGAAGAAATTTTCTCAAGGGCTATACGTGCGGGTAAGCGAACCTATTTTTTTGATGTAAAATCGACCATTGGCGATGAATTATATATCACCATAACGGAAAGCAAGAGACGATTCAACAATGATCAGGGCAAGTTTTTCTATGAGAAACACAAGTTGTTTCTATATAAGGAGGACTTTGACAAATTCGCCAACGGGTTGAGCGATGTTGTTGAATTCATCCGCACGGGTAAGGCTCCCGAACGGGTTGACGCCATTCCTGATGCCATCAGCGAAGAAGATCCGGAGGGAGCCAACAACACCCACCGGTCGATCGAATTTGAAGACTTGTCGCAAGATTCCGACAACCTCTGAATTCCACACGCTCTATTTTCGCTGCCATTTCGTCCGGCCGGACGGTTTTTGTTGTTAAAACTTTTCAACATTTTTCCGGGTGTTGCTATTTCGATGTAATTTTGTGATCTTGTTTAAAATACCGCATGGGTAAAGTAATTGCAATTGCAAATCAAAAAGGAGGAGTAGGTAAAACAACGACAGCCATTAACCTGGCTGCAGGTCTTGCCGTGCTGGAACACAGAACATTGCTCATTGATGCCGATCCCCAGGCGAATGCCACATCAGGGGTTGGTTTTGATCCCCGGAATATTAAAACCAGCATTTACGAATGCATCATAGGCGATGTGGAGGCAAAAGACATCATTCTGACTACCACCACCCCCTTTCTCGAACTGTTACCAGCCCATATCGACCTGGTCGGAGCAGAAATTGAGATGATCAACCTGCCCAACAGGGAGAAAATGATGCGTAAGGTACTGGCAGCAATCAAGGATGACTATGATTTCATCATCATTGACTGCTCGCCTTCACTGGGGCTGATCACCGTTAATTCGCTTACTGCCGCCGATTCGGTTATCATCCCGGTTCAATGTGAATATTTCGCACTGGAAGGTCTCGGCAAACTGCTGAATACCATAAAAATAGTCCAATCGAGGCTGAACCCCGGCCTGGATATCGAAGGGATCCTGCTGACAATGTTCGACAACCGGCTCAGCCTTGCAAAACAAGTTGTGGAAGAGGTGAAGACTCACTTCCAGCAAATGGTTTTCAGGACCATTATCAACAGGAACACCAAACTGGGAGAAGCGCCAAGTTTTGGACTGACCATCATGATGCATGATATCAATAGTTCCGGAGCCATCAACTATTTGAACCTGGCCAGGGAAATCCTTCAAAACAACGACCTGACAAGGCTGACGAACGCAGAAAAGGAGATCAATGTCTGATATTCACGGTAAAAAGAAAGCCTTGGGCAGAGGCCTTAGTGCGCTGCTTGACAATGCAGAGACTGAAAACCCCCGGAAAGAGCTTTCCGGCGATTACTCGGCGGAATATATTGCCCAGGTCCCTGTTGATCAAATAGAACCAAATCCATTTCAGCCCCGCTCCCATTTTGATGAAAATGAACTGCGTGAACTGGCCGGTTCCATTCAGGAGCACGGGATCATTCAACCCCTCACCATCCGCAAGATCGGCCATCATAAATACCAGCTGATTTCAGGTGAACGCCGTTTGATGGCTTCCAAAATTGCCGGGTTGTCGCAGGTTCCTGTATATGTGCGTTTGGCCAATGATGAACAGATGTTGGAGATGGCCCTTGTTGAAAATATCCAGCGGGAAGATCTGAATCCACTGGAAATTGCCATCAGCTTTCAGCGATTGCTTGAAGAATGCCGGATTAAACAGGAAGATTTAAGTCAAAAAGTAGGCAAAGACAGGTCAACCATCTCAAACTACATCCGGCTGCTGAAACTTCCCGGAGAGATACAGGTTGCTGTCAGGGACAACCTGATCACCATGGGCCATGCGCGTGCCATCATCAATGTGCCTGATGAACAATCCCAACTGTTGATCCTGAAAAAAATCCTTGAAAGAAAATCATCGGTACGGGAAGTAGAAGAGATGGTGAGGAACATGGGTAAGCCGAAAACACCTGAAACGCATGCTGTCAGCCTTCCTGCCAAATACGAAAAAGCGAAATTATCCCTTCATGATAAGCTCCGTTCAAAAATTGAACTGAAACTCACCAGGAAAGGGGCCGGAACCATCATCATTGAATTCAAATCGGCTGAGGATTTCGACAGGATCATCTCCAAACTTGATTCCTAAATGAAGGCATTCCTTCTTGTCGTTTTATTTTTTATCTCATTCCTGAACTGTCCTGTAGTGTTATTTGCTCAAACAGACACCACCTTCGTTGAATTGCCCGACTCTATCCGTGAAAAGGAACACTCGCCCACAAAAGCAACACTCATGTCTGTCTGCCTGCCTGGACTAGGCCAGGCCTATAATAAAAAATACTGGAAAATGCCCATTATTTATGCCGGTTTTGGGGTCATGGCCTATTTTATCTACTTCAACGCTGATGAATATCTTAATTACAAATGCGCCTATATCGAATTATCCAATGGGAACAGGAATGGCAATTATGGCTACCTGATGAAACCTTATACGACAACGGCTGATCTGCTTTCGGCACGTGAATATTATCGCAGAAATCTTGAAATCAGCATTTTGCTGACAGCGCTCTGGTATGCCCTGAACATACTTGATGCCGTGGTGGATGCGCATTTGTACACCTTCAACATCAGTCATGTGTTAACCATGAAAGTTGAACCTTCAATCATGCCCTCCGGTTATGGATACCGGCCTGCCGGAGGGTTGAAACTCTGCCTTCATTTCTGATAAATCAATGAGAACCTCACTATGAAAATTGCGCTGCTTGGTTATGGTAAAATGGGCCAGGAAATTGAAAAACTGGCTATGAAACGGGGACACGAAATTGCCCTCATCATGGATAGCCTTGAAGATTGGGAAAATGATGAAGATCGCCTTGCAGGTGTCGACGTCGCTATAGATTTTTCAACGCCAATCAGCATTGTTGAAAATATTTATCACTGTTTCGATGCCAATATTCCGATGGTGATCGGAACGACCGGCTGGCTCGATGATCTTGAAAAAGTTCAGCATGATTGCCTGGCGAGAAATCAATGCCTGTTTTTTGCCCCCAATTTCAGCATCGGGGTCAATCTCTTTTTTGATTTGAACCGTTATCTTGCCAGCCTGATGTCAAAATGGGAAGAGTATTCCGTTTCAATTGAAGAAACCCATCATATTCACAAACAGGATGCACCCAGCGGCACGGCAATTGTACTTGCCAACGACATCATCAGGCATACCGGGCGAAAAGAAAAATGGGTAAAGGAAGCCGAAGAGAACCCGGAAGAGCTTGGAATTAAATCATATCGCACCGACAATGTGCCGGGTACGCACATCGTCAGGTACGAATCGGAGGAAGATTGCATTGAGATCATCCATACCGCGAAAAGCCGAAGAGGTTTTGCCCTGGGGGCCCTCATGGCGGCAGAATGGGTGATCGGGAAAAAAGGTTTTTTTGACATGAAAAATCTGCTTGAATCACAATTATTTACAGCCTCTGAATAAGAAAATCGCACTTTCAGCGTTAATAAATAAATTTAAATATTAGTATATGAATCTTTACCTGGTAGTGACCATCTTGTTTTTCATTCTTTCCATTGCAGGAATGTGGGGAATATTTCAAAAGGCTGGCGAAAAGGGCTGGAAAATCCTGATCCCTTTCTATAACTGGTATATCTGGTTACTGATCATCAAAAAACCCCTGTGGTGGTATATTTTCCTGCTGGTTCCGTTCATCAATGTTTTCGTCATCCTGCTGATGGTCGTTGAGGTTGTTAAATGCTTTAAAAAATATGGACTGCTCGAACAGGGATTGGGTGTGCTGTTCCCGTTTATTTATCTGCCTTATCTTGGGTTCTCTTCAAAGGAAAAATATTCCGACCCTTCCAAACAGCCCCCGGTGCATAAAACAGCAATTCGTGAATGGGTCGATGCGATCATCTTTGCCGTGATTGCCGCGAGTATCATCCGGATATTCCTGGTTGAGGCATACACCATCCCTACCTCCTCCATGGAGAAGACCCTGCTGGTCGGCGATTACCTTTTTGTCAGCAAAGTCAGTTTTGGCCCGAAAGTTCCAAATACCCCGATTGCCTTCCCGTTTGTTCATCATACACTTCCGCTTACCGAAAGCACGAAATCGTATCTCGAATGGATTACCCTGCCATACTACCGCTTCCCCGGGCTAGCAGATATAAAGAACATGGATGTTGTTGTATTTAATTATCCGGATGGAGACACGTTGTCGACCAAATGGCAGAGCAATGCGAGCTATTACCAGCTAGTCAGAAGTTATGGCAGGGCAAATGTGTGGAACGACAAGCAGGACTTCGGCGATATCATCGCCCGTCCGGTCGATAAACGCGAAAATTTCATTAAACGGTGCATCGGCATTCCCGGTGATACGATCCGGATCGCCAACAGAGTCGTATATATCAATGGCAAGGCTGAACAGAATCCGGGGAAAAGACAATTCAAATACATTGTAAAAACCGACGGCAATCCAATCAATCAGAAAAATTTTGAGAAGCTGGACATTACCGAAAATATTTCCAGGGATAACATGGGCAACTATGAACTGACCCTTTCGGAGGAAGCGATCGTAAAATTAAAACAATACAGCAACGTACTTTCCGTCGATCCGGTAATTGCCCCCAAAGATGAATGGGACCAAAATCTTTTTCCATTCGATTCGACTTACCGGTGGAATGTTGATAATTTCGGGCCTGTCTGGGTTCCAAAGAAAGGCGTTACCATCCCCATCAATCTTGCCAATATTTGCTTTTATAAACGGATCATTGACGTTTTTGAGGATAACAAACTTGAGATCACCGATGGCAAAATTTTCATCAATGGGAAAGCATCCACGAGCTATACTTTTAAAATGAATTATTTCTGGATGATGGGCGATAACCGCCATAATTCGGCCGACTCCCGTTACTGGGGATTCGTTCCTGAAGATCATGTGGTTGGAAAAGCAGTATTCGTCTGGCTTTCGCTTGATCCCAAGAAATCACTGTTTGATGGAAAAATCAGATGGGGTAAACTGCTCAGAACCGTAAAATAAGTAAATTTGTCACTTCATATCAAAAACCAAAAACCATGAGAAAAGTCCTCTTTGTATGCAGTTTTTTAGTGTTTGCCATCATCTCAGGCAACACCAGTGCCGTGTCAGGAAAACCGTTTGAAGGTGTGATCACCTATAAAATCACCTATCCTGACAGCAAATTTTCAGAAAGTCAGCTTGCAATGTTCCCAAAGGTACTTACCGTTTCCATCAAAGACAGCAAGTCAAGGACGGACCTTCAGATGAGTGGCATGAATACGGTTGAAATAACTGACTACACTGATAAAACCAGTGTATCGCTGATCAACATGATGGGCCAGAAATATGCCATCAAGGAAACAACGGCAGAAATTGAAAGCAAGATGGCTCTTGAGGGGACAACGAGTGTTGAACTCTCTGAGGAAACAAAGGTCATTGCCGGTTACACCTGCAAGAAAGCAGTTGTCACGGTAAATGACGATGGGGTTAAATCCACCTATGAAGCATGGTATTCGAGCGAACTGGGCTCAAAACTGGCAAATTTCAGCAACCCGCTTTATAAAGATATTGATGGCGGTTTGCTTGAATTCCTGATGAAAAACCAGGAGGTGAGTATGAAATTTACCGCAACTGCCGTCGAAAAAAAGAGTTTGTCTTCAAAAGACTTTGAGATTCCTTCAGATTATACGCTTACCACCCAGGATGAACTGAAAAGCAAATTCGGTGGCGGTAAAGATTAAACCCGATGTCCCGTACAATCAATCCGCCAAGATCGAACACCTTCAAGGGAGAACCGCGCGAGGAGGAAATCCTTCCCGATGAATTGCCGGTAGCCGATATCAAGGTTAAAAAGGGCCGCGAGAAGAAAGTAAAACTTCCCCGGCCTCCTAAACCGCCCAAAGAAAAAAAGGTCAGGACCGAACAGGACCTGGCCCGCCTGGAGCGGCGTTTCAGGGTATTCGGGCTCTCCTCGCTCCTGTTGTCGTTTTTCCTGCTTTTTTCGTTCGCTTCTTACATGATTTCCTGGCAGAATGATTTTAGTTTCACGGATACCATTTTCAAACATTTTACCCTTGACGGATTTTTCGAGAATAAAGAACCGGTGGAGAACTGGATGGGTAAGATCGGAGCGCTCACGGGTTATCTTTTCATCACAAAATGGTTTGGCGTTGCTTCCTTCTTTTTTGTGATCATCCTGTTCAATACCGGGATGAAACATTTTTTTCATATCGCCATCTTCCCGATCTGGAAAACAATGGAATATTGTTTCTTTGGAATAATATGGGTCCCGGTACTTCTTGCCCTTACCGTTCCGGGCGACGATCTGCTTACCGGGGTTTATGGGTTTCAGATGAACATCTGGCTAACCGAATTCCTTGGAATACCAGGGCTTGCCATGCTGCTTGGCTTTACCTCACTCAGTTTCCTCATCCTCTCGTTCAACATTCCGTTTCGCTGGTTCAGGAAAAAAAACAAGCTTGAATTTCAGGTTGAAGATCCTTCGGCCCGGGGTGCTTCCAATGAAAGCCAGGAGGAATCGCCGGCTGACCTGGAAATTATGCCTGTTATTCCGGTGAATTTCATGAAGGAGCCGGATGAAGCGGAACAACATGAAATTGACCTGGACCTGGTATCCAGATTTGCACCAAAACCTGATGATCATACCGACCTGGAACTTGTGATCGAACCAGTGGTAGAAGAGCCTGCTGTTAAAGGAAAATTAGAACACCAAACCCTTGAAACCCGATACGATCCCACATTGGACCTTTCAGGATACAAGTATCCTCCCCTGGACCTGTTGAGCGATTATGGCGGAGAATCGCTGAATGTAAACAAGGAAGAACTCGAAGCCAACAAGGATAAAATTGTCAATACGCTTTCAAATTACGATATCAAAATTGCAAAGATCAAAGCGACGATCGGCCCGGCAGTTACCCTCTATGAAATTGTTCCTGAGGCAGGAGTCCGCATTTCAAGGATAAAAAATCTTGAAGATGATATTGCGTTGAGCCTTGCCGCAATGGGCATTCGCATCATTGCTCCCATTCCCGGGAAAGGCACCATTGGCATCGAAGTGCCAAACCAGAATCCTGAAATTGTTTCGATCAAATCGCTCCTGGGAACCGATAAGTTTAAAAACTCAACCTACGAATTGCCGTTCGTTCTTGGAAAAACCATTTCCAACGAAACATTTATTGCTGATCTTGCAAAGATGCCCCATCTCCTGATGGCCGGAGCCACAGGGCAGGGTAAATCAGTCGGGCTGAATACCATCATCACCTCGCTGCTTTATAAAAAACACCCTTCGCAGGTGAAATTTGTGCTGATCGATCCGAAAAAGGTCGAGCTTACTTTGTACAACAAGATTGAACGTCACTTCCTGGCAAAACTTCCCGATGCTGAAGAGGCCATCATCACCGACACCAAGAAAGTGATCCGTACACTCAATTCCCTGAACATTGAAATGGACACGCGCTACGACCTGTTGCGTGATGCCCAGGTCAGAAATATCAAGGAATACAATGAAAAATTCTTTACGCGGAAATTAAACCCCAACGACGGTCATCAATTCCTTCCTTACATCGTGATCGTGATCGATGAGTTTGCGGACCTGATCATGACGGCCGGAAGGGAAATTGAGACGCCATTGACCAGGCTGGCGCAATTGGCGCGGGCAACCGGGATCCACCTGATCATAGCAACACAAAGGCCTTCGGTGAACATCATCACGGGGACCATCAAGGCCAATTTCCCTGCGCGCATCGCATTCCGTGTCATCTCTAAAATTGACTCCCGGACGATCCTTGATTCTTCGGGGGCCGACCAGCTGATTGGCCGCGGCGACATGCTGTTGTCGACCGGCAGTGACCTGATCCGGATTCAATGCGCTTTTGTCGACACTCCGGAAATTGACAGGCTGACAGAATTCATCGGTTCACAACGTGGTTATCCTGAGGTATTTGCGTTACCGGAATATTACGATGAAGAAACCGGGTCATCAACCAAGGAATTCAACGCCAACGAGAAAGATGAATTTTTCGGGGAAGCGGCAAGGCTTGTGGTTCAGCACCAGCACGGATCGACATCGCTGATCCAACGCAAACTCAAGCTAGGCTACAACCGGGCAGGGCGTATCATCGACCAGTTGGAAGGAGCCGGTATCGTTGGTCCTTTTGAAGGGAGTAAAGCCAGGGAGGTGCGCTATAAAGATCTTTCGTCGCTGGAAGAATATTTGTCGATTTTAGGGCAGAAATAAAGATACCTCACCCTAACCCTCTCCTGAAGGAGAGGGAACGCTCCCCTTCTCCCTGGGGAGAAGGGGCTGGGGGATGAGGTACATGTAAAGAAATCATCAACAATAAATACTAATATGAAAATGAGAACCATCCTGACCAGCCTGATTATATTTTCATCCATCCTGGCCTTCAGCCAGGGAAAAGACAACAAAGCTGTTGCACTGCTCGACGAAGTAAGTAAAACTGCGAAGTCATACAAATCGATCAAGGTCGACTTTACCTACTCGATGGTGAATGCCAAGGCAAAGATCAATGAGGGGAAAACAGGCTCGCTCCTGGTGTCGGGTGACAAATATAAAATGTCGGCAGCCGGCCAGATGGTTATTTGCGACGGGAAAACGATCTGGACCTACATCAAGGAGTCCAACGAAGTCCAGGTCAATACGCTTGAAAACAAGGATGATGCGCTTACACCATCAAAGTTGCTGACTTCATACAATACAAATTATAAATCAAAAATGATTAAAGGCGACAACCCTGCTTTAGAATCTGTTGAATTAACCCCCAATACCAGTAAGAACTTCACCAAAGCCATCCTTGAAATTGACAAGGCAAAAAAACAGGTGAAAAGTTTCACGCTTTTCGATAAAAGCGGGAACACATTTACCTATAAAATTAAAACTTACCTCACGGATACAGCGGTAACTGATGCCGACTTTACTTTTGATGCGAAGAAATTCCCGGGAGTGGAGATCATCGACATGCGTTAACCATGCAACCCTGGCAATCAACTGACCCGATGCGGCTGCATGAAATTGCGGCCGGAATCCGTAAATCGGTTGTGCGCAGTCTTGCTGAAGCACAATCTGGCCATCTCGGCGGTAGCCTTGGCCTCGCCGATATTTTCACCGCACTCTATTTTTCGATATTAAATCACAATCCACGCCAGCCTGAATGGCCCGAACGTGACCGGGTAATCCTGAGCATCGGGCACGTTGCCCCTGTATTGTACGCCACCCTTGCACATTCGGGATATTTCCCCCTTGAAGAACTCTGCACCCTGCGAAAACTGGGTAGCCGCTTACAGGGCCATCCCGGGAGGGATCACGGATTGCCCGGCCTTGAATTATCAGCCGGTTCCCTCGGACAGGGATTATCAGTTGCAACCGGAATGGCCCTCGCTGCAAAAATGGATCATCGGAAACATCGGATTTACAGCATTCACGGGGATGGAGAATTGCAGGAAGGATCAATCTGGGAGGCTGCCATGGCGGCATCGCATCACAATCTTGATAACCTCACCGCAGTTGTCGATCGCAACGGTCTGCAGATTGACGGCAGAACGGATGATGTCATGAAACTGGAGCCGCTTGCTGGCAAATGGCGCAGTTTCGGATGGAATGTCCTTGAATGTGATGGTCATGACTTCAGCAGCATCCTTGATGCTTTTCACACTGCCGCTCAACCTTCGGGCCTGCCTGCGGTGATCATTGCAAAAACCATCATGGGAAAAGGGATCAAATCCATAGAAAACGATTACCGGTGGCATGGGAAAGTGCCGTCAAAGGAACAAATTGCTGGATTTCTCGAAGATTTACCCAAAATTTGAAAAGCCCCTGTTGCATGGGGAAGCAATCTCAACGCAGAGGAGAATTTTTTCATTTTTCCCGGACAGCAAAGGATACTTTACCCTCCCTGTCAGGCAATGGTACATGCAGGAGAATATAAAAACCCGGGAGGCTGCCTTTGACTGACCACACCTCCCGGGTTGCGTTATGGGTTAGCTTAGATTACCTCGTTTTCACGAGTTTGAAAGTTTCAACATTGCCTTTGGCAACAACCTTCACAAAATAGAGCCCGTGCGGGAGATCCGATAGCCAAAACTCGTGTTTCCTCTCTCTGACAAGCTCGTCTGTCATTATCCGCTCTCCGCGCATTCCATAAACCTCCACACTCACCTTATCGTATAATTTGTCACCCGTTTGTTCAAGGGTGAAATTCCCTGATGTGGGGTTCGGGTAGAGCTTAAAGGATGCCTTTTGTTCAGCCACCGGTAGTTCATCCTCGCCTTCAGTCGTTGCTGTAATTGCAGGAGCCTTCTGACCGCAATAGGTATCGGAAATGAATCCGTGCATTAAACTTCCCAACTGAGCAGTAAATCCAGCCAGATAATGAATATTTTTCCCGGCGATCATGATTGCACTGCCTGCGGGGTTGACAATGAAAGTAGTCCCATTACCGGCAATTGTCAGAGTATCGGTTGCATTGTAACATTTTGTCTGTCCTTCAGCAACATTTCCTGTAACGGTTATATTTGCAGGAACTCCATTCACGTTCATGACCACAACATTGGATGTAGCCGGATTGCCCGAAATACAGGGCAGATTGGATGTAAGCACACAGGTAACCTCATCATGATTGACCGGGACATAAGTAAATGTGCCTAGATTTGTGCCTGCGTTAAAGCCATTAACCCTCCATTGGTAAGTCGGGGCCGGGCCTTCATTGACAGGGGTAGCAGTGAATGTCACCGCCGAACCGGCAGTTACGGGGTTTGCAGCAGGTTTAATGGTCACACTTACCGGCAACAACGGATCGATCGTGATATGAACGCAGTTATACATATGGTTGGTACACCCTGTTGTAACATTCTGTGCTAGTATCCAATAAATTCCGGCCACTGTTTGAACGCCAAATGAAATCGGGCCTCCGGTACCGGGGACTATCGGGCTGACTTGCGTGATACCGATCCATGCGATATAATTAACTCCAACTTGCGAACCAGCAATACCAATCACCAACCCTGATCCTCCTGCACAATAACTTCCGCCTCCCGTTCCGGGGTATATGATCGGTAGCGGGTTGATACTGACCGTGACGGGCTTGATATCGTAACAACCTGTTAACGTTGCAGCTTTGATATAGTATGTTCCTGTGCCAACAGATGTCGGGGTCGTTAATTGAATTGTTGCTGCTGAATTCATCCAGTAAGTGAGTGTTGCACCATTTAATGTACTTCCAGCAGTTACGGCCGATAAGGTCAGATTAACTTTGTTTGGCGAACATGCAGATTGATGATGCGTGACAAGTTGCGGAGCGAGATTGACAGTAACAATTGTTGAACTGGTTTCCGTGCAGCCGTTCCCATCGGACACGGTTACACTATATGTGCCGTCTGAAAGTCCAGTTATCTGTGTCGTTGTGCCACCATTTGACCACAGGTAAAAATAGTTTCCAACACCGCCGTTGGCTGCTACGATTGCCGAACCAGCGTTGGTGATTGTGCATATGGCATCGGTATGGCTGCAGGAGGCTGTAAGGTCAGCCGGTTCACCTATCGTAGCTGAGCATCCTGCCGATGAACAGTTATCACTGATTGTCAATGTGTATGTGCCTGCAGGCAGGTTTGTTACTGTAGGGGTTGTACCAACAACAGCGTCAAGTGAGTTTTTCCAGGTATAGCTCGTGGTTCCTATGCTGCCGGTTACCAGTCCTGCTGACACCGAGCCTGTCGAAGTACCGAAGCATAAGACATCGGTCTTGGTGCAGTTGGTAATGGCAAGAGGCTCCGACGGCTGGAAAATTTCAACTGAATTCATGGCTTTACAACCATTATTATCCGTAACTGTCACAGTGTAGGCACCTGATGACAGGCCTGAAATCGTAGCTGTCGTTTGATTCGTGCTCCACAGATAAATATAATCCGGCGTACCGCCTGAACCTATGGCTGTTGCGTTTCCGGTTGAAGCTCCAAAGCACTGAACGTTTGTATGATTTATGTTGCAGGACAAAGGCAACTGCGGTTCCATGATAGTTGCCTCGCAGGTCGAGGTGCAGCCTGCAAGATCGGTAACTGTAACAGTATAAGTGCCTGATAAAAGTCCGGTGGCAATTGATGTGGTCTGGTCATTATTCCATCTGTACAAATATGACCCCCATCCGCCATCTGGCGTTACAACCGCCTCTCCGTCTGCTCCGCCTTTGCAGGATACAGCATTGGTTTGGACTGCTGCGCAACTTACTGCTGCCAGCGGCTCGTAGACTGTCGTCTGGTCGGTAGCGGTGAAACCAACATGATCCGTAACCGTTACCGAATAAACTCCAGCCGAAAGCCCGCTGATATTCCGGGTTGTGGCAGTATTGCTCCATGAATAGGTATATGGAGGTGTTCCTGACGAAACATCGATGTTTACAGCTCCGTTATTATATCCAAAGCAGGTGATATTGACGGGATATGCTGTCACAACAGGCTTGATTTCTGTCCAGATGGCATAAAGAATAACTGCACTGGAAGGCATGTTGAAGGTAGCGCCTTCCTGGTAGCTGTTGCCTGAACCATTGGCCTGTGTATTCCATCCGCCAAAGGAGTACCCGATCCTGGTCAAGGCCGGAACCCCGACATTCCCCAGAACGGTGACGAATGCCCCTACAGTATAAGGACTGTTTAAGTCCACAGGAACATTGCCGCTGCCGCCATTGGCATGGTAGGTGATCCCGTAAGTGATTTCTTCCCACTGTGCTACGCAGGTTATATCGTCTTCAGGCATGGTTTCCGGTACGGCCGGTACCCAGCCCAAAAAGGTAAATCCTGCTTTGGTCGGGTCTGGCGGTGCGGTAACGACTGTGTTTTCAACCTGTGTAATCGGAGCAATCAGGTTACCACCTTGTGTGTCGAAGGTAATCGTTGAGGTCGGCAGCCAGATGGCATAAAGTGTAACCGCGCTGGCT
>CAIVAT010000010.1 GCA_903903985.1 uncultured Bacteroidales bacterium | reverse complement strand
TGGAAAGGATATCCCGATGAGCGAACTCCCGGAAGGTCCCGATCTGATCGAATCAGATGCCGGTGCAAAAGAAGCTGTCATTGCTTCAGCAGAAATCCGTCTTGAAACGGCAGCAGATAATATTATCCGGAAGGGTGATGCTGTCAACGAAATATGCCATGATCTTGTTGCCCTGAACAATGGCATCCAAACAGATCTGATCATCAGCTACCTGTCAAAAAAGTACAAGGTTTCAAAAAAGACCTTCAACGACACTTGCAAGAAAATTACCAGTGAAGCCAAAAGAATCACTTTTGCAAAAGCAATAGTAGAAAATCCCCGGGATTTCATCGAAGATGAAAATGACCCGGAACATAAACAGGGATGGTTTGTAAGAAAAAACTGCTATTGGTTTTATACCAAAGATGGGGGACCGGTTAGTGGCTCTAACTTCATCATGGAACCGCTTTTCCATATCGATTCAAAAATTGATAATAAACGCCTGGTGCGTATCACGAATGAGGATGGCTTAAGCAGAATAATTGATATCCCATCCAATAAATTCATAAGTGTAGATCAGTTTTCATCCTATGTTTTTGACGAAGGAAATTTCCTGTGGACAGGATGCAAAGCGCATTATATTAAGATTTTAAAATTTATTTCTAAAGATTTTCCTATGTGTAAACCACTTATCACTTTAGGCTGGCAGCGAGAAGGCTTCTATGCCTTCGCAAATGGCATTTATAATGGATTGTGGCAACCTGTCAATGAATACGGCATAACCACCCACCAAGAGAGACTTTACTTTTCCCCTGCGTTTTCAATAGTGTACAACAATGCCCGGGAGGATGATGATCTCTATGAGAATGACCGATATTTTGTATTTAAACAGGCCCCCTGTACATTCGGCCAGTGGTCGCAGCTTATGATGGATGTATATGGTCAAAATGCAATCATGGGCATGGCCTTCGCCGTTGCTTCAATATTCCGGGATCTTATTTATGAGAAGTACAAAATTTTCCCTCACCTGTTCCTCTTTGGTGAAAAGCAATCCGGTAAAAGTCAGATGGCCTGGTCTCTTTCAAATCTTTTCTTCCACAACTTTCCGGCTTTCAACCTTAATTCCGGAACTCATGTAGGCCTTTCAAGAAGAGGATCCCGCAGCAAAAACTGCATTGTCTGGCTTGATGAATATTCAAATGACATTGATATCAGGCGTTTTCAGTTATTGAAAGCTGCTTATGATGGTGTAGGGCATGAAAAAGGAAAAATGACCCAGGATAGCCGGACGTCCATTACCAAAATTCTTAGTTCGTTTCTTATTTCCGGCCAGTTCCTTCCGACCCTTGATGACAATTCCCTGCTCACACGGTCCTGCCTTTTATCCTTTATAAAGAAATATTATACCCCGCAGCAAATGGCTCGTTATGAAGAATTGAAAGATTTGGAAATTCAAGGGATCAGTTCACTGGTTACAGATATTCTGGAATACCGCAAATTAATGGAAGATCAATTTGCAAGAACATTTTCGACTATTCAGGAAAACTTAAAAGCAGAAATGATTCAGGAAAATCTGCCCTTCGATGAAAGGTTAATCAGGAATTATTGTTGTCTGCTGGCTCCGGTCAAGATCATCCTTGAGAGTAGTACACCGTTGAAACTCAGTTTTGATTATGAAACCATGTACAAGATTGTCAAGCATGATATCGCTTCATTGACAAAACAGATTGCAACCTCAGAATCAATATCAACTTTCTGGTCAACCGTCGAATATCTGCTTGATGAAGGCAAGATACAGGCAGGGGTAGATTTCAAGATTGCAATGACTCCATCACTGGCCTATACAAATAAACAAGGTGATGAAATTTCCGGACCATTTGCCAAACCACAAAATTTGCTTTTTATCAGGTTTTCAAGAGTCCATCCGCTTTATATGGAGAAATGGAGACAACAAACAGGTAAGAATGGCATTGATCTTATTTCCATCATGCACTATCTCAAAAACCATAAATCGTATGTAGGTTATACCAACCATACACGTTTTGATACCTCCAATACTTCTGCTTTTGTTTTCAAATATGGTCCCGGGCAGCTTGATATTAACCTGGAGCGTACCATTGTAAATCCGTATAGTACTGAAAAGAAATCAGCTGTTGCGGAACCACCTGCAACTCCTCCAAAACAGGAAACTCTCAGCCTTGATAATTTGCCTCATATTGATCCGGGAGACCATGAAGAGGAACGTCCATTTTAGCATCATTTAAAAAAAAAATAATTCCTGTTTTTATGTCAAAATCCGGATTTTCCTTCCCCCGCTCCCTACAGTTTTATATATTATTGATTTTTATATTATTAAGGGGTGAAAAAGGCGGGGGAAGTGTAGGGATGTGTAGGGGCTTGTAGGGAAGCGGGGGACGTAGGAACGTGTTTTTGCTTTTGGGAAAGTGATTTTATTTTTTTTTCATCAAAAACACCAAAAACAAACAAAAATGAGTGCACTGCCTTTTAGTACAAAATTGGAAAATATTAAGGTGAATAAAAGTGGTTTCAGATATTATAGTGAACTGCCCGAAAACTACCGACTTGCGACCATTGATGATTTTA
>CAIVAT010000009.1 GCA_903903985.1 uncultured Bacteroidales bacterium | reverse complement strand
TCGACAGGATCCGTGAATACCGGGCCCTTTATCCGAAGCGGGAACTCAGTAACAACATCAACGCGGCTATCAACAGTACCCTTGGCCGTACCATCAACACATCGGGTGTAACCCTTGTCACGTTGATCATCATCTTCATATTTGGAGGGGAAGTACTCCGTGGATTTACATTCGCTTTGATCGTCGGGGTGGTGATCGGAACCTATTCATCCGTGTTCAACGCCACACCTGTTGCCTACGACATTCTTTTATGGCAGAGCCGGCGTAAACAGAAGAAAGAGCTGGAGGCGGTAAAAACCAAGGCCAAATAAGATTTATTAATACATTCATCAAATGGCTGTCCCGATATCATGGGATAGCCATTTTTTTTAGTCCTTCATCAGACTTTTACCTATATTTGTGCGTTTATTAGTCAATCCAAATTGCGTTGACATGCGTTACCCCATCCTTTCCCTTCTGATCTTGATTTTTATGGCATCAACGCCGGGATCATTTGCACAAAACAAATTTTCCAAAGCCGCGGATGCAGCCTATGCCGATCAAATGTTTATGCTGGCATTACAGAAATATCAGAAAGCTTATTCTAAGGTTAAAAATAACAAGACTGAACGAGACCGCATTTCCCTCCGGATCGCAGAGTGTTACCGGATGATGAACAATACCAGGAAGGCCGAATCATCTTACAAGAGACTTGTAATCAACACCAAGTACATCAAAGACAATCCAAAAATCCTTCTTATATACGCTGATCTACTGAAAACAAACGGCAATTACGAAGAAGCCATAAAACAGTATGCCGCCTATAAAGAGATCGGACCGGCAGATCCGCGCGCTGACATTGGAATTTCAACGTGCACGGAAGCGAAGGAATGGATTGAAAATCCAACAAAATATGGCGTTAAATGGGAAAAATTACTGAATTCGAAAGAAGATGATTTTGCCGCTGCTTATGCGGATAAAAAATATTTATCTATCTTTTTCACATCAGACAGGAACGGAGCCAAGGGAAAAGACATCGATAACTGGACAGGGCTAGGTTTTTCAGACTTATTCTTTGCACGCATCGACCGTAAAGGCGATTGGAGCAAACCTGTATTAGCCGATGAGGGCGGGATGGTCAATTCCAAGGCCAACGAAGGTGTCGGCCAATTTAATACACGTTTTTCTACGTATTACTTCACACGATGCTGGAATGATCCGAAACGTAAAAACGGATGTGCCATCATGAAAGCAAACCGCCAGGGAGGGACAAACTGGACAGAACCTGAAAAAGTTGAATTGGGAGGCGATTCTTCTGCGATCATGGGACACCCAACAGTTGCATCTGATGAAACCATCTTTTTCTCCGCCGATCTGCCCGGAGGATTTGGCGGGAAGGATATCTGGATGGCCAAACGGGAGAAAAAAGGAGGTGCCTACGTGAAAGTGAACCTTGGCCCTGCAATAAACACACCGGGCGACGAACTTTTTCCTTTCATCCGCGACGACAGTATTTTATATTTTGCTTCCAATGGCCACCCTGGAATGGGCGGGCTTGACATCTTTGTATCCACACGAACAAAAAGCGGCACTGCGAATGTTTATCAATGGAAAAGCACCATCGGTGGCAAACCTTTCTCCAACGTTGATGGTGCCACCAGTTACCAGTGGCAAAGCTCCCTTTCGAACAATACTTTCATCAATGCATCGGGTGCCACCATTAAAATTTACATGCCTGCCGCTGCAATGACCACCGATCGATGGACCCGGCCGATCAATTTGAGGTCGCCAATCAATTCCCCGGCAGATGATTTTGGAATCGTATTCAATGGCGACGAACTTGAACAGGGTTTGTTTTCTTCAAATCGCCCGGGAGGTAAAGGACGCGATGATATATATTCTTTCCTGATCCCGCCTGTATATTATACGCTGGAAGGCAATATCACCGATGACCGTACCTTGCAGCCAATTCCAGGAGCAAAGGTCAGGATAGTCGGAACCGACGGAAAGGTGTTTGAATACAACTCGGATGATAAAGGACATTACGCTTTCAATAAAATGCAGATTCTGGCCAATACAACCTATGATATTCTGGTAACAAAAAAAGATTATTTTAATGAAAAGGGCCGTGAAACGACGGTTGGGATTGAAAGAAGCAAAGACCTTGTACGCAACTTTGTACTTCGGCCGATTCCTAAAAAGCCGGTTGTCTTGCCTGATATCCTTTATGACCTGGCCAAGTGGGATTTGAAACCCCAATATCGTGACTCCCTCCAAGGGTTGATCGAAACACTTGATGCAAACGAAAACATTGTGATTGAACTTGCATCACACACCGACTCGAGAGACAGTGATGAACGCAACGATATCCTTTCCCAAAAAAGAGCACAAAGTGTAGTGGATTACCTTATTTCAAGGGGTATTGATCCCGAACGGCTCGTGGCTAAAGGATACGGGGAACGGGTTCCCAGGATGCTCAATAAAGATGTGGTCAAAGAAGAATTTACCTTTAAGGCCGGAACAGTGCTCAATGATTCCATCATCAACCTGATGCCCAGTACCAGCGTCAAAGAGGCTGCCCATCAACTCAACCGGCGTACTGAATTTTCAATTCTCCGGAACGACTATGTGCCAAAAACAAAAGTCACGAAGAATGTTCCGCCAACGAAAATCGAAATGGTGGTCAAACCCGAAGAAAACAATGTCCCTTTCATAAAGACCAAGGATGGATTGCTGCAGGCAACAAGCTACATCAATGGAATAACCACTGAATTCACCTATGATTCAAAGGAAAAAGAAGCCTTTATTTCGCCGGTTCTGACCCTGAAGTTACTGAAAGATGGCGTAATTGATAAGACAAGCTTTGATGGTGATCCTACAAAAATTTTAGGAGAAGGAACTGTTGCCGAAAAAGCCGTGCTCACGCTAAAAGAAATCAGGATCGGTAAAAACAGCGTCAAGGACATTAAAGTAACAGTCAATAAGAAAATTCAATCGTTGCAATTTGGCGACAGCATTCTTAAAAAATTCGGTAAATACAGCATTGATGATTCGAACAGGGAGATAATTTTCGAATGATCAGCCAGGGTCGTTACGAGCAACGCGGTGTTTCTTCATCAAAAGAAGATGTTCATGCTGCGATCAGAAATATAGACAAAGGTTTATATCCAAATGCATTCTGTAAAATTGTCCCTGATTTATTAGGCGGGGACGATGCATGGTGCAACATCATGCATGCCGATGGTGCCGGCACAAAATCCTCGCTGGCTTACTTGTATTGGAAGGAAACCGGTGATAGATCCGTATGGCGGGGAATCGCACAGGATGCCATCGTGATGAACCTCGACGATTTGCTCTGCATTGGCGCTTTGGAGAATATCCTGGTTTCATCGACCATCGGCCGTAATAAAACCCTGATACCGGGCGAAGTGATATCGGAAATAATCCTCGGAACAGAGGAATTTCTTGAAGAAATGCGCAGTTGGGGAATAGGCATATGGTCAACAGGAGGCGAAACAGCAGATGTGGGTGACCTGGTGAGAACAATCATCGTGGATTCTACTGTAAGTTGCCGCCTGAAGCGTAGTGACGTGATAGACAATGGACAAATCAGGGCAGGTGATGTGATTGTCGGGTTGTCATCCTCCGGAACAGCCTGCTATGAAAAGCAGTATAATAGCGGAATAGGCAGTAACGGGCTCACTTCAGCCCGTCATGATGTTTTAAACAGATCATATGCAACAATCCATCCTGAAAGTTTCGACACCGGGCTTCAGGACAACCTGGTTTATACGGGAACCAAATATTTAACAGATCCATCTGAAATACAGGGTGTTGACATTGGAAAACTGATATTGTCACCGACCCGGACTTATGCCCCTGTCGTCAAAAAAATCCTCAATCTTTTCCGTCCGCATATTCATGGCATGATTCACTGCAGCGGAGGTGGTCAGACTAAAATTCTTCATTTCATTGAAAACATGCATGTTGTTAAAAACAACATGTTGCCTGTGCCTCACCTGTTCATGCTCATCCAATCGGAATCAGGAACCTCATGGGGGGAAATGTACAAGGTATTTAACATGGGCCACCGGCTTGAATTCTATGTTCCAGAAAACATTGCAGGGTCCATTGTCGAAATTGCCCGGACATTTAACATCGATGCTCAGGTAATTGGTCACTGTGAACCCTCCACCTCAAAAAAGCTGACAGTTCTGTCCACATACGGAGAGTTCCACTATTAAACTCCTATTTTAGAGCCTGCATGAATTGATAATCTTGCAATTCAATCTTTATCGCAAATCGGGCAACTGTAAATTTTCTGCCGGAAATGGTTAACTTTGCACTCCCATTTAATTGTAGTCATGTTAGAAAAATTAGAGGCCATTAAGTTACGCTACGAAGACATTCAGATACAGATGAATGAACCTTCGGTGATGAGTGACATGAAGAACTATATCAAGCTCAATAAGGATTATAAGGAGCTTCAGCCGATCATGGAAGCATTCGAAGTTTACAAATCACTTTTATCCAATATCGACCATGCCAAAGATATCATCCACAATGAAAAGGATGAGGAATTCCGCACCATGGCAAAGGAGGAGCTAAATATCCTAAGCGCGGAGAAAGAAAAAATCGAAGAAGATATACGGATGATGCTTATTCCAACCGACCCGGAAGATGGTAAAAATGCTGTGATCGAGATCCGTGCAGGTACCGGAGGAGATGAAGCCAGTATTTTTGCAGGTGACCTCTACCGGATGTACAGCAAATTTGCAGAGACGAAACGCTGGAAAGTGGAACTGGTAGATTTTACTGAAGGCACCATGGGTGGATTTAAGGAAATCATTTTCAACATCATGGGTGAAAATGTTTATGGACTGATGAAGTATGAATCGGGAGTTCATCGTGTACAACGGGTTCCGCAAACAGAAACCCAGGGCCGTGTGCATACATCAGCGGCTACGGTTGCCGTTTTACCGGAGGCGGATGAATTCGATGTTGAAATAAAGCAATCGGATGTTCGAAAAGATACCTTTTGTTCCTCCGGCCCGGGCGGACAATCTGTCAACACCACCTATTCTGCTATCCGCCTGACACACATCCCTTCAAATATTGTTGTTTCCTGCCAGGATGAGAAATCACAGATCAAGAATTTCGAGAAAGCGATGAAGGTCTTGCGGACAAGGCTCTATGAACTGGAACATCAGAAATACCTCGATGCAATATCGAAGAAAAGGAAAACAATGGTTTCTACCGGCGACCGCTCAGCAAAAATCCGGACCTACAACTATCCGCAAAGCCGGGTGACCGACCACCGGATCAACATGACGCTTTACAACCTTCCGGTAGTCCTCGACGGTGATGTTGAACCACTGATAGAGGCTTTACAACTTGCGGAGAATGCGGAGCGGCTGAAGGAAGCCGGAACGAATTAAGATGGTGATAAAACGAAAATTCGTAAATCTTTAATCGTAAATCCAAAGTAAATGGACCGCAGTAAACTTATTGAACTTATTTTTTCTAAAAAATCGTTTCTCTGCATTGGTTTGGACACTGATCTTTCTAAAATTCCGGCGCATCTGTTCGAATCCGATGATCCCATCTTTGAGTTCAACAGAGCAATCATCGATGCAACCCATGACCTGGCCATTGCATACAAGCCCAATTTTGCATTTTATGAATGTTATGGCAGCGTGGGCTGGCAAAGCCTGACAAAGACCATCCAATACCTCAACAGTGCTTATCCCGGGCAATTATTTACCATCGCCGATGCCAAACGGGGCGACATTGGCAATACTTCTCAACAATATGCACGTGCAATGTTTGATCCGTCATCATCCGGAATGGATTTTGATGCTGTGACCGTTGCACCTTATATGGGCGAAGATTCGGTAAAACCGTTCCTCTCCTATCCCGGAAAATGGATCATTGTGCTGGCCCTGACCTCCAACAAGGGAGCTTCAGATTTCCAGTTTTTCAAGGATAATAACCACAGGCTTTTCGAAAAGGTCCTGATAAATTCTCAAAAGTGGGGAAGCCCTGAGAATACAATGTATGTAGTGGGTGCAACCCAGGCTGAGATGCTGAGCGACATCAGGAAAATCGTATCTGGTCATTTTCTCCTTGTGCCCGGTGTTGGCGCCCAGGGTGGTAGTTTGCAAGAGGTTGCAAAATATGGTTTGACTAAAGATTGTGGTTTGATCGTCAATTCTTCAAGGAATATCATCTATGCTTCAAATGGTTTGGATTTTGCAGAAAAAGCAAGAGCAGAAGCGGCGATAATGCAACAGAAAATGAGTGGGATCCTCAGTTATTCGGTCCGGCAGTCAAAGCAGGATTGAATCGGTTAACAATCCAGTTCACAACCTGCCTTCATCTTCTTACGTCTCACGTCCTGCGTGTGACGTCAATCGTCCTATTCCACGATGGTGACCCATCCATGGGTATCCGGTTCAAGTCCTTCCTGGATTCCCTTGAACTTCATGTAAAGTTTTTGTGAAATGGTACCGGGCTGACCGTTTTTACAATATTTATATTCTTTCCCCGTATCACGGTCATGGATCATGCAGATTGGAGAAATCACTGCTGCAGTACCACAGGCACCCACCTCATCAAACTCATCCAGTTCTTCCACGGGAATATGACGTTGTTCGACCTTCATTCCCATTTCCGTTGCCAAAACCCGCAGGGACATATTGGTAATTGACGGGAGAATGGAAACCGAATCAGGCGTTACATAAGTATTTCCCTTGATGCCAAAGAAATTTGCAGGCCCTGCTTCATCAATATATTTTTTCTCCCGTGCATCCAGGAAAATACAGGAGGCATATCCATCTTTATGAGCCCGCTGGCCAGCCAGCAAACTTGCAGCATAATTTCCACCCACTTTGATATGACCGGTCCCCAAAGGTGCTGCGCGGTCAAAGTCGCGTACAATCTGCATCTTCACAGGATTAAAGCCTTCCTTGAAATAAGGCCCGACGGGACCGGCAAATACCATGAACATATATTCCTTTGCAGGGCTTACACCAACCTGTGCACCGGTTCCGATCAATAAAGGCCGTAAATAAAGGGAAGCTCCTTCTCCATAGGGTGGAACGTATTTCAGATTCAGTTTTACCACCTTGAGAACTGCCTCGGTAAATAATTCAACCGGCACTTCTGCCATCATCACTCCCTGGGCAGATCTGATCATGCGTTTGGCATTTTCCACCAGGCGGAAAATCCTGATCTTGCCGTCTTTACCCGTAAATGCTTTCAATCCTTCAAATGCCTCCTGGCCATAATGCAGGCACGTTGCAGCCATATGCATCGTAATATGCTCTGAGTCAGTAATTTCCAGCTCCCCCCATTTTCCGTCTTTATAGTAACAGCGGACGTTAAAGTCAGTTTTATAATATCCGAAGGGCAGGTTCTTCCAATCAATCGTGTTCATGTTGTAGCGTTTTAAAGCCGGGGCAGGCCTCGGCGGTAGGTTTCAGGGACGCGGCATCCCGCGCATTTTCATTGTAGAGGTTTCCGACACTGTAAATTTAGGAATTTTCCAGATCAAAATATCAAGGTATAAAAATTTTCATTCAAAGGTTGATCTTTGTCATTTTGTCAGACAATATGTCATGGCATTACCTTTGATGTTGCCAATGACAATAACCAAAAACGATAACCACTATGCAAAAAGGTAAAATAAATGTTCAAACCGAGAACATCTTTCCTATTATCAAGAAATTCCTCTATTCAGAACATGAGATATTTCTGCGTGAATTGATTTCCAACGCCGTTGATGCAACGCAAAAACTTAAAACACTGTCTGCACTTGGAAAATACAATGGCGACATCAGTGATCTCACCATCGAAGTAACATTGGATAAAGAAAACAAGACCATCTCCGTAAAAGACAAAGGAATAGGGATGACTTCTGCAGAGGTGGATAAATACATCAACCAAATCGCATTTTCCAGTGCTGAAGAGTTCATTAAAAAATTTAAAACCAAATCTGAATCCGAAATGAATGCCATCATCGGTCATTTCGGACTTGGTTTTTACTCCAGCTTCATGGTTTCGGAGAAGGTGGAAATTTTCACGAAAACATACCAGAAAAAAGGGGAAACAAACGGTGTTCACTGGGAATGTGATGGCAGTCCAGATTACACCATGGATGAATCAGACAAAAAATACCGGGGCACCGAAGTAATTCTTCATATTGCTGATGATTCGAAAGATTATCTTGAAGAACACACGCTTCTTGGCATCCTGAAAAAATATTGCAAGTTTCTTCCTGTGCCAATCCGGTTCGGAACTGAAAAAACATGGGAGAAAGTGGAAGGAGAGCAGGACAAGGATGGCCATGATAAACAGGTTGAAGTTGAGAAACCGAGGATCATCAACAACGTTGATCCCATCTGGAAAAAGAAACCCGTAGATTTAAAGGATGAAGATTACAAGAATTTCTACAGGGAACTCTATCCTTTTTCTTTTGAGGAGCCCCTGTTCTGGATTCACCTCAATGTTGATTATCCTTTTAACCTTACGGGAATCCTTTATTTTCCAAAAGTTAAGCGCAACCTTGAAGTTCAGAAAGACAAAATCCAGCTATATTGCAACCAGGTGTTTGTGACTGATTCTGTGGAGGGCATTGTGCCCGACTTCCTCACCTTATTGCACGGAGTGATCGACTCACCTGATATTCCGCTTAATGTTTCCCGGAGCTACCTGCAAAGTGATCCGAATGTAAAAAAAATATCCAACCATATCACTAAAAAAGTTGCAGATAAACTGGAATCACTTTTCAAGGATGGCCGGGCCGATTTTGAAGCCAAATGGGATGATATCAAAGTGTTTATCGAATACGGGATCATCTCCCAGCCGGATTTCTACGACCGCGCAAAGAAGTTTTGCCTTTTAAAAAATGTTGACAACAAATATTTCACTTTCGAAGAGTATGAAGAGCTTGTTTCGCCATCTCAAAAAGATAAGGACGGACAACTCATTTATCTCTATGCAACAAATCAACATGAGCAGTACAGTTTCATTGAATCAGTGAAATCCAGGGGATATGATGTTCTGATGATGGATGGAGTGCTTGAGGCTCATTTCATCAACACACTTGAACAAAAATTGGAAAAAACACGGTTTACGCGCGTTGATTCGGATACCGTAGAAAAGTTGATTAAAAAAGAGGATGCTCTGCCTTCTAAACTCAATGATGACCAGCAAAAATCCATTAAAGAGATGTTTGCCAAACAAATCGACGATAAAAAATTCACGATTGTTTTTGAAAGTCTGAGCGAAAAAGAATCACCCATGCTCATTACTCAAAACGAGTTCATGCGTCGAATGAAAGACATGTCGGCCCTTGGGGGTGGCGGAGGCTATGGTTTCATGGGAGAAATGCCGGAAAACTACAACCTGGTTATTAATTCGAATAGTCCTTTGATAGGAAAGCTCCTTGCAGATCAGGAAAGTGAAAAGCGGGAACAAACCATCAAACAAATGTTCGACCTTGCTTTACTGGCTCAGAATATGCTGAAAGGCAAAGACCTGGCTGAGTTCATTAAAAGAAGCACGGAACAGATGGCCTGAGATGTGAAATGTGGGATGAATATAAAACAGGTGATTTAATAAAAGAAAATTTCGTAACCAATTCAGAAAAACCTGTCTAATACAAACAATAAATGGCGGCAGTTGTCTGAAAGCTCCCAGGATGATTTCTGCATTTTGCATTTTGCATTTTGCAATTTGATTATTAGTAATTTAGCAAATATTAACCCTTAATACATTGAATCATGAAATTAAGCAAAGGTTGGATTGTTTTAATCGTGGTAGTCGGCGTGATCCTTCTCCTCATCGCCTGGGCAACCGGAATCAACAATAATTTAGTTACCAGGGAGGAAGGGGTGAATACAGCCTGGGCCAACGTGGAGAATGTTTATCAGCGGAGGCTGGATCTGATCCCAAACCTGGTCAACACTGTTAAGGGAGTTGCCAATTTCGAACAACAGACACTTACCGCAGTCATTGAGGCACGTGCAAAGGCTACCAGTGTTCAAATCAATCCTAAAAACCTGGATGAGGCTTCGTTGCAAAAGTTTCAGGAGGCTCAGAATGGAGTGAGTTCAGCACTTGGCAGGCTCATGGTTGTTGTTGAAAAGTATCCGGAACTTAAAGCCACGCAAAATTTTTCTGAACTTCAGGCACAGCTGGAAGGTACGGAAAACCGCATCACTGTTGAGCGCATGAAATTCAACGAATCGGCCCAGGCTTACAACACCTATTTGCGGCAATTCCCTACCAGCATGTTTGCTGGCATGCTGGGGTTCCAGAAAAAAGCTTATTTCCAGGCACAGGCGGGAGCGGAAAAAGCACCGCAAGTTCAATTTTAGCATCCCTGTAAAGTTCATCCATTTACCGCCAGGAATGCACTCATTATAAGGTGTACACAGAATCTGAACAACAGCAACAACTATATCACAACAAACATGGGTACCGGTGCAAAAAATTTTTTCTCAATACAGGAGAGAGACGATATCAGGCAGGCAATTATGAATGCGGAGCTGGATACATCCGGGGAGATTCGTGTTCATATTGAAAACACTTTTTCGGGGGATGTGCTTGACCGTGCTGCATTCGTTTTCAAACAACTTGGAATGAATAAAACGGAGCTTCGGAATGGTGTATTAATTTACCTGGCAGTAAAAAACCGGCGCTTCGCCATCATTGGCGACAGCGGTATTCATAAGCTGGTTCCGGAAAATTACTGGAATGAAATAAAAGCAAAGATGCTGGACCATTTCAGGGAAAACCGTTATACCGAGGGCCTGATCGAAGCAATTACATCCACCGGGATACATTTAAAAAAACATTTTCCCTATCACCTCGGTGATGTTAACGAACTGCCGGATGAAGTATCTTTCGGTAAAGACTAATTACTTATCTAATAAGTTAATGTGTTTAAGAAGATAAAGTTTATGCGATCATATAAGAGGTATTTTCTCCCGTTTTTAGGAATTCTATTCTTGTTTGGATACGCTTCGGTCAATGGACAGAATATTCCATCCAGGCCTGATCCACCGCGGCTCGTGAACGATTTTGCCAGGATTTTAAGCACCGATGAAGTGCAAAACCTTGAACGGAAACTTGTGACCTTCAATGATTCCAGCTCCACCCAAATCGTTGTAGTACTGGTTAAATCACTCAACGGGTATGACAAGAATGAATTTGCCAGGTTGATCGGCGAAAAATGGGGTGTCGGTCAAAAAGGGAAAAACAATGGAGCCGTATTGCTTGTGAAACCTAAGTATCCCAATGAAAATGGCGAAGCATGCATTCAAACCGGGTATGGCCTGGAAGGGGTTATTCCGGACGCTTTAGCCAAACGGATTGTTGAAAATGAAATGCTGCCGAATTTCCGAACCGGAAATTATTATGCAGGAATTGAATCGGCTACTTCAACCATGATTTCCCTGGCGAAAGGAGAGTATACCGCAGACCAATACAGCAAGAAAGCCGGTAAGAAATCAAGCCCCTTTGGCCTCCTGATTCCGATTGTCATTATCATCGTCGTGTTCATGGCTATTCGTGGCAGCCGGGCGCGCGGAATGTCTGTAGGCAAAAGCCTTCCTTTCTGGACCGCTTTCTGGTTGCTTGGCTCAATGGGTCGCGGCCATGGCGGATCATGGAACGACTTCAGTTCAGGCGGGGGTGGTTTCGGCGGAGGCGGTGGCGGTTTCGGCGGCTTTGGCGGAGGAAGCTTTGGCGGAGGCGGTGCCGGAGGAAGCTGGTAATTCTTATTAATGAATTGGTGAATAGTGAAATAAAAAAGCCGGTCCTTTATAAAAACCGGCTTTTCACTTTGTAGAATATCTTTACTGTATTCCAAGTTTTTTCTTCACCAGCGACATGACATCATCGGCCTCATCTTTATAAATAACAACATCTTCTATTGCATTTAAAACAAAGGTGAATTTATTTTCCTTGGCAACTTCTTTGATAGCTGCTTTGGCTTTCTCGATAAACGGGGCAACTAATTCCTGCTGTTTGGTTTGAAGATCCTGGCTGGCTTTTTGTTGAAACGCATCGATACGAGCCTGGAGATCTGACAATTCTTTCTCCTTGGTTTGTTTTATCAGATCCGACATGCTTGAAGCCTGTGATTGATAATCCAGGTACTTGTTTTCAAACTCCGCTTTCATAGCATCCATCTGGTCTGTGAGGGTCTTCTGATAACTTTGCAGTTTGATCTTTACAGAATCAATTCCCGGCATTGCTGCCAGCAATGTATTGAAATCAATATATCCAATCTTGACCGGATTTTGTGCCTGTGAAACAAAAGAACAACCAATGATCAATACAACAACAGCAATAAACTTAGCTAATTTTTTCATTTTCAATAATTAAATGGTTTATACTACGAATTGTGATGCAAAAGTAAACATTTTTTTTTATTTCTTCGGTTCTCTGGGTACAGATGCGCCTGAAGGTGCTGCATCGGTGTTGGTATTTTTTCCACCTGAAGGTGCTGATTCGGTATTTGCATTTTTCCCACCTGAAGGAGTAGTACCGCCCGTTTTTCCTTTTCCTTTCCTGTTATTCAGGCTTGCACCAAGGTTGTCCAGTACTTCGTCGCTGATATCATATTTTGGATTTGCGTACATCATGGTCAAACTGCCGCCTTTATCAAAAATAACCGCATAATTGTTACTTGTCGAAATTTCCTGAATTGCATTGTAAATTTTTTCCTGAATAGGCTTGACCAGTTCCTGGCGTTTTTTAAACAGATCACCCTCTTTTCCAAACCGGTTTCGTTGTAAATTCTTGACTTCCTTTTCTTTATCAACAATTTCCTGTTCTTTTTTCTTTTTCATGTCATCTGGAAGAAGGACAGCCTGGGTTTGGTAGTCCTTATACATTTTATCAACCTCTGCAAATTTAGCTTCGATCTCTTTTTGCCACTGAGAGGAAATTTCATCAAGTTGGGATTGCGCTTCTGCGAATTCAGGGATATTATCGAGGATGTATTCAGTGTCGACGTAAGCGAATTTCTGAGCCTGAATAAACAAAGCAGCAAACATGATCACCGTAAAAATTAAAACTTTCTTTTTCATATGATATAATTTTAAATCATCTAAGAAGTCGATAAAGTAACAGGATTTACTGAGTCACAAAGTTACAAAGTTAGTCAATTCAGTTGTCCACTGGCCGGCTTTTTCCTAGTCAATCGAAGAGTTGATCGAGAAATGGAACTGCCCGCCGTTGGCGCCTGGAACACCGGGAATCGCATCAATACCATACCCCCAATCGAGACCAAGCAGTCCGAACATCGGTAAAAACACCCGTACGCCAACACCCACAGATCTGTACACGTTGAAAGGGTTGAAATTTTTCCAATACAACCAGTCGTTGCCGGCTTCGACAAATCCCAATCCAAAAATGGTAGCACTGGGATTGAGAGAAATCGGATAGCGCAATTCGAGCGTGTAACGTGTATATACCGTGCCCCCGATGGTGGTTGGATACCCGGGCGTAAGCGAGTTATTAGCATATCCGCGCATGCCTATGAGTTCGCGTCCATCCATGTTGTTGGTTCCTGATAAACCATCGCCGCCGAGATAAAAGCGCTCAAATGGTGTTTCTCCCAAATTCTGATTATAAGCCCCAAGAAATCCGAACTGGATCCGGGGCGTCATCACAAGTTTCTCCACAAGATTGATGTACCAGGCACCCTTGAATTTGATCTTGTAATATTCAACCCATTTGTAACGTTCACTGGCAGACATACTTGAATAATCAACGTTGCCACGGAACCATGAATATGGAGGAGTCACCTCCACATTGAAGGATAACTCCGAGCCGTTTCTTGCAAAAATTGGCGCATCCACCGAATTCCGGGATAATGTAACGGAATAACTCAATGCGTTATAAACTCCGTTCCCACCTCCAAAAGTAAAAATCGATGCATAATTGTATGTATTATACCTGTTATAGTTCAGGCTCTGGTAGAGCGAGAAATAGTCATCAGGCCAGCGCAACTGGGTTCCAAGTCCGACAGAAATCCCATCAATTTTAAAATAGGCAAAACTGGCATCATTCGCTGCCAAACCGTTGGTATATTTTGAATGGTAATACGACAAGCTAAGGGCCAGCGGCTTCCTGCCGCCAAGCCAGGGCTCTGTGAAGGAAAAGCTATAGCTGTAATAACCCTTGCCGTAGGTTTGAAACCGTAAACTCAACTTCTGCCCATCACCGGCAGGGATCGGTTTCCATGATTTCAGGTTGGTAATATTTTTCAACGAAAAATTGTTGAATGACAGGCCCAGGGTTCCGACAATCCTGCCATATCCCCAGCCTCCCGAAAGTTCAATCTGGTCAGCCGATGTCTCTGTAACGTCATAACTGATATCGACCGTACCATCTTCCGGATTGGGATTGACATTGGGTGTCAGCTTCTCTGCATCGAAATATCTCAACTGAGCCAGTTGCCGTTGCGACCGGATAAGTCTGTCGCGGCTAAAAAGCTGACCGGGCCGCGTCTGGATTTCACGCAATGCGACATGATCATTTGTTTTAGTATTGCCCTTAATGGTCACTTTGTTAACGGTTGCCTGTTTCCCTTCGTGCATTCGGATTTCAATGTCGATTGAATCGTTTTGCACCCTGGTTTCAACAGGGGAAACATCAAAAAACAAATACCCGTCGTCCATGTAGAGCGACCTGATGTCAGCACCGCTGGGATTGTATGTGAGGGCCTCTTCAAGTGCTGCCTGATCATACACATCGCCTTTGCTGACTTTTAAAATCCGGTCAAGGAATTTTGACGAATATTTGGTGTTTCCAACCCATGTGATGCTGTGAATGAAATATTTTGGCCCTTCTTCGATCCAAATGTCGATGTTTATCGTATTATCATCATTTTTCGAAATAGAATCCCTGATAATGCGGGCATCCCGATAGCCAAGTTGGTTATATTTCCCAATAAGTTTTTGCTTATCTGCCTGGTAATCTTCATCAATGAATTTCGATGACTTAAAAAGCCTGATCCGGATATTATCAGAAACGTGTTGCTCCAATACGTTGCCAACTTCCAGAAAATCGACGGTTGCCACATCTTTAGCTGTGTTGTAAACAACCTTGTCCATATTGTTCATGGGGTTGAAAACACTTTTTTCTTTGGTTTTACTCAAAGATGCTTTGATCAAATCGGTGCCGATGTTTTTATTGCCATGAATGGTGATGGTATAAACTTTCACTTTTTCATTCCTGTCGATGTTGATATACATCGTTACTTCATTGGCAGTTGCAGAATCTTTTTTAAGTTCAATGTGAACATCTGTATTTAAAAAGCCTTTGTCATTGTAAAATTTGCGGATGATATTTGTGGTTTTGATGATGAGGTTATCGGTAACATAATCGCCTTTGACCAAACGAATCTTTTGCCGGATGTCATCCGCATCAGATTTTTTAATCCCAGTGAACTGGAACTTAGAAAGTCTGGGACGTTCCTTGAGATTGAAATTTATAAAAACCTGATCATCAACCACTTTTGAAACCGAAACCTTAATATCCTCGAAAAGCCCTTGTTCCCATAATTTACGAACAGATTGTGAAATTTTATCTCCCGGAATCTTTACCTTATCGCCTACTGTCAAACCAGAAAGCATGATCAGTACATTTCCATCGAGGTATTTAACACCACTCACGGTAATACCGCCAATATAGTACTCTTTGGGGTTGTTATAATCCGCTGTAAAACCATCACCGAGACTGATCTGGGCTGAAACAGGTAAGATAGCAAGCAATAATAACAGTATAATCAGCAGTTCGCGGAGTCTCATTCAGATTTATTTACGTAGTTTTCCTTCAAATTCATTGATCTGTTCACTGGTAAGCCCAAATCTTCGCTCCCTCCCCTGAAAATCCAGAACAGCTTTGTAAAAATCGATTTTACCAAAATCCGGCCACAGGGTATCTGTAAAATAAAATTCAGCATAGGCTATTTGCCAAAGTAAAAAGTTGCTGATGCGATATTCCCCGCTGGTGCGTATGAGGAGTTCGGGATCAGGTATGGCCGCGGTAGCAAGGAAAGAGGTAAAAGTGGATAAATCAATTTGATCAGGTGATAATTCTTTTAATTCAACTTTCCGCGCAATTGCCCGGGCTGCTTCCACCAATTCCCAGCGTGAGCTGTAACTAAGGGCGAGGATCAAGGTCAGTCCGGTGTTCTCTTTTGTTTCATCGATTGACTTCATCAGCTCACGGTTGCTCTTTGGAGGGAGGCTCTTCAAATCACCAATGGCTTTAAGCCTGACATTGTTTTTCATGAGGGTGGTCATTTCTTTGTGAAGAGAATTGACCAGAATACGCATCAGTGCATCGATTTCATATTTGGGGCGGTTCCAGTTTTCTGTTGAAAAGGCATACATGGTAAGAAATTGTATCCCGAGTTCGGCAGCCGCTTCGACGGTGTTTCGAACGGCATCCACTCCCTTTTCATGTCCCAGGGTACGAATAAAGCCGCGTTTTTTCGCCCAGCGGCCATTCCCATCCATGATTACAGCCACATGAACCGGTAAATTTTTCCTATCAATTTGATCTTTTATTTCCGTCATAATGAGAATCCGACCATCAATGGTTCAAATCCCGGCATTTATTTGATGCCAGCAAATTGAAACTATATGTAAAAGAGATGCCAAAAAAAGCATACCAATCCATGTTAGAAGAATTTCCACGTTGCATTCCAGGTTCGTGGTTGCGCGTTGGGTCCGACATAGCTCCTGTCGGATCCTTTGGGTCAATTGATGAACCGTTCAGATAATAAGTAGTACTTACATCATCGAGGTAGTCATTGAATGTTTTATGCATTTCCCAAAACGCCTGCAATCCCACACGTTTTGAAAGGCTCACTTTGACCCCCAAACCAAATGGAATTGAAACGCTTACAGAACCATAGGGAGTGCGCCCCTGATAACCGACATTCTGCCCTTCCGTGCCCAGTTTCCGCAAAAATTGACCATTGCTGACAGGGTTAAAAAAGAACACGGAAATGCCTGTGTAAATATACGGCGATATTCTGTTCATCCGGCTTCCTGTAAAATATGGAAGAAAATTAAATTCTACCTCCCCTGCAATATCAGTCACCTGGCTGGTGAAGTCAAGCCCGCGGTTGGGAAGAAAATCGGAGGACGCGGCATTTCCCTCTATTTTACCACGCAAACCACTTATTTTCACAGCCCAGCGAGTATCAAGGTCATACCTTGCTTCCAGACCATAGGCTATATTGGTATGGAGAAAATGCTTTCCCGGGTTGAGATCGCCAAGATAATAACAACCACCGGCTGTCAATCCAACTTCCAGGTCCTGGGATTTCACCGAAAAACACTGGAAAAGGAACAGGATTATCAATAAAACCGAATTTCTGAGACTGTTATGCATGCGGCTTAAATATTCTTTTTTGATCTTATCGTTCAACAACTTTGAATAACGCCCAGATCATACATTTATTTGATGAATCGGCCTCATCTTGCATAATATTATGCTAATTCCGGTTATCCAACCCCCAGTTCAGCTTTTCACGAATGGTCTGGAAGAAGCTTTTATCTGTCAATCGAAGCAATTTAATTTTAAATGGAGCCTTGTGAATCAGTAATTCTACCCCTTGATCTACTTTTTCTGTTCGTGAGTCGAGGCTGACCAGGAATTCGGAATTCTTTCCGGTAACCCGGATCCTGATTTCACAATCATCTTTAATGACAATCGGCCTGACAGTAAGATTGTGGCTTGCTATCGGGGTTATTAAAAAATTCTCAGAATCCGGGGTGATGATCGGGCCGGTACAACTGAGTGAATAGGCTGTAGAACCAGTAGGGGTTGCAACAATCAATCCATCAGCCCAGTAAGCATTTAAAAATTCGTTGTTAATCCAGGTCTTGATTGTAAGCATCGTCATGACATTTGGCTTGTACACGGTAATTTCATTCAGTGCATAATTATTCAAACCAAACAGGTTCCGCGGAGAATCAAGGCTTAACAGGGTTCTGTCTTCAATCTGATACTGGCCGGTCTGTATCGCTTCAATGGCAGGGATGATAAGTTCTTTGGGGATGCTGGATAAAAAACCAAGTCTGCCAAGATTGATACCGGTTACCGGGATCCCGGAGGTACCGACAAGACTCAGCGCATCCAAAATCGTTCCATCTCCCCCGATGGAAAATAAGAAATCTGCCTTATGTTCGATTTCAGCCTGCCTGGAAAACAATTCAGGATCCCTTGTGAAAACAACTTTGCCGCCAAGACTATTAAAAAATGGCTGGTAGATGAATGTTACCCCATTCAAATTATTCAAGGCATCGACCAGTTCCTGGATGAATGGAATGGCTGCATCGGTCACATTTTTACCAAATAAGGCAACATTCATGGTGTTTTACAATTTTTTAATTCGGCGTGCAAAGGTACAGTAATTTTTAATTGCAGGAACGTTAGCGATTATATCGGAGCGATAAAATGCAGATAGATCCCAGGCTGCTGCAGGCGGTTAACCGTACCCTCTACCCGAATCACAATGTCATAATACGTTGTAAAGTCCAATCCAAGTCCATATCCTATCAGAAAGCTGTTTTCAAGGGTATTGCCGGTATCATAGCCGTTGGCAGCAGGCTGCGGGTAATGATAAACAAATCCCATGTCAATGAATGCATTGAGATACAGGGCCAGCGGTAGCGTGTTGAACTTGGTGGTTTGAATGAACCCGAATTGTTCAACACGCTGAGGCAACAGGGCAAATTTCAAATTTTGCTTCAACAATGCAAAATGCTGCCCATCAATGATGTAATATTCGTAACCCCGTACAAAATTTCGTCCATAACCTAAACCACGCTGGAGATAATATGGCTGGGTTTTTTCGAAACTCAGTTTCCCGGTAAACCCTGAAGCCCAATACCAGCGGTTGTAGAGTTGCCGGTAGAAACGAAGGTTTGTCTGAACGTAACTATTGTGTGTTGTTTCGAAAGGAACAGTATGGTTTACTTCCACTTCCAGGCAATATCCCTTCAACGGATAGAATTGAACATCGCGATGATCATTTTTATAAAGATAGCTGAAGCTGAAAAACTGCTGGATGTTTTCACCTGCCAGTACAAATCCGGGAATACTCCGAATGGAAGAATCAAATGAGAAATATGCGTAAGCCACCCGAAAAGTATGGGTACTGAAAAAATCAGGCCGGTAGTTAAGTTCACCTGACCCTTGTACCATTTTTTTAAGATACCTTGAATCATTCCTGACATAAACCGGTTCATTGTTCATGGTATAAACAGCCAGTTCATGGTTTAGTTCAACCCCAGAACCAAAACCAATCCCAAGAGTCTGTTTTTTGTTGATGTACGGAATTTTATAGGTAAATCCAAATTTCTGGTTGAATCCGAAATGGGCCAGGATCCGAAGGGTTTCATTCCTACCCCTCACATTGAAAAAGGTAAAATCCACTCCATAGGTAAGCAGGTTGAAATCCCTGGTTTCCCACCAGACATTAAAATTACGATCAGAAATTTCAAAGTATGGAATTGGCCAGATATACCATCGTTCGACCAATGCAACAGTAACGTCTGTTAACCGTTGGTCTGAGGCATGGGTTGTATCGATGGTAACAAAATTAAAGAGCCTGGTATTGAAAATATTTTGTCTGCTGTCAATCAGCATGGTTGAAAATTGATCAGCGGGAAGGGTATCGTTCACTTTGAAATTCAATTCACGCATGATGATCCCGGGTTTGGTGATTGAATTTCCTTTTATGCTGATTTTGTGAATGACAATGGTATCGCTAGAAGTTCCTTGCCCTGTTGTACCTGCCGGAAGAGAAGCAAGAGCAAGGCTGAACGACAACATAAAATCAATGCCGGTAAAAACCAGGAAAATGATGAACCTGCAGGCAAAAAAGCGGTTCATTGTTCAAATGTTCAGGTAATTCATCAAGGCATCGAACCGGTCCTGGAGGCCTTCATTAAAAGAATTTTCCTTTGACCAGGATGCGGTAACAAGGTAATTTAATCTGAAGAACGTTTGGAGTAACGGGCCGATCTCAATCCGGCTTACCTTGAGGGTGACCTCCAGGATGGTGGAATCAGGAAGTGGGGTAACGAAACAACTGAGAATTTTTGTATCATTCGATTCAACGATTTTCACAATCTCTGCCAGGCTGTAATCCTTGTCATTTATTTCCAGAATGACAATGCTGCCGGGATTATCGATTCCAATCATCGCCGCCAGTGAATTTACAATGGTCGGAAGGATGATTGCCCCCACGTAGTAATTTTCATCCCTGACCACGGGAACCATGGTCAGATTCAGGGAGGAAAACAACTTAAGCACTTCATAAACATGTTGTTCCTCGTCAACAGAAACCCTGATGGGGTTAATTTTATATCGCCCAACTTCCAATTCCGGATCATCAACAGCCTGAATTTCCTTATCCGAGATAATATCAATCAAGGTTGTCCCTTCAACAATAGGAAGGTGCGACAATCGAGCTTCTTCCATCTGGAGCAGGGCAAAAGCACCAGTATCAGTGGATTTTAGTGGTATGACATGACCGGTGATCAGTTGTTTAGCTATCATGGAGGATGCTAATATATGAATTATAACGCAACATGCTCACTGAACCTGTTTTGATCCCGGCTTTTACCGCACACCCGGGCTCATGCGTATGCGAGCAATTTTTGTACTGGCAAAAAGGCAGAAGGCGGTCCATTTCCGGAAAGCATCTGTGGATTTCGGTTTTATCAAAATCAATCAGGCCAAATTCCTTGATCCCGGGTGTATCCACGATGAAGCCATTGCTGCCCAATTCGTACATTTCAGCAAAAGTAGTGGTATGCATCCCTTTTTGATGTGTTTGTGACAGGATCCCGATCCTGGGGTTCAAAGAAGGGTCGATGGCTTTAATCAGCGCCGACTTCCCGGCCCCGGAATGTCCAGAAAAAAGGCTCACCTTTCCATTGAGCAGTTCCCTGATCAGTTCAACTCCTTCACCATGGATCGCGGATGAACGGTAACAATGATAACCTGCATTTTCATAAACAGTGCATAATCCCTCCAGGGTTTCAAGCAATTCAGGGCTATACAGATCAACTTTATTGAAAATAATACTGGCCGGGATGTAGTAAGCCGCAGCAGTAACAAGAAACCGGTCGATAAACCCATTTGAGGTCCTGGGTTGGGCAAGTGTTGCGATCAGATAAGCATGGTCGAGGTTTGCTGCAATGATATGGGATACCTTTGAAAGTTTCGTTGCTTTCCTGATGATGTAATTTTCACGTGGATGAATCTTCGTTATCATTCCATGACTATCTCCGGGCATGAGCTCCACCTGCACATGATCACCGATAGCCACCGGGTTTGTGTGTTTTATATCACGCATGCGGAACTGCCCTTTCAATTTGCATTCATGCCTTGTTCCGTCCTGCAGCCTAACGATGATCCAACTTCCGGTTGATTTTACGACGATTCCTTCCAAAAGACAGATTAAGAGATTAATTTTTGTTTGTAAAAGTATAAAATTAATTACATTTGGCTGAGATTTCACTTTTATATCTGTTATATGAGGCCAGTCTCGTATTTAATGCTGGGGTCAGCCCCTCTTCTTGCATTTTTTCTTTATCTGTACTTTAAAAGGCATTATACCCGGGAATTCAGCAGGCTTCTTTTTCAAAGTTACATCGCGGGTGGTGCAGGAGTTCTTTTATTGCTCGTCTTTGAGTTTTTTTCAATTAAACTTGGTCTCAGCAATCTAAGGAGCCTTAATCGTATTATCTTTTATTCATTCATCACGGTTGGTATAAGTTCCGAGTTGGGCAAATTCATTATTTTACGGTATTTTATTATTCCCAAAAACAAAATTACAAGGCCGATCGATGCGATCGCGCTTTCAATAATGATTTCGCTGGGGTTTTCTTCAATCGCCCTCATCCTTTTTATTTTTAACATCTTGAATATCCAGTCACTCTTTCCTGCTACTCTTTATGCATTTGTGTTAATTCCAGCCAACATCATGTTCTCCGTGATCATGGTTTTTTTTATTGGAATGGCAAAAATTCTAAAAACCAGGGTCGTATTTTCGCTTACCGGATTATTTGTTGCCGCATTTTTTCACGGGATATTCAATTTTTGCATGCTGACGAGTGATTTCAAACTACTTAGCCTTTTTTCATTTGGCTCCACAATAATTGTTTTGGTTCTTGGACTGAAAGCAGCTTTTTCCAGTCCGGAACTTTCAGAGCAATGAATAGATTTTCCCGGGCGAACATCTTACAATTCCTTCAAATTCAAGATTGAGCAAGGATGCTGATACTTTGCTCATGGGATTCAATGAAAGGATACAAATTTCATCGATTCCCAGTTGCCCCTTTTCCTCGAGCAGGGTCACAATTTTCTCCTCCTCCGGGGTCATTTCAATAAAAATTTTACGTTGTGCCGTCTTTGCAAATCCAGCGGATTCTTTCCATCCCATCAGATATTCGATGTCCTCGGCTTTTTGCACCAGGGCAGCACGGTTGGTCCTGATCAGATAATTCGTTCCATCCGAGAACGGATCGGTCACCCTGCCCGGAACGGCGAAAACATCCCTGTTGTAAGAATTGGCAATGTCGGCGGTGATGAGCGCACCACCTTTCCGACCGGCTTCAACAACAATGATGGCATCGCAGAGTCCGGCAATGATCCGGTTTCTCTTTGGGAAATTTGAACGGTCGGGTTTGGTTTTACTTAAAAACTCTGTGATCAACCCACCCTGGGTCAGCATTTTTTCAGCCAAAGGCCGGTGAAGCCATGGGTAAACTGTATCCAGGCCATGTCCAAGCACACCTATGGTATCCAGTCCACAATCGAGTGAAAAGCGGTGTGCACAGCTATCGATGCCATACGCAAGTCCACTTACAACCAAAACCTGCTGCCGCACGAGTCCGGCAACCAGTTCATGCGTGACATTCTTCCCGTATTCTGTGGCTTTCCGTGTACCAACAATGCCAATCACCCGGGGGGAATTCAAGTCGCCTGTTCCCTTGTAAAACAGTAAAACAGGGCTGTCTATACAATTCTTCAGGCGATGGGGATAGGTCTTGTCCTGAAAAAAAAATGGCATGATACTGAACCTTTCGATAAAAGAGATCTCCTTTTCTGCGCGAATCAATATTTCGTCATTTCCTACAGCGAGGGCCAGTATTTCGCCGATCCTGGGAATTTTTTCCAGGTGATGTCTCGGTTCCCTGAACACGGCTTCAGCACTTCCGCAAAGAGCAACAAGTTTTCGTCCCAACACATCACCTACTCCGGGGATCAAGGTCAAACCGATCTGGTATAACAATTTATCATCTGCCATATTATTACAAATTCATAAAACTTCATCCACTAAGTCATTAGACCTCCTCCCCTGGCCCCTTCTTCTGAAGGAGAAGGGGAATTCCCCTCTCCTTCAGAAGAGGGTTAGGGTGAGGTGTTTTATACTGCTTTATCGTGTTCGTTTATAAAAGGTAATACAGTGTGGATAACTTTTCCGCACCAAAGCAAGATTTTAGTATAAATTTGGTTTGTACAGGTTCAATTGGTTATGCCAGGAAGAGAAACAGCGCTCATTTGCCCCCTGGATTGGGGAATAGGTCATGCAACCCGCTGTGTTCCGGTTATATCAAAACTTCAGGCACTTGGATTTAAAGTGGTTGTTGCGGCCAGCGGAAGACCGTTGGAATTCATCAGAAAAGAGTATCCGGGTATCTCTTTCATCGATTTTCCCGGAACGAACATCCATTATCCAAGGAATGACCGGTTTGCGTTTAAAATGTTACAACTTTTACCAAAGCTTCTGTTTGGAATCTGGCATGAACATCAGACCCTGAAGAAAATTGCAGCACAAACCAACGCTACCCTGATTATTTCAGACAACAGATTTGGATGCTGGCATTCAAATATCCCATCGGTATTTATTACACATCAACCGAACATCCAGGTACCCGGCAACCTGAAGTTCATTCAGGGCATGCTCAATTCAATAAATTACTGGTTTATAAAACAGTATAACTCCTGCTGGATTCCCGATTTTGAGTCCCACCTTGGCCTGGCAGGTGCATTGTCGCATCCGCGGCGACTGCCGGCCAATGCACATTTTATAGGTGTTCTGTCCCGTTTTTCAAAATCAGTTGAACCTTTTGCCGGTTATAACCAGCCTGAATTTGATATTTTGGTGATGCTTTCTGGGCCCGAACCTCAAAGAACAATCCTTGAAGAAAAAATTCTCAGGCAACTTGTCAGCATCAACTTGCAGGTTGCAATGGTACGTGGCATGCCTGAATCCGATGAAGCCTATGTTCTTGACAACAGGATCCATGTTTTTACACACCTTGATTCAGTGAAACTGCAAGAACTGATCCAGCGCTCGGTGCTGGTAATTTGCAGGTCGGGATACTCAAGCATCATGGACATAGTTACTCTTGGGAAAAGGGCAATTTTCATTCCTACGCCAGGACAGACTGAACAGGAATACCTTTCGCGGTATTTAATGGAAAAAAAAATCTATTTTTCGATGAACCAGGAAGAATTTGACTTGCTTTATGCCTTTGAAATGTCAAAAAATTATCCCGGTATGGTCCTTCAGAATGACTATAAGGATTTAGAGATGCAAATCAGGTCATTTATGTAGTGATAAACTCTTCTTCCTAAAAGAAAGGAAAACAAGGATGCCCCCGGCAATGACAAATGGGATTGAAAGTAGCTGGCCCATGTTCAGCAAAAGACCTTGTTCGAAACCCACCTGAGGTTCTTTGATGAATTCAATAATGAAACGCATCCCGAATACCAGGATCATAAAAAGTCCAAACAGGAATCCCAAGGCTGGTTTCCCATCTTTTTTGTAATAGTACCACCATAAAAGGAAGAAAATAAACAGGTATGATAAGCCTTCATAGATCTGGGTAGGATGTCGTGGGACCAATCCATCCGAAGGTGTTGTGGAACGCAGGAACTGAAAACCCCACGGCAGTGAAGTGGGCAAACCATAAATCTCAGAGTTCATCAGATTACCCATCCGGATGAGGAAACCGGCAAGCGCGACAACGATGACAATCCGATCCATGACCCATAGGAAAGGTTTCTTTCGCACTGATGAGAATACCAGGATTGACAGAATGATCCCGATGCCTGCTCCATGGCTGGCTAACCCGCCTTCCCACACCTTAAGAATTTTGATGGGGTGTGCCAGGTACCAGGCTGGTTCATAAAAAAACACATGGCCAAGGCGTGCGCCAACAATGGTTCCTACGATCATATAGGTGGTCAGTTCATCCAGCAATTTTATTGGAACGCCTTCTTTGTTGAAGAACTTCTGCATGATCAGGTACCCAAAGAAAAACGAAAGTGCAAAGAACAGCCCGTACCATCTGACGGCAAACCCACCAATACTAAAAATCTCAGGGCTGGGATTCCAGGTTATTGCTGTTAGTAACATAGGGGTAAACAAATTACGATTAACAAATTACGAAAGTCAATGGTTATTGAAACGATTTCAGTTTCATATTGAACAATGTGTCAATTTTGGCAGCGAGTTTAGGCTGGTTGTTTTCCGAAGCGATCATCGATATCCGCTTGATGATGCCCAGGCTTGTTTGAATATCCTGGTCAAAGTACTGTGGATTTGACTTGGAAAAGGAATAGTAGTAGTCAAGGTTCTGGCTACTGATCGCAGCAATACGTTCAACAAGCTTGTTCGCCTTATCAGGTGCTCCGGCTTTGTAATATATTTCAGCATAAGGGAGCATATACATATCGTACGGCACTTTCGAATCGGGAAAATACTTGATATAAATGTCAAGCATCTCTATGGCTTCTTTCTTTTTGCCCTGTGCAACCAGGGATTGTGCAACACGCATGAAATTGGTTTTAGGCCTCACCGAATTGTTCAAACTTTCAGGATCAACATACACATGTGGGTCATTCAGGTTTCCCCAGGCACACTTATTTTTAAGAATGTCGTAAGAAGTGAGTGCATCTACGCCGCCCATTCCCTGGATATAGTCATTGGGATCGGATTTGACAGGCATGAATTTGTAAACCCAGCCCTGAACATGACAGAACGAGTCGATGGAAACACAATGATTCACGCTCGAGGGTGCTGCAAAATAGATCGGACGCTCCCACTTGTTGGAGGCAAGCAGATCGAGCAGCATCAGGTCATTCTTATAGAGCTGATTTGTGCGGATGGTCCAGCAAATTGAATCAACCATTTTTCCCCGGAGGTGTTTTGGCACAATTCCATATTTCACGCAGGCAGCCGAATCAACAGTAATTTTTACCTTTTTTGATGGGAAAAACTTCATCTGTTCTCCATTTTGCAAGGGAAGAAAAGTTTGAGGGTCATCGCTTTTAATAAAGTCGATCATGTCCTTTAATTCAACATATCCTTTTAATCCTATGTCATAAAACGGTACGATGTCGTTGGTTCCCTGCCGGTACTGCTCCTGGTTCAAAGTAAGCCGAATGGGATTGGAATTGTAGGCCTTTTTATACAATTGATTGATATACCAGGGGCCAGAGGCCAGCATGAGGTTGACAACACGCACATCGGTACCGATTCCTTCAACTTCCTGATCGTACCACAAAGGGAATGTATCATTGTCGCCGTTGGTAAACAGGATTCCCTGGGGGTCGCATGATTTCAGATAATCAGCGGCAAAATCCCGGCAGGCATATTTTCCCGAACGGTCGTGATCATCCCAGTTCTCCTTTGCCATGATACCCGGCACCAGTAAAAGGCAAAGTCCGAAAACAATGGCTATGGAGGCATTTTCAGCAAGCTTTTTCTTTAAAAAGTTGATCAGCGGGATAAGCCCCAGCCCGATCCAGATTGCAAATGCATAGAATGACGCCGCGTAGGCATAGTCCCGTTCACGTGGTTCGTAAGGCTGCTGGTTCAGATAAACCAGGATGGCCAGGCCGGTCATAATGAACAGGAGTGAGATGATGATCGTTCCTTTTGCATCTTTGCCCATCTGGAAAAAAAATCCGATGAGTCCAAGGATCAATGGCAAAAAATAATATTTGTTCGATGCCCGGTTTTTCTTACTGTCGGGAAGATCAACCTGGCTATGGCCCAGGCGCATTTTATCAAGAAACGGGATGCCACTGATCCAGTTTCCATCTTCCAGGCTGCCACCAAATCCCTGGACATCATTCTGGCGCCCGACAAAATTCCACATGAAATAGCGAATATACATATGGCCGATCTGGTAAGAAAAGAAATACTTCAGGTTTTCACCAAAGGTTGGCCTGTTCAATGTTTCCGTCTTTCCATCTGATGAAGTAACTTCGACAGGGATGCCTTCGCCCCCCCATTTTTTATAAAAGTCAGCCGAACTTTTCCGCTGGTTACTCCACATGCGTGGAAAAATAGTTGTGAATTTCGGATCGAAAACCGGGACTGTTCCTTTCCGGTTGTCAATGATGATGTATTTCCCAGCTTTCTCATCTTTCTGGTAGACAGGGTTCCCATCAGCATAATCAATGATCGGGGCATTGTAATACTGGCCGTATGCAATGGGGAAATCGCCATATTGCTCCCTGTTCAGGTAAGAAAGCAGACTTACGGCGTCCTTGGGGGCATTTTCATTGATGGGCGTATCTGCATTGGCACGGATCACCAGCATTAAAAAGGATGAATACCCGATGAGGATGAAGGCGAATGATAAAATAATGGTATTCAGCACTGTTTTTCCCCGTTTGCGGGTAAAATACAATCCCCAGACAATCAGTCCGATCAGCAGGACGAAAAAGAAAATTGTCCCGGTATTGAATGGCATGCCGAAACCGTTGACAAACAACAATTCGAATTTCCCGGAAAGCTGTACCATTCCGGGAATGATGAGAAACATGACAAATGCGAGGATCAGGATTGACAGGATCAATGTAACCAGCATGCCCGTCTTTGTGGGTTTTTTATATTTCTTATAGTAATAGACCATGCAGGTTGCAGGGATTACGAGGAGGTTGAGCAAGTGAACGCCGATGGCCAGTCCCATTAAAAAAGCGATCAGCACAAGCCAGCGGTATGAATGCTTTTCGTCGGCCACATCTTCCCATTTCAAAATGGCCCAGAAGGATATGGCTGTAAACGCTGATGACATTGCGTAAACCTCACCTTCAACGGCAGAAAACCAGAATGTATCGCTGAAAGTATAAGCCATGGCCCCGACGAAAGCAGCTGCGAAAACTGTGAACATCTCCCCCGTGGTCATGTCGCCTTTCGGGGCAACAATTTTTTTGGCAAACAATACGATACTCCAGAAAAGGAATAAAATAGTAAAGCCACTGGACAGGCCAGACATTACGTTGACCATCATGGCCACATGAGAAACATCCCCAAAAGAAAACAGGGAGAAAAACCGGCCCAGCATCTGAAACAAAGGCGCTCCCGGGGGATGGCCGACCTGGAGCTTAAATGCAGTGGCGATGTATTCCCCACAATCCCACCAGCTGGCTGTAGGTTCAATGGTCAGCATGTAAACCGTTGAGGCAATGATAAAAGTTGCCCAGCCGAAAACATTGTTCAGTTTCTGGAAATTCTTCATAGGATGAAATTTACTGGAATGAAGCTGCGAAAGTACAAATTTACCGCTTAACAGTGTTCGGTAATATTTTTTTTTTACCTTTGCCGCCGGAAACGCTAGACGTTTGACGCAGGACGTGAGACGTAAATCGTATATCATTTTGACCCATGGTGTAACGGCAGCACAAGAGATTTTGGTTCTCTCGGCCCAGGTTCGAATCCTGGTGGGTCAACAAAAGAATGGTAATCTTCAACAAGAAGGTTGCCATTTTTTTATCGATAAAATTCTTTCCTTCATCGATTGTATTCCAGTCCTCACCTATTCAACTGTAACATCGAACTTCATGGCCCGTCATATTCCCGAAAACGACAAAAGGCAACCTCTGAAAATTTAAAAGCCATGAAAGCAAAAATCTATACACTGATCGTCCTGATCGCCATGACCGCAAGCACAATGCTTGCAGGAAGTTTAAAGAATCTTAACATCAAAACGGAAACCGTAAAAAATGAGATAACCATCGATCTTTTAAAATTGGCGCCGTCAACTCCGGGTGAAGCCGCATTCATGGATGGCACTGAAATGATTGCAATGCCGGCGGTTTTAGTGAGTCAGATTGCCCCGGTCACGCCAAGGGAGGCTGATTTTGAAGACCCATCCGGTATTGAGGCTAATACGGATTGTATATCAGGCACCCCTGACAAACTTGCACCCGTTACCCCGGTGGAAGCAGATTTCATGGATTAAACGCCTGCGCGATTTCCCATCCCTGTTTTCCCTGTGCTGATGTTATCCCGGCAGAACCAGCAACCGGGATTTTCAATAGATCACCAGTTTACGGGTATCTGAAACCCGATTGTTTGTGAGCCTGTAAAAATAGACCCCCGGTAAAATCCCACTGCCATCAAATTTTATCCGGTAGAATCCTTCCGGTTGAACCGCGTTGACCAACTCCATGACATATTTCCCATACAGATCGTAAATTACCAGGCTTACCCGACCTGCTTCCCTGATCCGGTAGGCTATTTGGGTGGTTCCATGAAAAGGGTTCGGGCTATTCTGGTCAAGAATTTTAACAGAAGCGGCCGACGGGTTGTTTACTCCAAGCCCTCCTCCGTTGCTGGTTGAGAGGATTTGCCCCGAATAACCCACAGCAAAACCAACCTCATGGTTGACGAAACGGATTTCGTTTGGCCCTGATCGCAAAATTTCAGGCGTCTGGTCAATCCAGTTATCCCCCGCATCCTTGGTTTTCCATAAAAAATCGGAACCGCCTGCATAACCTGTCTGCGCATCGGTAAAACACATTGACATAAATGTTTTGGAAGGGGAAAACTCGAACGTCTTCACCTTCCAGGTGGCACCACCATCGGCAGTGGCTGCAAAAAACATCACCCAGGCATTTGTGACATACTGGTTCCCCATGACAAAACAATTGTTTTCATCAACACAAATGATCTTATTCAAGTTGGCTTCATATAGTTCGGGAACGATAATTTTCGACCAGGAGCTTCCGAAATTTGTGGTTTTCAGCAGGGTTGCGGTGCTCCCGCAGGCATAACCCACCGATCCCGAAAAAGTCATTGAATTAATGGCGGCATTTGTTTCAGTTTGGATGCCAGTCCACGAATTACCCCCATTTTTTGTAACATAAATGACCGGGCTGATGCCTGAAACCATGCCATTGTCAGCATCCTTGAAGTACAGGGAGCTCCAGTTAATTGCATCAGGCGATGTTACCTGTTGCCATGAAGCTCCGCCATTTATCGTTTTAAGTATCAATCCCTGTTCTCCGGCAAGGTAACCAACATCAGGACTAACCATTAAAATACTGCTGATCGATTTTTGGGTACCGGTTGACAGCATCGACCAGGTATTTCCGCCATCCAGGGTCTTTCCCACGGCACCTGCTGAACCGGCAACAAAACCTACCTGTTCATTGGCAAATGAGATGGCCCACAAATTATCGAGCGTGCAAAATGTCGCCGGGCTCCAGGTTATTCCGCCATCGGATGTATGGAAAATAGCGCCCAGCGGTCCATAGGCCGCCCCGTTATTGTCATTGGAAAAAGCAAGACCGTCGAAATTATACGGGAACCCTGTATTGAGGATGCTCCATGAATTGCCGGCATCCGTGCTTCTGAGCATGATCCCGTTATTGCCCGTTATATGGCCTGTGTGGTTGTTTGTAAAACAAATACCCGTCAGGTTTTTATCTGTATTTACCGGAATCCTGGTCCAGTTTGCCCCTCCATCGGCAGTTTTAAAAATTCCGCCTTTGCGCCCGACTGCAAATCCTGCAAGAGGGCTGGTAAAATTAACCCGTATAAAGTTGTACCCCGAATCAGCATGCAACACTTCAGTCCAGGTGTTTCCGCCATCCAGGGTCTTTAAAATGCTTTTATCGGCTGCAGCGAACCCTTGCTGTTCATCGGTAAAAAAGCAATCGTACATATCCCTGACAATATCTGGAACGATCAGTTGCCAGGAATTCCCACCGTCGGTTGTTTTAAGAATGATACCGTGAATCCCTATGATATAGCCGATTGATTCAGAAACCATGTCGATTGATAAAAGATCTGAAGTAGTGCCTGAGGGCAAGATATCCCAGGTATGGCCTGCATCAGGTGTTTTAAGAATCATCCCCTTCACCCCGATGATCCATCCCTTTGAGGCAGAGACAAAACACATGTCGGTACAGTAGGATTGCGGAAAAGAAACGGGTTTGATGATCGCCCAGTGCAGGCCGGCATCCATGGTTTGAACCAGTGTACCGGCAGGACTGATGGCATACCCCAGTTGTTCACCGACAAACTGGATGGCTGAATAACCCTCGGGAGAAGGGGCAGGATTCATGTAATTCCACTGTGCAATGACGGGATGAACCATGCATATAAGGAATAGCGATATCACAAAGCGGGTTTGCATTTGCAGGAGGTTGGCAAACAAATATACAAAAAAGATTTTGCCGTTATTAAATATTGCGTATCTTTGCACCCGATATTAAAAAGCACGAAGCGGGGGGACAAAAAGTCCCCTCTTTTATTGATAATCAATGATCACGGAAGCGAAAGTAAATAAATTGATCGGTACACATCTTGCGGGGAGTGACGTTTTTCTCGTGGAAACAGCCGTCAAGCCCGGAAATCATATCTCGGTTTATATCGATGGCGATCATGGTGTTACTGTTGATACATGCAGGGAACTGAACCAATTTCTCAATGAAAGTCTTGACCGTGATGCTGAAGATTTTGATCTGACCGTGTCATCGGCAGGGGCTGACCGTCCTTTAAAATTACCCAGACAATATGCAAAAAATATCGGAAAATCACTGGATGTAGTGACAAAATCCGGTGAAAAAATCTCCGGGATTGTTCTGAAAACGAGTGAAACCGGCATTGAACTAGCAATAACCCCTTTGAAAAAAACCAAGAAAGAACCGGAAAATAAAATTGTGTTGTTGAATTTCAGCGACATCAAATCCGCAAAAGAAGTAATCACGTTTAAACAGTAGAATTACCAAACAATGGAACATCTGAATTTAGTCGAAACCTTTTCAGAATTCAAGGAATTCAAAAACATCGACAGGGAAACCATGATGCGCATCCTGGAAGATGTATTCAAACACATGCTGACGAAAAGGTATGGGTCGGCCGATAATTTCGACATCATTGTAAATATTGACAAAGGAGATCTTGAAATTTTCAGGTCACGTACCATCGTTGAAGACGGTGAAGTAGAAGATGAAAACACCCAGGTCCCTATTTCTGAAGCCATCAAGGTTGAACCCGATTTTGAAGTTGGGGAAGAACTGTCGGAAGAGATCAAGTTAGGCAGCTTCGGCCGGCGTGAAATTCTTGCCATCCGGCAGAACCTGATCTCCAAAATCCAGGAATACGAGAAAAACAATGTTTACACCAAATACCGTGAAAAGATAGGTGAAATTATTTCCGGTGAGGTTTACCAGGTGTGGAAGAAGGAGATTCTCGTTCTTGATGATGAAGGTATTGAACTGATCCTCCCCAAGTCGGAGCAAATCCCGTCAGACTTTTACAGGAAAGGCGATACCATCAGGGCCGTCGTATCCAAGGTGGAGATGAAGAACAATAATCCGATCATTATTTTATCGCGTACCTCGGAATCATTTCTCGAACGTTTGTTCGAATCTGAAGTTCCTGAAGTGTATGATGGCCTGATCAATATCAAAAAGATTGTTAGGGTACCCGGTGAGCGTGCCAAGATCGCAGTTGAGTCCTATGATGACCGGATCGACCCGGTAGGCGCATGTGTGGGGATGAAGGGAAGCCGCATTCATGGGATCGTTCGCGAGTTGAAAAATGAAAATATCGACGTAATCAACTTTACGACAAATCCCTCCCTGTTCATACAGCGGGCGCTCAGTCCGGCCAAAGTCTCCTCCATTGTTATCATTGAAGAAGAGAAAAGGGCCGATGTGTATATGAAACCTGACCAGGTTTCCCTTGCAATCGGCAAAGGAGGATTCAATATTAAACTGGCAGGCAAACTGACCGGTTATGAAATTGATGTATATCGCGACACGGATGTGGACAATGAAGATGTTGACATCCAGGAATTTTCTGATGAAATCGATCAGTGGATCATTGATGAATTGAAAACCATTGGCTGTGACACAGCAAAGAGCGTATTGGATATGGATGTCGAGGAATTGGTGAAGCGTACGGACCTTGAAGAAGAGACGATCAATGAAGTAGTCCGCATTATTAGAGCGGAGTTTGAATAAAAAACCATAATTTTGCTGAATGAGTGAAGGTATAACAACTACCAGGTTAAGCAAAGCTGCACGGGAATTTAACATTGGGATTAAAACGGTCGTGGATTTCCTTGTAAAAAAGGGATTTCCATTGGATATGGATCCCAATGCGAAATTATCACAGGAGATGTATAATCTTCTGATGAAAGAATTCGCGTCGGAAAAACATGTCAAAGAGGAAGCGAAGAAGATTGGGCTTCAGTTTGCTGCTCATGAAACAATCACAATCGAAGACAAAAAAACAGCTTCCAAGGATCGTGAAAAAGAGCTTGATGACCTGTTTATCAAGAACGTATCCATGGATTTCGAGAAAAAGCAACATGAGGTTGCTAGAAAACCAAAGGAAGTTCTTGTTAAAGAAGCTGTTAAAGAAGAGAAAAAAGTCGAGGTTGCACCGCTGCCGGAACCTCCAAGGCCAGCTGAAACGGTGGCTGAAGAGCGTCCTGCGGAACCGCCAGTCATTGCTGACCTTCCGGTCATTCACCCCGGGGAACAATTAACAACCGAAGTACCCGCAGCAGCAGAAACTCCCGCAAGAGTTGATATACCAGCGGAGGAAGTTCCTTCTCCTGTTCCTGCCGTTGAATCCGTTTTAATTCAGGCTGAAGTTGAGCCCGTAACTCCACCTGCTCCTGAGTCCGAACAAAAGCCATCAACTGATTTAAAGATCGTTGGCAAAATGGACCTGGGCGTTTTCGATAAAAAACTATCCAAAAAAGTTAAGGCAAAACCGGAGCCGGCACCGGAGACCATTGTACCGGAAGCGGTACCCGAACCTGAAGCGATTACAGAAGAGGTTGTGCCTGTTGCCATTGAAGCAGGAATCCCGGTCGCTGAGCCTTTGCCCGAAGAACAAATCATACCAAAGGTCGCTGAACCAGTTCAGGAATCTAATTTTCTACCAACTGAACGAATCATTCTGGAGGGTCCGACCATCCTTGGATCGATTATCCTGCCGGAACCAAAAAAATTCGAAAAGAAGAAACCGCAGCCTGTTGCCTCTTCCTCGGATGAAACCCTGAAATCGAAGAAGAAGAAACGCAAACGGATCAAACGCCAGGGCGAAGAAGGCACCCCATCTACCACGGCCAGTACGGATGCACCGCCACGCCCGACCATGCATAAGCTCACGCTTGCCAAGGATAAAAAGTTCAGCAAGGATATCCAGAAACCAGAGGTTACTTCAGAGGATATCGAAAAGCAGATCAAGGAAACGCTTGCACGGTTGAGTCCGTCAGGAAAGTCCAAAGCGTCGAAATACCGCAAAGCAAAGCGTGATGCCGTCAGCCACCTGATGCACCAGGAACAGGAACGTTTGGAAGAAGGAAAACAGGTGATCAAGGTCACTGAATTCGTCACGGCCAATGAACTTGCATCCATGTTGAACGTTCAGGTTACCGAAGTCATTTCAACATGCATGGCGCTTGGCATGTTTGTTTCGATTAACCAGCGCCTTGATGCTGAAACCCTTACACTTGTGGCGGAAGAATTCGGCCACAAAGTTGAATTTGTCAGTGTTGAGGTTCAGGAGGCGATCAAGCAAAATGAACCTGATAAACCAGAGGATATGGTTGACCGGCCGCCCATCGTTACCGTGATGGGACATGTTGACCATGGAAAAACCAAACTTCTTGACTTCATCCGGAGTACCAATGTGGTTGCTGGTGAGGCGGGAGGAATTACTCAGCACATCGGCGCCTATGAAGTTCTGCGCGATAATGGCAAAAAGATCACCTTTCTCGACACACCGGGGCATGAGGCATTTACCGCCATGCGTGCACGTGGTGCAAGTGTTACTGATGTTGCCATCATTGTGATCGCAGCAGATGAAACTGTCATGCCCCAAACGCGTGAAGCCATCAACCATGCGCTTGCTGCAGGGGTTCCTATTGTTTTTGCCTTTAACAAAATGGACAAGCCCAACGCCAACCCGGAAAAAGTCAGAGAAGAATTATCAAAAATGAATATCCTGGTGGAAGAATGGGGCGGGAAATACCAGACCCAGGAAATCTCTGCCAAGATTGGCACAAACGTGGAATTATTATTGGAGAAAGTGCTGCTGGAAGCTGAGATGCTGAGCCTGAAGGCCAATCCCTCGAGGCTGGCTACCGGTACGGTGATCGAATCCTCCCTGGACAAAGGCCGTGGCTACGTCGCAAAATTATTGGTGCAAAACGGCACCTTACGTGTAGGGGATATTGTGCTGGCAGGTGCAACCTACGGTAAAGTCAGGGCAATGTATAATGAAAGGAATTTACCGATTAGGGAGGCCGGCCCATCACAGCCCATTTTAATGCTTGGATTGAACGGGGCTCCCCAGGCCGGTGACGGTTTCAATGTAATGGCGGATGAAAAAGAATCAAAGCTCATCGCCACCAAACGCCTGCAACTCCAGCGGGAGCAAGGCTTGAGAACACAGAAACATATCACGCTTGATGAAATCGGACGTCGAATCGCAATTGGCGACTTCAAAGAACTGAACATTATTGTGAAATGCGATGTCGACGGTTCAGTGGAAGCTTTGTCTGATTCGTTGTTGAATTTATCCAATGAGGAAGTGATGGTTAATGTGATTCATAAATCCGTTGGAGCCATTACCGAATCGGATGTTTTACTTGCTTCCGCATCCAATGCAATCATCGTTGGTTTCCAGGTTCGCCCTTCGGTGAGTGCCCGTAAACTGGCTGAATCGGAACAGATTGATATCCGTTTATATTCTATCATTTACCAGGCAATCGAAGAGATCAAGGCAGCTATTGAAGGGATGTTATCACCGGAAATTGAAGAAAAAATCCTTTGCAACATTGAAGTCCGTGATGTCTTCAAAATCACCAAAGTCGGTTCGGTTGCCGGTTGTATGGTCCTCGATGGCAAGGTGACCCGGAATACGAAGATAAGGGTAATCCGCGATGGCATTGTGGTTTATACCGGCTTGCTCGGATCATTGAAACGATTCAAGGATGATGTAAAAGAGGTTCAGACCGGTTATGAATGCGGATTAAATATTGAGAACTTCAACGATATTAAAGTTGGCGACATCGTTGAAGGTTATGAATTGACGGAAATCAAACGTAAACTTTAAGCGGAAAGCCTTACCGCTGCAGTGTTTGCAGCCTGTCAGGGCCAATGGATACCGTATCTATCGGTAAACCGACTTCAGTTTCGATGTATTTTATATAATCCGACAGATCGGCCGGCATTTCTGCCGCAACCTTACAATCATCGAGGTTTGCTGACCAGCCTTTCAACTCTTTGTAAACCGGTTGGATTCTCTCATCACTCAGTTCAAAGGGATAACCTGATAAAATTTCACCTTCTTTTCGATAATCGGTGCAGATATTTATTGTGGTGAACGGATTCAGCACGTCGGCCTTCATCATGATCAGGCTATCCACCCCATTCAGCATGATGGAGTATTTCAATGCAGGCAGGTCAAGCCAGCCACAGCGGCGCGGGCGGCCTGTGGTTGATCCAAATTCGTTACCCCCTATGCGTAACTTCTCGCCGGTTGAATCGTGCAATTCGGTAGGAAATGGCCCGCTTCCCACCCGCGTACAGTAGGCTTTGAAAATACCATATATTTTTCCGATCCGGTGCGGAGATATCCCAAGACCAGCGCAGACTCCTGCCGTAATGGTGTTTGAGGAAGTTACGAATGGATACGATCCGAAATCCACATCAAGCATGGTTCCCTGGGCGCCTTCGGCCAGTACCCTCTTCCCCTGGTCCAGGCTTTTGTTAAGAAATACTTCACTGTCAATGATCTGCAATTCTTTCAACCTGGAGATTGACTCAAACCACTTTGCTTCGTAGGCGTCAAAGTCAAGGCCGTCAAGCAGGTGCGATGCCCGGTCAAATCCAAGGTGACGAATAACCTCCAGGTGTTCGGTTTTAAGTTTCTGGTATTGCTGGCTGAAGGTTTGGTCAGTGATATTTCCAACCCGTAATCCATTTCGGCCATATTTATCGGTATAGGTGGGGCCTATTCCCTTCAGTGTTGAACCGATCTTCGATACCCCTTTATTTGATTCAAGCGCAGCATCCATCAGCCGGTGGGTGGGAATGATCAAATGTGCCCGACGCGAGACCAACAGGTTTTTTTCCGGGCGCATGCCGGCATCGATGAGTTTATCAATCTCCTTAAAAAGGATAAATGGGTCGATGATCACTCCATTTCCAATAACGTTCAATGTTTGATGGTGAAAAATCCCCGACGGGATGGTGTGGAGGACAAATTTTTTACCACCAAAAATGATCGTATGACCGGCATTGGGTCCACCCTGGAACCTGGCAATGATATCATAGTGCGGGGTAAATACATCGACAATTTTTCCTTTGCCCTCATCCCCCCACTGAAGCCCGAGGATAACATCAACCTTCATAACTGGAGTTTACTTCTTGGTTTTGGAATGGCCGTAAAACGTTAATGCATAATGGGAGACTTTGACATCAAACATGGATTCTATATGGGTTTTCACCTCTTCAATGCGCGGATCATAAAATTCGAGGACCTCCCCGGAATCCTCGAAAATAAAATGATCATGTTGTCTCAACAACGTTGATTTTTCAAACTGCGCATAATTGGTTCCAAATTGATGCTTGGTCACCAAACCACAATCGAGCAGCAATTCAATTGTATTGTACAGCGTTGCTCTGCTCACGCGGTATTTGTGGTTTTTCATCCGGATGTAAAGCGTTTCGATATCAAAATGCCCCTCAGTGGCAAAGATCTCCTTTAGGATGGTGTATCGTTCAGGGGTTTTACGGTGTCCGTGCCGTTCAAGATAATCCGTAAAAAGATTGCGTGCGGTTTCGAATAGATCTTCCATAGGTTTTTTGATCATAACAGGAAATTTGTCGTAAAGATAATCAATAATCAGTATTTAGAACGAATAAAAATAGTTTTTCTTAAATTAATTTATCCGGGTAACATTTGTAATGCCATCCAAGAGGTTCAATTTACTCACTGCATCATTCAGATTCGTAGTGTTTTTGACATAAAGGGCCAGGGATCCTTCCGTCAGACCATTCAGTGCTTCGATATGAAAGGACTTGATATTCAGGTTCAGGTCATTTGATATAATCCGGATTATTTCATTGATCAGCCCCTTTCGGTCGATGCCTGTAAGTTTAATATCGACCAGAAAAGAGATGGATTCGTGGTTGGCCCAATTCACTTTAACCATCCTGGTTCCATAAACAGTCATCAGTTCCTGGGCTTTGGTGCATTTTGTGCGATGGACCTGGATTGGAGACAGATCTGACGCCAGCAAACCAACAACCTCGTCGCCAGGGATCGGATTGCAACAGGCTGAAACGGTATAATCGATGGCACCCGGCTTAATTTTCGATTGAGGATCTGCGGTTATTTTTAACCCCGGTTGTTCGGAGGCACCACTTTCTTCAGGGCCGGTTCCCATGGAAGATCCTTTTGTGACAAAGTTCAGCCAACCGTTCCTCACATTCGAGGCGGCGAAAAGCTTCACATCCTTTAGCCCGATGGTACCCTGAGTAACTGCATAATACAGGTCAACCAGGCTGTTGAAGTTATTAGCGGCCAGAAATTTCTTGATATTCCCGGTTGAATAATCCAACCCGATCTGGTCAAACCACTTTCCCAGCTTGTCTTTCCCCGATTTGGCAAATTTCTTTTTTTCTGCACGAACTGCCATTTTAATGCTTGTTTTTGCCCGGGTTGTCACCACATAGTTCAGCCATTCCTCCTTGGGTGCCTGCTTCATGGAAGTAATGATTTCAACCTGTTGTCCGTTTTTAAGCACATGGGTAATGGGGACCAGTTTTTTATCGACTTTTGCTCCGATACAGGTATCGCCCAGTTCACTGTGAATGGCATAGGCAAAGTCGAGTACGGTTGAACTGGCAGGAAGTGTTCGCAGTTCACCCTGTGGGGTAAAAACAGAAATCTCGTCAAGAAAGAAAAATCCTTTTACATCATCAATAAAAGACAAGGCATCGGCATCAGGGCTTTCGATCATCTCCTTGATCCGGTCAAGCCAGTTATCAAGCCGGCTGTTTATGTTCATCGATTCTTTATATTTCCAATGGGCGGCATATCCTTTCTCGGCAATTTCATCCATACGCCGCGACCGGATCTGGATTTCAACCCATTGTCCCGTATGGCTCATGACCGTTGTATGCAGTGCCTCATAACCGTTCGCCTTCGGAATGGATATCCAGTCGCGCAACCTGTCCATATTGGGACGATAAAAATCCGTGATGGCAGAATAAACCTTCCAGCAATCAGATTTTTCGGTTTCCAAAGGAGAATCGATGACAATCCTCACCGCAAAAATGTCATATATTTCTTCAAACGGGACCTCTTTCTTCTGCATCTTCAACCAGATGGCAGCAATCGATTTTTCCCGGTCATGGATTTCAAAATGAAATCCCTTTTCAGAAAGCGCTTTTTTGATCGGATAGATAAATTTGTTAACAAAGCGAACACGGCTTTTTGCAGATTCCCTCAGCTTCCTGGAGATCAATTCATATACAGCAGGTTCGGTATATTTAAGCGCAAGGTCTTCAAGTTCACTCTTGATGGCATGCAAACCGAGCCGATGTGCGAGTGGTGCATACAAATAAATTGTCTCTGAAGATATCTTCAACTGCTTTTCATGTGCCAGGGCATCCAGGGTTCGCATGTTGTGGAGCCTGTCGGCGAGTTTGATCAGGATGACACGGACATCATCGGAAAGCGTCAACAGGATTTTTTTAAAATTCTCAGCATGGATCGAGGCAGTATGCTGATCAAAGATGCCTTTGATCTTGGTCAGTCCGTCAATAATTGCTGCAACTTTATCCCCAAACAGCCCCCTGATATCATCAAGCGTATACTCAGTATCCTCCACCACATCATGCAAAAGAGCACAGATAATGGATGTAGCGCCAAGCCCGATTTCTCCGGCAGCGATCGTTGCAACACTCAATGGATGATAAATGTAGGGTTCCCCGGTTTTCCGGCGCATGTCCTTATGCGCTTCCAAAGCCATTTTGAAAGCTTTGCGGACAACTTTTTTATCGACAGGGTTACGGGGTTTCCAGACACGAAGGAGATTCCGGTATCGCTTTAATATCTCCCGTTTTTCCACTTCTGAATCCTGCTGATACATCCCTGGTGCCTGTTTTTAATACAACGCAAAATTAATTAAAATTTAGAATGAATTGAAATAAACTACCAATATCAACCGCAGGGCAGAGAAAATTACTACTTTTGACGATAGATTCTGAAGCTATTCTCCCGGTATGTCCAGACGATTGATATTGCCTTTGCTCATGATGGTTTTGCTTTCACCATTTGCGGCCACTGAGATGGCTTTTGCTACCCATCAGCGTGCAGCAGAGATTACCTTCAGGCATTTGTCGGGATTGACTTATGAAATCACCCTTATTTCCTACACTTTCACCCCAAGTCCGGCAAATGCATACCGTGATTACCTGACAATCAACTGGGGAGACGGAACCACGAAGGAGATCCCAAGAATACAAATAACCTATCTGCCTGATGAGATCACCTATAACAAATATGTTGACACTCATGATTTTCCGGGTCCGTCAACCTATACGATTTCCTGTGAGGATCCGAACAGGAATGGGGGTATTCTGAATATTCCGAATTCGATCAACACCCCATTGTATATTTTTTCTGAATTAACAATCAACCCCTTCATGGGCTATGATAATTCACCTGTATTACTGATCCCCCCGGTTGACAATGGATGTGTCAACCAGGTTTTTTATCATAATCCGGGCGCCTACGATCCTGACGGAGACAGTTTGTCGTACAAACTAGTACCATGCCGGGGCGCCCTCGGACAGGTCATCCCGGGATACTCCTATCCACAGGCATCGACAAGCCTCACGCTGAATGAGAAAACCGGGGATCTCATCTGGGACAGTCCACAGCAACAAGGAGAGTACAATATCGCCATCCTGATTGAAGAATGGCGAAATGGAATCAAAATTGGAAGCGTTTTACGCGACATGCAAATCATCATCGTTGCCTGCGACAACCGCCCTCCGGTAATCCTTTCAGTTGCCGACACCTGTGTCGAAGCCGGAAAAAACCTCCGGTTTCCTGTTAAGGCATATGACCCTGACAGCAACAATGTTACCCTGACCGGAACAGGAGGGCCTTTTATTCTGCCAAACAATCCCGCCACACTTGAGCCGAATCCTGCAACGGGCTACGGGCATGTTCAGGCTGTTTTTCGCTGGAACACTGTATGCAGCCACGTCCAACGTCGTCAATACCAGGTATTCTTCAAGGCAAAGGATGATGCAATACCGGTCAGCCTCGTTGCCATGAAATCCGTTAAAATCCTTGTCATTGGGCCTGCCCCAAAAAACCTGACCGCCACACCGTTGGGCAACACGATTGCCCTGAGCTGGACAAATTATAGCTGTACCAATGCCTCCGGATACTACATTTATCGCAAAGCCGACTCAACCGGTTACATTCCGAATTATTGCGAGACCGGAGTGCCACCCTACCTCGGATACACCAAAATTGATGAAATTAATGATCTTTCAAAAACAACTTACCTGGATGACAATAATGGTGCGGGGCTTATGCGAGGATTGAAATACTGCTATATGATCGTTGCATACTATCCTGACAAAGCAGAGAGCTATGCTTCTGCAGAGGCATGTGCCTCGCTCCATAAGGACCTGGCAGTTATCACCAATGTAAGCATCAACATTACAGATGAAACCACCGGATCAATTTATGTTGCATGGTCGAAGCCAACTGAACTTGACACTGTTCAGATACCCGGTCCATACAAATACCTTGTTGCGCGCTCCAGGTCAGATTCCCCCAACCAGTTCGTCCTGGTTGATTCACTCACCAATCTGAATGATACGATACTGACAGACAAACAGTTGAACACCAAACAATTTCATTATTACTACCGCATCGACCTTTATAATGTTACCCCGGGAAACCGCTTCCTGGTCGGATCTTCACAGGTTGCATCGAGCATGTTCCTTGAAGCTGTTCCCACTGACAAAATGGTGAAACTTCAATGGAATATTGAGGTTCCCTGGATCAATTACCGTTATGCAATATACCGCAAAGAACCTGGCGGAACCACGTACGATTCCATTGGCACAAGCATACTCCCTGCGTATGATGACCATGGATTGACAAATGGACTCGGCTATTGCTATAAAATTAAAAGTACCGGCAACTACTCAGCTGCCGGGTTTGTGGATCCAATCATTAATTTCTCGCAGGAGACCTGCGCAATTCCCGTTGATAACGTTCCGCCATGCCCTCCTGTGTTGACTGTCAACACACTTTGTGATGAATCTTTGAATATTTTATCATGGGTAAAGCCTGCAGACAGTTGCCCGGGAGACATCGCCAAATATTATATTTATTATACCCAGGTAAAGGGAATACCAATCCTGATTGATTCCATACTGAACGCAAACGACACGAGTTACAGGCATAAACCACCCGGAACCATTGCAGGTTGCTACAGTGTTACCGCCATTGATTCGGTTGGAAATATCAGTGATACAAGCAACATCATCTGCATTGATTATACATTTTGTCCTCAATATACCCTGCCCAATATTTTCACACCAAACGGAGATGGAATAAATGATAATTTCATCCCCTTTCCCGGTTACACATCAGTGAGTAAAGTAAACATGAAGATTTACGACCGATGGGGAAAACTGGTTTTTGAAACACAGAATCCTGGTATTCAATGGGAAGGGAAAGATAAAACCACCAATCAGCCATGCAGCGACGGAACCTATTTCTACATCTGCGATGTGTTTGAAATCACCCTGGATGGGCCTGCAGAACGAAATCTTCGTGGTTCAGTGACAATCCTCAGGTGAAATTTATATCTTTGCACCCGTGAAAAACCTCCGTAACTTTTGCATTATTGCACATATTGATCACGGTAAATCGACCCTGGCAGATCGGTTGTTGCAATGGACCGATACTGTTTCAGAAAGAGACTCCAGGGAACAGGTACTTGACGATATGGATTTAGAGCGAGAGCGTGGTATTACGATCAAGAGCCATGCCATCCAGATGAATTTTCCGCATAATGGTGTGGATTATGTCCTGAACCTGATCGACACGCCCGGGCATGTTGATTTTTCATATGAAGTATCCCGTGCAATTGCCGCATGTGAAGGTGCCTTGCTGGTCGTTGATGCCACCCAGGGAATACAGGCCCAAACCATCTCAAACCTATACCTGGCCATTGATCATAACCTGACGATCATCCCGGTTTTGAATAAAATAGACATGGATGCAGCCATGATCGAGGAAGTCAAAGACCAGATCGTGGATTTACTTGGATGCGACCATGATGAGATACTCGCCGTGAGCGCCAAAACCGGAACGGGGATCGACCAGGTCCTCGATGCCATTGTGACCAGGATCCCTTGTCCTGCCGGGGATCCGGATGCTCCCCTACAAGCGCTGATTTTTGATTCATTATTCAATCCCTTCAGGGGAGTTGTTGCCTATTTCAGGATCTTCAACGGAACCATCAGGAAAGGGGACCATGTGAAATTCGTTGCAACGGGAATGGATTACCATGCCGATGAAGTAGGCATTCTGCGCATGAAACAAGAAGTACGTGACGCCGTTTATGCAGGAGATGTCGGGTATATTATTTCCGGGATTAAAAACAGCAAAGAGGTTCAGGTCGGTGATACCATTACCCATGTGGTAAAACCATGTACCGAGATCATAGAAGGATTTCTCGGCGTAAAACCGATGGTTTTTGCCGGAATTTACCCAACCGATGCCGATGATTATGAAGTCTTGCGCGATTCGCTGGAAAAACTGAGACTCAACGATGCTGCACTCTCTTTTGAGCCAGAGGCATCCGCCGCCCTTGGCTTTGGCTTCCGCTGCGGATTTCTGGGTTTGCTTCATATGGAAATCGTCCAGGAGCGCCTCGACCGCGAATTCGACATGGATGTAATTACCACAGTGCCAAACGTTTCATACAAAGTATATACGACCAAGGGAGAAATGCTGGATGTTTACAATCCATCCGGATTGCCTGAGCCAAACTACATCAATAAAATTGAAGAACCGACCATTATAGCAAATATCATTACAAAATCGGAATACATCGGCCCGATCATGACGCTATGCGTTGGCAAACGTGGTAACTTAAAAAACCAGGTTTACCTTACAACCGACCGCATTGAACTGACTGTTGAACTGCCCCTGGGTGAAATTGTGTTTGATTTCTACGACCGGCTTAAAAGCATATCGAAAGGGTATGCATCCTTCGATTATCATCCATCCGGCTGGCAAACCGCCGACCTTGTTAAGTTGGACATCCTGCTCAACGGGGAGATTGTGGATGCATTGTCAGCCCTGATCACCAGGAATAATGCCTATGATTTTGGCCGTCGTTTTTGCGAAAAACTCAAGGAGTTCATCCCCCGCCAGCAGTATGATGTTGCCATCCAGGCTGCGATTGGAGCCAAGGTGATTGCCCGGGAAACCGTAAAAGCACTCAGGAAAGATGTAACCGCTAAATGTTACGGCGGCGACATCACCCGTAAACGGAAACTGCTTGAAAAACAGAAAAAAGGAAAAAAACGCATGCGCCAGATCGGCAATGTGGAAGTTCCTCAGAAAGCCTTCCTTGCCGTTCTTAAACTTGATTCCTGATTTATTTTCACAGGCTGTAACAATTCCTGTTTGGCTTCGTCCTATAGCACATATTTTCCAACTTAACCTGATATAAATATGAAAACCATATTGAAACTAACACTTTTATGTTGCCTGTTCGCATTGTTATCCACCAATGCCAATGCACAGGATGAAAAAAAATGTCCATTTCATAAACATGGATGGCAAATGGGCGACAGCACTCAAATGCATGACTTCTCCTGTGCGATGGAGAATTTCAACATGAGTGAATTCCCGTTTTGTAAGAATAAAAAGAAATATAATGGTCATTGGGCAGGTGTAGAACTTGGTATAAGTGGCTATGTCACCCCGGATTTCGACATGAAATTCAATCCCCAGTACCCTTATATGAACATGAATACGGCACGTTCAATGACCGTCAATCTCAATCCTTTTGAACTCAATGTAAACCTTTACAATAATAAGATCGGATTCACCACGGGTCTCGGATTCCAGATCAGCAATTACTATTTTAACGATAATTATGTTATGATTAAGGATTCAAGTACCCTGGTTGCCTACAAGGTTCAGGATTCCATGGGAAACCCGGTGACCCTGAAGGTGAATAAAATGGTTGTTTCATACCTGAACTTGCCGCTCTTTTTTGAATATCAGACCAATGCATATCGCCGGTTAAACAGTTTTCATATTACACTTGGCGTAATTGCCGGAGTCCGGATCGGGTCTTATACCAAACAGGTTTACGACAACAAGGATGAATCCTACTTCCTGGTTGATGACAGCGGAAATAAAATTGCGTCGTTTGACGTTGAGCACCATACCGTTAAGGATCGTGGCCCCTATCATTTAAGCCCATTTAAACTGGATGCCGCTTTTCGGATTGGCTGGTCGCACCTGAACCTGTTCGGTACTTATTCACTGACTAAAATGTTCCAGAAAGACCAGGGACCGGAATTATATCCGTTCACTGTTGGATTGACCCTGCTTGGATGGTAGCCGACGTGACACGTGTCAGGCAAAGAACCGGTCTTCAAAGTTGATCAGAAACACCTTTTTTGTTGCCCGTGTGACTGCAGTATACAGCCAGCGTCCGAATTCAAGGTTGAGCATTTTTTCACTGATATATCCCTGGTCGATAAAAACAGTATCCCATTGTCCGCCCTGCGTTTTATGGCAGGTTAGTGCATAGGCAAATTTGACCTGCAGTGCATTAAAATAGGGGTTGGACTTCACTTTCTCCATTCGTTCGCGACGTGAGGGAACCTCCTGGTAATCTTCCAGTACAGACTGGAACAGCCTGTTATTATCCGGCTGGGTCAAGGCAGCTGATTCCGACATCAGGGTATCAAGGATGATTTTCACATCAAGCGACTGTTCTTCAGGGTAATCGAGAAACCGTATGGTAACATCTGCAAACCGGAAGCCGTACATCTCTTCAATGTTGCGGATCCGCGACAACTCGATGATGTCGCCGTTGGCGATAAATCCGGCAGATGATTCAGCCGGCAACCAGAAATAGTTGTTTTTCACCACCATCAGGTAATCGCCAGTCGATATCTCTTCCTCCAAAAAGAGTATTCTGCGCCGGATTTCCCGGTTGTATATGTTTGCCCGTTTGTTAGACCGGCAAATGACAACGTTGTTCTCCTTTTGAGTTCCGGAATAAGCATTGTTAAGTTCTTCTTCAAGATCCTGCCCGTTCAGCCGGGTAATATCCCGATACCCTTCGAGGGTGAACATCGGAAAATCAAGTTTCCCGAGCTGAATCTGCTGCCTTACCCGGGTGGCATTGATCAGAATGCCTGATTCCTTTGCCTGTCGCACGACTTCTGTCAGTTCAAATGTGTCGATGCTGAGCTGGTATGCGCGCTGTAAAAATTCATGATCGAGTGCGGGACTGTGGTCCAGACCAACAGGAGGCAACTGCGCTGTGTCACCGATAAAGAGCATCCGGCAGTTTTCACCACTGTAAACAAACCGAAACAGGTCATCGAGAAGGTTACGCGACGAAAACAGTGCTCCCTCGGCCGACATGATATGCTGGATCATGGAGGCTTCATCGACAATGAACAGTGTGTGTTTATGATAATTAACCTGGAGTTTCAGGTCGATAAGTCCATCTTTTCCGGTCCGTGCAAAATATATTTTCCTGTGGATGGTATTGGCTTGCCGCTTTGTATAACTGGTAAGTACTTTGGCTGCCCGGCCGGTTGGGGCCAGCAAGACTGTTTTTTTCCCAAGTTGGGGAAGAAAGTCGACCAATGCCTGCACAACCGTCGTCTTACCGGTACCTGCATATCCCCGAAGCAGGAATAATGCATTTTGTTGTCTCCAGGAAATAGTGAGAAAAACAGCAAGTTCTCCCAATAGCTTATCCTGGCCATCTGTTGGCTCATAAGGGAACTCCTTACGCAGCATGGTGATGACCGTGGTCAAGTCCATTACTGCATCTATTCGTAACGGAGTGATTCGATCGGATCAAGGTTTGCTGCTTTACGGGCAGGGATGATACCGCTTATCAGTGCAACACCAAAACAAAGGACAACACCTGTGCCAATCCATAACCAGGGCACGATAAATGCACTGCCGATTAAAAGGGAGATTACATTTCCCACCAGGATTCCGAGCACGATTCCAAGCAATCCGCCCAACTGACCAATAACGATAGATTCGACAAGAAACTGGTTTCGTATCACCCGTTTGGTTGCACCGATTGCTTTGCGTATGCCTATTTCACGGGTCCGTTCGGTAACCGAAACCAGCATGATGTTCATCAACCCGATGGCTGCACCAAGCAATGTAATAAACCCGATAATGGTGGCGGCCATGGTCACATACTTAATATTTTCAATCAGCATTTTTGCAATGTTGTCACTTTTCGTAATCTCAAAAGTATCCTCCACTCCTACCGGGACCTTTCTGATGTTTCTTAAAATTGCCGTTGCTTCTCCGGTGGCTGCATCAACCAGTTCTGGCCTTTTGGCCATTACATTGATATTGAATGACATGTCGGCCCGGGGAAAATTTGTACGCACATTGGTTACCGGGATAAAACAGGTTTGGTCTCCGCTGAAGCCCATGCTTGAGCCTTTGGATTTCAACACGCCGATGATTTTAAATTTCCCGGGACCAATGGAAATTATTTTGCCCAAAGGGTCTTCTTTGTTTTTGAAAAGATCCTTGATCAGCCCGGACCCCAGGATAACAGAACTAAACCCATAATAGATCTCATTTGCCGTAAAGTTACGCCCCTTTTCCACTTCATCCCCCGAAGTAACCAGGTAATTTTCATCCGCTCCGATCACCCGTACATTCGGATTGGTTTTATGGGTTTCATATTTCAATGTGGCGATTCCGGTGGCCCTGGTGAAAACAGAAGTATATGCCGGGAAATCAAATCGATCCTTGAATTCCTGGGCCTGGATGTAAGTAATGGGTTCATAACGTTTTTCCTTTTGGTCGTTCCCTCCCATGTGAATATTCATCGACCGGTTCCGGATGGTGAGGGTGTTTGACCCCATCATGGAAAAATTCTGGGTGAGGTAATATTTAATTGAATCGGTTGCTGTAAGAATACCGACAAGCGCCATGATCCCAAAAGAGATGATCATGATGGTGAGGATCGTACGCAACAAATGGCTCCTGATGGAAACCAGCGAAATATTGATATTTTCAAGAACCAGTGTGTTTTTCATATAAATACATTGTGTTTTTTTCCATAGGCAAGATCACCTGCATCCCCTAATCCGGGAACGATGTACGATTGTGCAGTCATTTCATCATCAACAGCACCAACCCATATGGTTATTTCGCTCTTGGCAATATTCCTTTTTACATATTCAAGGCCTTCCACATTGGCGACTGCTGCTACAATATGCGTGTGGCGGGGTTTACCGTGGGCAACAAGTTCTTTGTATGCCAAGACCATTGATGATCCGGAAGCAAGCATCGTATCGCATAAAATCACAACCTTATTCTCAATTTCGGTAACAGATGCATATTCGATGTTGATCGAGAATGATCCGTCTTTGTGATGACGGCGAAATGCGGAGATAAATGCATTTTCCGATTTGTCAAAGAAGTTTAAAAATCCCTGATGCATGGGAAGTCCGGCGCGAAGAATTGTTGCAAGCACCGGGTATTCAATCAATACCGGGACATTTGCAATGCCAAGGGGTGTTACCACTTCTTTTGATTCATAGGCCAGTCCCTTGCTGATTTCATAAGCAAAAATTCCCCCCAGTCGTTCCAGATTATGACGGAACCGTAAACTGTCTTTCTGGACTTCAGCGTCGCGCAGTTCAGAAATGTATTGATTCAGAATCGAATTAGAGGCAGATAACACCTTGATCATGGCTTTGAATTTTTATATGATAACTTTCACAAAAATAGCTATTTTTCGCTATTTCCTTAGCTTACGAATAAAATAAAGCCCTCGCTCTACCATGGCGGGAAGCCGGTTAAGGTGCAACGTTTGATAGGGAATTTCAACTGCTCCGAAACTTTTATAGAAACGTCCAAGGTTTGGATCGTTTCCTCCCTCAAAGTCAAGGACCAACTGCCTTCCCGCGTTGTCATTGATAAACCGGTCGATCAATAAAAACATTGCCCCATTGTCGCGCGCGGCGGCACTGGAAGCGGCAAAGAGCAAGTAAACGTGCGCATGGTCAAAAAGAAAAAATGCCGCGGCAGAAAGGTTGCCATCTTTTGTTTTTGCACCTGTGATATAGCCGAGATGATTGGCAAGGCAATGCACCAGCAATCGTCGAAGTGTTTCATAGTGGCAATCCTTTAGTTTTCGCTCGATCCTTCCGAAATTATCACGGAACAGACCGACGAGTTCACCTACGTCTGTTTTTTGCGTCAGGGTGATTTGAAAGCCCTGCGCTTTTCTAATGTTTCTCCTGGTATTCTCTGCAAACTTTTCGGTCAGTTTTTCATGGTCTGCAGCCAGATTCAATTCATGGTTCAGGCGGAATGTTGCAATTTCCGTCCCGCCAGGATAGCTGTTCATTGAATTCAGATGAATATCAAGGTACCTGAACTTCTCCGGGATGGCGAGGATAAACGCTGTCACTGTGCTTTCGGGCAATTCAGTTCCTGAAAAAACGCCAAGTTGCTGCGCAAAATAGGGTTGGTACAAATATCTGATGCCCCATTTGTGGTGATGGGTCAAAGGAAAAACACTGATATAATCATCTTCAACCAGGGCATCCCAGCCGGGGCAAACCACATCAAGATACCATGAAAACGCATAGACCCTCCGGTTAATCGCCCCCCTGATACAGTCGTCCCAACGATTTTTATCTATTTCTATATGCCTGACGTAATTTATCATGTTTGGAAATCAGGTGGATGCCAGTTTAACCATTTCCTCATATACCGATCGCCAGCCATTCCAGCGACCGGTATCGCCCAGGCTTTCATTGTGCCACAGGCTCACGTATTCACCATTTACCGCCTTGAACACCCGGATCATGTCTTTTATCTTTTCAAGGGCTTCAACCCTGCTTAGACGAAGATAATCCCTGAGCGTTACATCCATCACTGATACCGGATGGATCGTCAATTGGGCAACCTCATCCTTCAACAGGTCATAAAACTGAAATGGGATCGCAATGCCCGCCCTGAATCCGGTGTGAGAAGCATATCCCATAGAATAATCATCGGTAATACCAAGTTGAATAAGGTTACGATAGGTTTCCGGCATGGCCAGTTTCAGAAAATGCTGCCGGCTTGCGGTCACATTCCGGTCGAGCACTTTGCTTAATCCCCGGTATTCCTCCCCGAGTTTTAATAAATGTTTGTTGGATGAAAGAGATGGGTGGATCCCAACATTGCCTTGCCGGTCCAGCTCCCGGATCAGCAAATGGAAATTTTTGGAGGTGACAGTCACGTTGTTGTCATTCCTGCCGTAGTCGGCAAACAGAATGAAGAAAAGAGGGAAATTTCCATACTTTCCATGTATACTATTGATATACTGATAATTATCATAAGGATCGGGCATGGTTCCAGAGAGAACTTTAATCCGTTCCGCAATTTCCTGAAAGTGTCCATGAGCAAACGACCTGCCGAACCCGCCCAGGGTGCGTAAAAACGGTCGTTCCAGGTAACACCAGGCATGATCTACATCAATGGTTGGGATAAATCTGTATGCAGGAGGCCGGAATTTCAAACCAGGAAAATGTTCATGAAGCATGGTCCCGATCGCCTCAGCCCAGAAATGGACAATGGGGATATCCAGGAACTTCCCTCTCCATGCAATACTTTCTTCAGCCGGGTAGCGGCCAACACTGTCCTTTTTATGCGGATAGTACTCCTCATACCGGCTAACCAGGTAAAAGGCCGCTGCCAGCGGATCAAACGGCAATGCGGATAACGGGTGCCCCGATTCGAAAAGAACCGGCAGCCCGTTTGCGATGGTTGATTGAACCTCGCGCAGGATAAGAGAAGTTTCAAACAATAATTCACATGATTCAATGAAAAGTTCGTCAGTTAAAGGTTGCCTGGCATAGATGATTTTCGGTCCTTCATAACCGGTGAATTCATCAACTGAAATGGTAAAACGGAAGTCGATGCCCAATATCTGCTTCAGCACCAGGTCTGCTATGTACCTGAGGCGGTTTGATATAAATGTGGTAAGGATGAGCAGCATGGGTCCGGAACGCTATGTAGCAGCCAAATTACGTAAAAAAACAAAAACTTTCGTACTTTTGAATGATATTTTAGAATTGAAACGGACACGTATATGGAGAATTTTATTGTATCGGCAAGAAAATACCGTCCACAGACTTTTGACACCGTGGTTGGACAGAAGTCAATTACAAATACATTAAAAAATGCGATCAAGAACAATCAGCTGGCGCAGGCATTCCTGTTTTGTGGTCCAAGGGGTGTAGGGAAAACCACCTGTGCCCGCATTCTTGCAAAAACCATCAACTGCAGCCATCTGTCTTCCAACATGGAAGCCTGCGATAATTGCCCCTCATGCATCTCTTTCAATGAGAGTGCGTCTTTCAATATTTATGAACTTGACGGGGCATCAAACAATTCGGTAGATGACATCCGTACCCTGGTGGACCAGGTACGCATCCCCCCGCAGATGGGCAAGTACAAAGTATACATCATCGATGAGGTGCACATGCTTTCGGCATCTGCCTTCAATGCCTTCCTGAAAACCCTGGAAGAACCACCACCGTATGCAAAGTTTATCCTTGCAACCACCGAAAAGCATAAAATCCTTCCCACCATCCTTTCAAGGTGTCAGATTTTTGATTTCAAACGGATCACTGTTGAGGACATTGCCGGGCACCTTTTACATGTTGCCGGCAAAGAAAATATCACTGCAGATGACAATGCACTGCACATCATTGCGCAGAAAGCGGATGGAGCCATGCGCGATGCCCTCTCAATTTTTGATCAGCTTGTCAGCTTTGCCGGTGATAAACTGACATACGACACGGTCCTTGAAAACCTGAATGTCCTTGATTATGAGTATTTTTTTAAAATAACAGATGAGATTTTATCGGGAAATATTCCGGGAACCCTGCTCACCATCAACGATATCATTGATAAAGGCTTCGAAGGGCAGCATTTTCTGATTGGATTTGGGGAGCACCTCCGGAACCTGCTGGTATGCAAAGATGCCTCCACTGCCTCGTTGCTGGAAACCGCACCTTCCATCCGCAGCCATTATGTCGAGCAATCAGGCCGCTGCCCCGTCAACCTCCTTTTAAAGTTCCTTGACATCAATAACCGTTGCGACCTGAACTACAAAACCAGTAACAACAAGCGGTTGCATCTTGAACTTTCCCTGCTGCAAATGTGCGCGCCCATGATCCGGCAGGAAGTTGTTGCTACACCGCCTCCCGCATCAACCGGTCAGACTCCATCCCAGCCGATTCCGGCAACACCTGCCGGTCAGGTTCCGTTAAGCGGCAACGATGCAACTTTAAAGCATCCGAAAACCGGCACCCAGCATCCTGCAACTGGATTCAAACCAAACGAACCACATGGAACGCCACATGATAAACCTGTTCATAAACCAGGCGAAACGGTGAAGATGAGGGATATCCAGGACTTTACCAGTGCCACCTCCATAAAAAAAACAGGATCAGTTTCAGGGAATAATTCGCTGACCACTGATGAGGAGCAGGCCCGGTATGAGATGGCGACCCCATTTACACAAGCTGAGCTTGTTCTTTACTGGGACGAGTACGCTGACAAATTGAAAAACGAATCTCCCCACCTCTATTCCACGTTGAAATCTTCGCGTCCCGCACTGATGGAAGACTGGATTATCGGATTCACGCTCGACAATAAAGTGCTGGAAGATGAACTCGCACTGCGGAAAACAGAGATGATGGAATTCCTGCGTACTCATTTAAACAACTTCAGGATTCAACTGCAGACAAGTGTTGCAGAAACACAAAAAAATCTGAAACCCTACACCGACAAAGAGAAATTTGAACTGATGGCTGATAAAAATCCTGCACTGCGCACCCTAAGGGAAGAACTGGATCTGGAGATTGAATATTAGGCGTGACGCGTAACAAAAGTTTTTACCGGAAAAGGGATGATGACATCAGGAAGCAAAAAGGTTTATTGCATCGGGGAGACGGTTCTTGACATCATTTTTCGGAATGACAAGCCGATTGGTGCAACACCGGGGGGCTCCATGCTGAATTCCTCTGTATCGCTTGGAAGAGCCGGGATACCTGTTTATTTCATCAGCGATTATGCGAATGACCATGCCGGGAATATCGTTCACGATTTTTTAATCCGCAACGGGATATCAACGGATTACATCAGCCGGTATCCCAATGGCAAGACGGCCATTGCGCTCGCTTTCCTTGATCACCGGCAAAATGCAGACTATTCTTTCTATAAAATCTTTCCCGAAGATCGTTTTCTGGCACCTTTGCCGGTTCCGCAGGCCGGTGACATTATCCTGTTCGGATCCTTTTATGCATTAACCAAAACCATACGCAATAAGGTAATGGGGTTTGTACGATCAGGGAAATCGAACGGAGCATTTATTCTGTATGATCCCAACTTCAGAAGCGCACATCTTGAAGAATTGGAAACGCTCAGGCCATGGATCCTGGAGAATATCGGAATGGCCAACCTGGTGCGGGGTTCGGATGAAGATTTCAGGACCATTTTCAATGCAGCGGACGCCCGGCAGGCTTATCATTTTGTGAGCGGTGCAGGCTGCTCGTCATTGGTTTATACCAGAAGCAGTTCGGAAATTGAGGTGATCCATGATGGATATTCCAAATCATATCTGGTTCCTCCTATTTCTGTACTCAGTACGATCGGAGCCGGCGATGCTTTCAATGCCGGTGTGATCTATGGCATGTTGCAAACTTACACCCTGACGGGGTTAACCACCCTGACGGGGTCTGTGTGGGATCACCTCATCGGTTGCGGCATTCAATTTTCGGCCAATGTTTGCCAGGGATTGGATAATTATATTTCCGTTGACCTCGGCAACCGGTTAAGGGAGTCCATCACAACAAAATAGCCAATGTTCCAGGAACATCTAATCTCACCAAACACAAACTGACCTTCAACACCATTTCCCATGGCCCGCGGAATATATACCATATTGCTTCTCATTCTTTCTAATGTATTTATGACCCTGGCCTGGTATGGTCACCTGAAGTTCAGGGAGATGAACTGGTTTCAAAACCTTGGGCTCGTGAGTATCGTGCTGATAAGCTGGGGAATCGCACTGTTTGAATATTTTTTCCAGGTCCCTGCCAACCGCATCGGTTACCGCGAATTTGGCGGGCCGTACTCATTGGTCGAACTGAAAGTGATCCAGGAAGTGATCACCCTGCTTGTTTTCTCAATTTTCACCATCATGTTTTTCAAAACAGAGACCTTACGGTTAAACCACATTATCGGATTTTTCTTTTTAATTTTAGCTGTTTATTTTATTTTTAAAAATAACTTATGAAAGCATCAAAAGCATCGATTGACTCATTTCTTTCGACACGTAAAGTTGCGATTGCTGGTGTTTCCCGCGATCCGAAGAAATTCGGGCACGTGGTTTTCAAAATGCTCAAAGAGAAGGGATTTGAGGTTTATCCCGTCAATCCGGGCACCGACAATATTGCCGGAGTTCCGTGTTTCCGCAATGTAAGCGCTTTGCCGTTGAGTATTCACAGCCTTGTGATCATTACCCCCAAAAGCCAAACCAGGGAAGTGGTCGCTGAAGCCATCTCCAAGGGGATCGACAACATCTGGATTCAGCAGATGTCCGACACCGTGGAGGCCGTTGAACTGGCGAAAACACAACCGTCGTTGAACCTGATTGCCAAAGAGTGTATCCTGATGCACATCGATCCGGTGACGGGGATCCATAAGTTTCATCGCAGCATTAAAATGTTTTTTGGGTTGTATCCAAAGTGAGAACAATTTACGATTGAACGATTTTGGATTTACGAATGACAAATAAACCAATACCATCACGGGCCATTGATCATTTGCGATTAATCATTGGCCATTTAAAAAAGTCAGAATCAGTGAAAGAAAGCTTGGTAGTTTAAAAAATGTTTCTACCTTTGCACCCTCAATTGAGGGAGCATAGCTCAGCCGGTTCAGAGCATCTGCCTTAC
>CAIVAT010000008.1 GCA_903903985.1 uncultured Bacteroidales bacterium | reverse complement strand
GCATTCATGCGGGTTCCTAAACCACCTGCAACGATAATTGCAATTTTTTTCAATGTTTCATTTGCTCACAGAATCAGCATGGGGTTGCCGTACGTAAAGAATTTATACTTCTTGTCAACGGCAACTTCGTATGCTTTCATGAGGAGGTCATACCCGGCGAATGCGGCTACCATCATCATCATGGGCGATTGCGGCATATGCAGGTTGGTAATCATTGCATTGGCAATGCTGAATTCATAGGGAGGGAAGATGAATTTATTGGTCCAGCCGCGGTATGGTTTGAGGTTTCCGGCAATGGTCACCGATGATTCAATGGCTTTCATGGTGGTGGTTCCGACTGCCACAACCCGTCCTTTTCTGGCCATGGAACGGTTCACGATTTCAGCTGCTTCAGGTTCGATGATCATCTCCTCCGAATCCATTTTGTGCTTGGTCAAATCTTCAACATCAATGGTGCGGAAGTTCCCGAGCCCAAGGTGCAGGGTGATTTCGGCAAATGAAACACCTTGCAATTCAAGGCGTTTTATGATCTCGCGGCTGAAATGCATCCCCGCAGTAGGGGCAGCCACAGCGCCTTCATGTTTTGCAAAGATGGTCTGGTACCGTTCTTCATCTTCAGAGGTTGCCTGGCGGTTATGAATTTTAGGCAATGGTGTTTCACCAAGCCGTTGGATGGTCTTTTTAAACTCATCATAAGGCCCGTCGAACAGGAACCGGATGGTGCGGCCGCGCGATGTGGTATTGTCGATCACTTCTGCAACCAGGGAATCATCATCTCCGAAATACAGTTTATTCCCGATCCTTATTTTACGGGCAGGATCAACCAGCACGTCCCACAACCGCGATTCGCGGTTCAGTTCACGCAGCAGAAACACTTCGATTTTCGCTCCGGTCTTTTCTTTTTCGCCGTAAAGGCGTGCAGGAAATACTTTGGTGTTGTTGATGATAAAGACATCACCTTCGCCAAAATAGTTCAGGATGTCTTTGAACTGCACATGTTCAATTGTTTGAGTCTTGCGATCAAGCACCAACATGGGAACCTCGTCCCGTTGTTTCGAAGGATGATGAGCGATCAGATCAGAGGGGAGGTGGAAGCGAAACTGAGATAATTTCATGGAATTCTGCCGGTTAAAGAGGGCGGCAAAGGTAAGGCTTTTTTAGAACTTTGTCAAGTGTTTTTTTGAAACAAATCCATAATTTGTTCTCCCTGGTCGGTTGCGAGATGATATGCATGAAGGCCCGCGTTCCTTGCCCCTTCCACATGCATGAGGGTGTCGTCGATGAAGAGGGTTTCCGACGGATCAAGCATGCTGTCGTTCAATACATATCTGAATATTTCCGGGGAGGGTTTTTTCAACCCGAGGCGGTAAGAAAAATAAGCCTTCTCAAACAATTCATCAAAACGGGCGTAACCATACTGTTTCCTGAACTTTTCAACATAGCACAGGTAATGGATCTCGTTGGTATTGCTGAGCAGTAAAATACGGTAGTGGTCCCTTAATTCCTCCAGCAGTCTGATCCGCGGCTCAGGAATATCAAGCAACAGGGCATTCCATGCTTCATCGATCTGAGCATCCGAAACAGGAAGGATGAAATGTTTTTTTAATTCATCCCTGAAGTGTTGCGAACCAAGCGCCCCGGTTTCAATGTCTTCGAAAAGTTTTGTTGCTGCAGCGAGTGACTTCCCATCATCACTTTTAAACCCCAGCCCTGCGAACCTTTTTTCGGTTATTTTCACATCGATGTTGCAGATCACACCACCAAAGTCGAAGATGATGTTTTTGATTGAGTAACGCATGACAGGTGACGCAAGACGAATTGAAATCCTTGCCAGGTTGAGTTCCATCGGGAAAAGAATTTTACCGGGGTTGGTTTTGCAAACATCGTAAAAATAATCTACTTTTGCAGTCCCAAAATCGAAAATCGAAGATCAATCATTCGAAAGTCGACCGGGCCCATAGCTCAGATGGTTAGAGCAGTAGACTCATAATCTATTGGTCCCAGGTTCAAGTCCTGGTGGGCCCACTTCAAAATCAACCACTTACACATTAAACTGTAGGTGGTTTTTTGTTTTCCGCCAGGTTTTGGCCAGGTTTTGAGGAAATTTCCCGTTTTTTTACCTTCCCTACATATTCCGAAAAGCTGAACATCGCATAACGACATCCCTGGTATTCCAAAACAGATTCACCCACTGCAGCTCCATCTGACCCTTGAATTTTATTACCTCAACGCGTGCAGCCATTCTCCTTCAGGAGAAGGGGACCAGCGTGAGGTGGTTGGGTTCATTCCCCTCGCTGCTCTGCGGGGAGGATGTTCATTTAAAGTGTGATGTGTGGAAAAATCAGGACCCCTGAACGGGTTAGATGTGCAGTTATCAAACATATCCTGGGATTTGTTTCATCGGTTGAATGGAATACAGCACCCCGGCATTCCCATCATCATATCAATTCCATGAGATACCATTATAAGTGTTCTATATGTAGGGCATTCTCCTACAATAAAATCAGATATTTCCCTACAGACAAGTTTAAATTTGATGATTAAATTGGCAGGGTGGAAAAAACACTCACGATGACCAGCCATCGCCCGCGTAACCTGACGACCTCATGTTATTGATCGTTAAGAAGATATTGCGGTCAACAAAAATCGTCGGCAGATGGTCAGATGCTGCGTTTTTTCCAGGTAGCGGATGCTATTAACAAATAAGCTCTTAAAAGAAAAAACATGAAACGGTATCTACTTATTTTCATCCTGTTGCTGGGAACAGTCAATTTAAAGGCGCAAACGCTTTATGTCACAAGTGGTGGCTCCGTAGTTTCACAAAATACTCCGGTTAACATAGCCGGAAATGCTACAATTACCTCCGGCTCTACCGCGTTGGTTGGTGCAACGGTTTCAATCAGCAGCAATTTTGTTACCGGCCAGGATGTTTTAGGCTTAAATGGCGCCGCAAGCGGAGGAATCACCTCTTCATACAATGCCACAACCGGCATTTTGACACTAAGCGGATCGGCATCGGCAGCGGATTACCAGATAACCTTGCGCAAGGTAACTTACACCAATACTTCTGCAACCCCTGCCGCTGCCACACGGGTTATTACCTTCAGTCTGAATACAGCGTTACCATTTACCGGTAACGGACACTATTATGAATTTGTTTCAAGCACAAACATTTCCTGGTCTGATGCCAATGCAGCAGCCAACAGCAGAACTTATTTCGGATTGCAAGGATATCTGGCAACGATTACCTCAAGCGAAGAAAATACCTTTGTATACTCAAAGATTAATGCGGCTGGGTGGCTGGGTGGCAGTGATGCCGCCAGCGAAGGAGTTTGGAAATGGGTTGGCGGTCCTGAAACCGGCATTCAGTTCTGGCAGGGAACATATCTTGGCGGACATGCTGTCGGAGGCATGTACAACAACTGGGCTGCGTATCAGCCTGACAACTGGAACTCAGTGGAGCATTATCTGAATTTTTGGAGTGGTGATCACTGGAATGATTATCCAAATGTAGCAACGGGTTCAATTGCAGGCTACGTCGTTGAATATGGCGGAATGACAGGTGACCCTGTTTTGCATATTTCGGACAATGTGATGGTTGTTTTTGCACACTTTGTCAGCGAACTTGTTGCCAGCGGTACCGCTGTCAAATGGTACGATGCCGCATCGGGCGGAAATTTCCTGCCGGGAACAACAGAGCTGGTAAATGGCGCCACTTATTATGCAACCCAGACTGTAAACGGATGCGAAAGCGCAGCAAGGCTTGCCATAACAGCCACAGTTAACCCAACCCCCTCATTTACCGCCCAACCGGGAGCGACGGCAAATAGAAATACCGATGTGATCTATACTACCCAGAGCGGAAAATCAAACTATATCTGGAATTTTCCCGGAACAGTTACTACCGACTATACTATTACATCTGGCGGATCAAGTACGGATTACACAGTCACTTTAAAGTATGTAACCACAGGTATCAAAACCGTTACCGTTAATTACACGGATAACGGATGTACAGCAGCTATCCCCACTTCATCAACTGCGACAACGGTTTCAAACCCTCCTGCCATTGGTGATGCCTGCCAGGGGGGCAAAATAGCCTATATTGACGGCACCGGCATACACGGATTAATTGCCGCCACAGCAGACCAAAGTACAAGTTGCCCATGGATCACCGGCGGCACGACACAATACACCTTAAATAGCAATACTTTAACAGATTTAGGTACAGGGCAGGCAAATACCAACTTTATGATAGCTCAGAACGGTTTTACTGGCGGGGCGGCAAAAGTTTGTGATGATTATACCAACCCTGATACCGGCACAGGGGTTTATAGCGACTGGTATTTGCCAAGCCAAGATGAACTGTATAAACTCTACCTGAATAAATCAGCAATTGGCGGCTTTACCGGTAGGTTCTACTGGAGTTCCTCCGAACACAATGCCAGCAACGCAAGGTTACTGGACATAACCAGTGGCTACCAGGACTACGTTTTTAAAGACAATACTTTATATGTGCGTGCGGTACGCACTTATTAACTTTTTCCTTTCAGGCTGACAAAGATCTCCATTTTGCAATGTAGCTGGCCGGTCATTTCAGGTTGATGCCCATTTCCCGGTACCTTCCTGCCATTGCCGGATCAGTTTCAACAGCCTTCCTGAAAAATCCGATCGCCTCCGCCATCTTGTTGCGTGCCAGGGGGGACTGTCACTGCTATCAGGACAGGCTTAGCAAACACCAACAACATCATCACCCAGAATGGCGCTGGCACCACTTATGCAGCAGGTCTGGCACGAGCCTACACCGGCGGAAGCTATACCGACTGGTATTTGCCGAGCACAGATGAGTTGAATAAACTTTATCTTAATAAAGTTGCAATTGGCGCCTTTGGCAATCTCGATTGGAGTTCCTCTGAGTGCACCTATAACGGGGAATATGCGTTGTTCCAGGTCTTCGACGGTGGCTACCAGGGCTGCGGCAGTAAGTACGAGGTAACCTATGTGCGTGCTGTGCGGTCTTTTTAACAATTCATCTGTTAACCCGTTCCATGATTACCGGATAGCGGTCGGTTTTTTTAATACGTGGCATTGTTTATAAAACCCGCACAACCTGACCACGACCACGGGCCGATTTCTATCGATCATTTCGTTATGAAGGGATGGGTTAAGTTTTATATCAATCCATTGATCCCTGGGCTTAATTGGACAAGCCGGACCATCTGACCACTTGCCGCCGATTTTAATTGACCACCTTAACCTATTAACAATAAACATACAAGGATGGTCAGGATACTCCGGCCCGTGATGGTCAAATCCATCGGCGTGTCCATTTGTTTCATCGGTTGAATGGAATACAGCACCCCGGCATTCCCATCATCATATCAATTCCATGAGATACCATTATAAGTGTTCTATATGTAGGGCATTCTCCTACATTAAAAGCAGATATTTCCCTACAGACAAGTTTAAATTTGATGATTAAATTGGCAGGGTGGAAAAAACACTCACGATGACCAGCCTTCGCCCGCGTAACCTGACCTCTTCATCTTATTGATCGTCAAGAAGATATTGTGGTCATAACAATCGGCGGCAGATGGTCAGATGCGGTGTTTTTTTTCAGTATGCCTGTCCAAGGGAAAACAAGAAACAACAAGAAATTAATGAGTTAGGTAACAATTTAAAACCGATGCTATGAAAACCATTTCAGTTTTATGGATCACAATGACTATTCTTTGCATGTCCCTTTCTGGAAATGCTCAATCCTCTGCTGAACGCCTCCGCTTTTATCAGTATTATAAAAGCGCCGTTCAAAGTAAAACTGCAATTATTAATGCGAACCCTGATCTGAAACAGGAAGCGATAAACAATGGCTGGTTTCAACAAATGGCAACCGGTTTAAAAAATGCTGAAGATTACGCAAATGGAGTTGCCGGAAAGAATGGTCGTAATGGTGACGCTCCTCTTACCGGTAATGGAGTTTGCTCATCTGCAACACCTTTTTGCACTGAGTCGGGTACTACCTATCCGGCCGGTGTGGGTACAGGGGAGGGTGAGGCCGGTCCCAATTACGGCTGTCTCGGCTCAACACCTAACCCTGCATGGTTCTTTTTGAAAATAAAAACTGCCGGTGAAAGTACTATAACTGAAACCAATAGCCTGGGATTGGATGTTGATTTTGCTCTGTGGGGCCCTTTCTCCTCGCAAAATAACTGCAGTGCCCTGGGCGCACCGGTCAGTTGCAGTTACTCAGGTAATGCTACTGAAGTGATATCTGTGCCCAGTAGTTCCGTCGGTCAATATTATATCTTATTAATCACCAATTTTTCAAATCAAAATACAAATATTACATTGTCACAAACAAGTGGCACCGGAGCAACCGACTGTAATATAACCTACGTCCCCCTGGCGCCTGTTGCAACAGCAGCCACCCTTGTTTCAGCATCGGGCTTACGGGCCAACTGGACAGCACCATCGGGAGATCCCTATCCTGCGACCTCCTACGTTATTGATGTATCTGCTTCAAATACCTTTTCTTCTTTTGTTTCAGGGTATAATGGTTTGAATGTGGGAAATGTGGTTACCTATCCTGTAGCAGGCTTGTCGGCCGGAACAACATACTATTACAGATTACGCGGGGTAAACAGCACCGGCCCGGGTTCGAACAGCAATACGATTTCGGGGACAACACTTTCAACGCCGAATGATCCTACCGGTGTCACCGCAACGTATACCACTATCTGCCATGGCGGAAGTACCTCCCTCACCGCTTCCGGAGTTGATGGTACCGTGTACTGGTATTCCGGGAGTTGTGCTACAACAGGTTCTATCGGGAGCACAAACCCTATCACCGTTTCGCCAACCAGCACAACTACCTATTATGCCCGCAACTACAACAACGCCCTGTACAGCAACGGATGTGCATCCGCAACGATCACCGTTAACGCGGCTCCTACGCTGGCTGGTTTATTGCCACAGGGGGCAAATATTAAATGGTACGATGCCCCGACAGGCGGAAATCTCCTGCCCTCCACCACACTGCTGGTTAATGGTCATGTCTATTATGCCAGCAAAACAGTAAATGGCATTGAAAGCACCTCAAGATTGGCTGTAACGGCAACGGTTGGAACTCACTGATTGAATTGTTCCGGGTCAGCAATACCTCCTCCGGTCGTTTTTTATGACCAGAATCATACGGAAGTCGGGGTTGAATTTTCTTTTAACCGGTCATTTCAGGTTAATACCCATTTCCCGGTACCTTTCTGCGATTGCAGGATCAGTTTCGACAGCCTTCCTGAAAAACCCGATCGCATCCACTATCTTTTTTCGCGATAATGCAATTGACCCAAGACCGTCCAATGCATAGGTTGCCCGTGGATTTATCTGAAGTGTCTTCTGATAGTAAATAGCAGCACTGTCATATTGATTCAGGTTATAATAGCATGCCCCAATATTCAACATGGCATCGGGATTGGAAGGATCAAGATTTGCGGAATTTCTGAAACAGTTCGCCGAAACAGCAAAATCTTTTTTGTTGAATGTCTGGAGGCCCAGGCTGAACCAGGCCTTGCCTTCATACCGGCGGTCCCTTTCAAGTGAATTTTGCGGCAGGGTCGATGCATTTGCAGATTCTTCAGCCTTTTTGAATGCCACAATGGCTTCGGGATAATGATGACGGTTGTTCAGAAGGACCCCGGCCATGGACCAGGCCTCTGTAAAGCCCGGGTCGATGGCAACAGTCTGGTAGAAATACCGGATCGCCTCCGCTGAACAGGTTGAGTCTGACCTGGAAGGATCCGCCAGGGCCTTCCGGGAATACCACGTTGCAACATTATAATGTGCACGTGCATTGTCTTCCAGATGTACAAGATCGGTGGTAAACAAGGTGAAATCATCCTTCCATGCCCTGTTGCGGATGACCGTGAGGATTCCCGAACAAAGCACAATGGCGCACAGCGTCATCAGAAAAATGAAACGGCGGGTTTTGGGTAGTTTCTGAAAGGGGAGCCTGGAGTCATCCGGAATATTAAGGAGTTTGAAAAGCATCCATGAAAAAGCGATGGAAAAGGCAATGGAGGGGATGAAAAGGAACCGTTCGGCAAAAACTGCGGAGGTGGGCGTGATGATGTTTGCATAAACTGAAAGTGTGATAAAGTAAGTTAGGATGCAAAAGGAAAGGAAATGTTTCCTTGGCAAAGTCACCAGGGCAAAAATCATGAGCGATAAATGAATAATCAGTGAAATGACCGTCTTCGGGTTGACCCAGGAAACGGCCTGGATATGGTTATACGAATAATCATACACCAACGGGTAGGGGAAAACCAGGAGTTTAAGATAATCCAATAGTGCGGAGGTGCTGGTTGCCAGCCTTTCGGCCCTGACAGTGGAATACTGATGGTAACCGTCGAGGAAGCGGAACCCGCCGGAACTATCAGCAAAATGTGATCTTATCAACAGGTATAACATTGCAACCGCCGCAAGTCCGGCAAATACGACCAGGATCTTTTTAAGGGTGGTTTTACCAAAAAACCAGAGGCTGATCGGGATGATGACCAGGAACGTCAACGCGCTCTCTTTTGAAAACAATGCAAGCGTGAAAAACAAAACGCCAATGAGGTAGTCAGGTATCGTAGAACGCCGGGCATAACGGAAAGAAAAAATTACCGAGATTGACAGGAAGAGGAGGGTGATCAGTTCGTCCCTTCCTTTGATGTTAGCCACCACTTCGGTATGCAGTGGATGCACCGCGAACAGGATGACAGCCACCAGCGGGAGCAACGGGTTTCGGTCGGGAAACCAATACGAGAGTGCATAAAAGAGGCTAATACATGCCAGGATGTAGAGAAACAGGTTTACCAGGTGGCCTGTAAAGGGACTGAGGCCGGCCACTTCATATTCAATGGCATGTGTTACCAGTGGTATCGGACGGTAAAGGCCTGTAGGCGTGTGACTGTATCCATAAAAATGATCGTGGGTAATCAGGTCGCCGATGCCACGCAATCCCATTTTGGTAAGGCTGTTTTCAGTAATAACGGCCCTGTCGTCCAGGGCAAAGCCATTAAAAAGTGTATTTGAATACAGCATCGAACAGAGCACAATGATCAAAATAATCGGGTATTTTTTCTCCATTTTTCCTGGTCATCAATTATCAGTTCCTTCAGGTTACAGCATCGGGGTACATGACAAATTACTTCATTGTCCCGGTTTTTCAAAAAAAAACCACAACCTGATTACAAATTTATCATTTATTGGTTAAATACAAATTGGTTCTTATCTTTGGAAAATGGAAGGAAAAATCAGGCCGGCTTCCACTAAAGACTTAAATTTATTATACTTAGGAATAACCAAATGAACATCCTCGCTGCAGAGGTGTAAAATTGGTAAAATATTTCTCTTCTCGTCGCAAGACGGGGAATGAACCCAACCGCCTCAACCCCCTTCCCCTTTTCCTGAAGGAGCAGGGGTGCAGGGGATGAGGCAATTCAAACGAACAAAAAAGCAAATAATATGGAAAAGCAAATTAGTCTTTGTGAAAAATGTAAAAATTACTTTTTCATAGATGAGCAACATGTATCACACGGATTTGTCAGACTTGAAACCTGTAAAAAAGAACATTTCAATAAACTGATTAAGAAATTTCGTACAGAAGAAGTCATCACGTGTAAAGATTTCGAGGAAAATTAGAAAACCTCAAAAGGATAAATAACGGAAATCAGGAGAGGCATCAAATAGCCAATCATAAAAAACAAAATTAGAAACGGTGATAAAAATAAAACTGCTGGCATTTCAGGATGCGCCGGATGCGCCTTTTAAAAATGCAGTCAGCCGGATTGAAAAGCTATTTCCGCAGGGAGAATATACGCTGACCGAAAGCAATCCTGATGTCCTTTTTTTTCTAACAGGCGGCTCTGAGCAATCGGCAATGAAACAGGTTTCGGCAGGGCATTTTTATATGCTTATCGGTTCACAGCACGACAATTCATACGCTTCGGCGACGGAAGTCAAGGCCTGTTTGAACGAAAGGAATAGTCCGTCCATGCTTTTGGATGAAGAAGAAGTTGAAACCAGGCAAATCCTCGAGGATTTCTGTACCGTGAAACAGGCATTGAAAGCCTTAAACGGGAAAAGGCTTGGGCAAATCGGGCAGGTTTCGGACTGGCTTATTTCCTCGGCAATTCCGCCAGGTTTGTTAGAAGCGAAATTCGGAATCAAATTGTCCGTAATCCCCTGGAGCGAATTGGCTCATTTTGCTGAATTCAAAGCCTCCGACACGTTTCTTGATTCTTTTTCGGGTGAAAACCATATTGATCTTACCGAAACCGCAAAAGTCAGTGAACTGCTGACGAATGCCATTCAAAAATGGAGCCTGGATGCCATCACGGTCGAATGTTTCCCGATGGTGCAAAAAGATGGTGTTACCGCGTGTTTGCCACTCGCAAAATTCAACAACGAAGGAATTCCTGCAGGTTGCGAAGGCGACCATACTGCAATTGCAGGAATGATGCTCTGCAAAGAATTAACCGGGATCATTCCCTGGATTGCGAACATCAACAAAGCCACCGATGAAGTCTGTATGTTTTCGCATTGCACCATCGCTCCCGGTTTGGTTTCCGGGTTTGCGGTAACAACGCACTTTGAAACAGGAAAAGGCACCGCCATATCAGGTGATTTCAAAGAGGATCGGGTAACAATTTTTCGCTTTGACAACAAGCTCAGCAGGGCGTTTATTGCATCGGCAAGCATCACCGGCCGGCCAAAATCAGCCACCGCCTGCCGGACACAAATTGAAGTAAAACTTACAGAAAATGAAGTAAAATTGCTCAGGCAAAGTCCCCTTGGCAACCATCACCTTGTGTTTCCGGGTGATTGTCAAAAGTTATTGCAGGTTGCATGCACACTGCTTGGAATTGATGTGCTGAAATAAAACTGTTCATCTAAGGGGTTTCCACGGTGCCATCCAGGTATTGTGCAAACCGGCCCTGTGTTCGCGGATGAACCATGTCGGGGCGGGGCCATGGCCAGCCTCCAAATCCGGTAGCCCGGTAATCGGAAATTGCCTGCCTGATTTCACCTTCAGTATTCATGACAAACGGTCCGTACTGAACCACCGGTTCATTGATGGGATTTCCCTGCAACAGGAGCAGATAGCTCACCGCATCGCCGTTCCCGATCGCCAGGTCCATATCTGCTTTCACTTCAAAAGAGTGATTTGACGGAATTTTGACGCCGTCAATCACCAGGGATTCACCCCTGTAAAAATACATGGTTCGCTTTGCCGGGGCATGTGCCGCAGGGATGGTCCATTGTGCTCCCGGCTCCATCTTTATAGTCCAGATGGCAACCTGGTTTGCCGGATCGGCCGCCCATGAACCAGGAGCGGGATCAAGCGCCTGCACCTGGCCGATCTGTCCGGCAATAACATTGATTTCAGTTGATTTCCGGTTTTCATCGGTATGTTTATAAACAGGAATGTCCTCACGCCATAGCATTTTGAAATGCGGTTGTACGAATTTATTGGCTTTGGGTAGGTTCAGCCAAACCTGGAACAATTCTGCAGGATTGCCGCCATCTTTGTTGAGCAGCGGGAACATTTCACAGTGCTGCAACCCCGATCCGGCTGTCATCCATTGCACATCTCCCCCGCCATACCTGCCTGCCTGACCGTGCGAATCGGAATGATCGACCAAACCGGTCATTACAATGGTAACCGTTTCAAATCCACGGTGCGGATGTACCGGAAAACCCGGAATGGTTTCACCGTGGTACATGCGCCATCCGTCTTTCAGTGTAAAATCCTGCCCAATATTTCGCCCTTCCAGGGATGCTGCAGGCCCCATCCCGTCATTCCCGGGAGGAAAATGATCAAGGTGATGGGCACAGAAAAGGAAAGGATTTGTAACTTCCCATAAGAATCCGAGGGGTTTTATCTTACCAATGGCGTCATTTTTCATATATCACATTTTAAAACTACCAGATTTTCACCCGCAGGCTATCGGGCCTCCACATGGCATCCCCCGGTTTGATGCCAAAGGCGGTATAAAATTCCGGGATGTTTGCCAATGGACCGAGTACCCGGAATTTTGCCGGGGAATGGACATCGCTTTTTACCTGGCTTGCAATGGCTTCAGGCCGGTCGTTGATCATCCATGCAAAGGCATATCCTAAAAAGAAGCGTTGACCGGGGCTCAGCCCGTTGATTTTTTCCCCGTGTTTGAATTGCTCTGTTTTCATAAATGCTTCATATCCCATCACGGTTCCGGCAAGATCGGCAATATTTTCGCCCTGGGTCAGATCCCCGTTGATATGCAGGCTGTCGACAGCCACAAATTCATCAAATTGCTTTACGATCATCTTGGTCTTGGCATAAAACCGTACACTGTCTTCCGTGGTCCACCAGTTGAAAAGATTTCCGTTTTCATCATATTTGCTTCCCTGGTCATCAAAACCATGGGTGATCTCATGCCCGAAAGTCGATCCGCCGATAATGGAATAGAGGATGGCATCATCTGCGAGTTTGCGTTCAAAACCCGGAACAATGATGTTGCATCCCGGGACTACAATTTCATTGTTGGATGGATTGTAGTAAGCGTTGTAAGTTTGTGGTTGCATGTTCCACTCGGTGCGGTCAACCGGTTTGCCATATTTTGAGACCATATAGTGAAACCACCATTCATTGGCATTCATGACATTATGAACATAAGAGGTGCGGTTGATTTGCAGCGCACTCATGTCTTTCCATTTATCAGGATACCCGACTTTGATGATCACAGCATCGAGTTTCTTCAGTGCCTTGGCTTTAGTGGTTTCACTCATCCAGTCAAGTGATTTGATTCGTTCGGCATACACAGTTTTGATCGAATTGCCGATCTCTTTGAGTTTTTCCTTTGTGCCTTTTGGAAGGTAGTCGTCTACATAGATCTGTCCGATCAGTTCACCCAGTGAACCGTCGGTTTCACGAACGACTCTTTTCCAACGGGGCTTGGGTTCCGGAATTCCACGGAGCGTGGTTGAATAAAAACTGAACGACTCCCGGTAAGTTTTATCATCAAGGTTGCTTGCCAGTCCACGGATGAGATGGAATTTCAGATAATTTTTCCAGGTATCCAGCGGGAAAGATTTCAGTTGCCTGTTCATGGCAGATAAAAATTCAGGCTGTCCCACAATCACTGAATCGACTTTCGGCAATCCGGCAGTTTCAAAAAACCGGGTCCAGTCGAAATCAGGAGTCATTTGTTTTAACTTTACAAGGGTGAACTTGTTGTAGTTTTTCAGCGGATCGCGCGTATCCGCACGCTTGCGCGAGCCAGCGGCCATGGCAGTTTCAAGTTTCATGATGCCTTCGGCAACCTGCCTGCAGCTGGCATCCGGGCAACCCATGATTTTAAACATGCTGGCAAGATGTTCCACGAATTTGCCACGGATCATCACGGCCCGAGCATCTTTGTCGAAATAGAAATCACGGTCGGGCAGGCTCAATCCGCCCTGTCCGATAAAAATTGCATTTTTACTGCTGATCCGGTCATCCTGCCCGATATAAAAACTAAAAACCGGTGAACCTGATATGGCGTGAATGTGTGCAGCCTCCACCGCAATTCCTTGCAGGTCTTTCACTCCAGCGATGCGGTCGAGTTCGGCTTTCACGCCGGTCAACCCTTGCTTGTTGAGACTAACACTATCCATCCCGGAGAAGAAAAAGTCGCCAATCTTTTGTTTGTTGCTTCCCGGAGAAGCGTTGACAGTCATGGCAGCGGATTCACAAATGTTTTTCACCTGGCTGTTGATGGTATCCTGGATCAGTTGCCACAGTCCATTGCTCTGCTCGCTCGGCGGGATTGGGTTTTCTTTAAACCATTTGCCGTTTGCAAACAGGAAAAAATCAGCTCCTGGCTTCACCGTGCTGTCGATATGAGCAGCAAGGGGATCGGGGACTTGTTGCGTGGTTTGCGCATGCCGGGAATTACAGGAAAAAAAAGCCGCCAGGAGGGGAAGCCACAGGAAATTGAGAAAACGGTTTTTCATCGGGATTTTTCTTCAAAAGTATTTACAATGATTGAGGAAGTCAAAAATAATCGATGAAGGGAGGGAAGAAAACGATATTCATGCCTACAGGGTAACGGGTGCGTCAAAGACCTTCCAGGTTTTGAGAAACCTGAAGGTGATTGTTTATTCCGGTCTGCGGGGCTGTTCCGGGAACAAAGTCAAAGAACAATGGTTTTTCCTTGGTTCGTATGGCTCATTGAATAATGTTATAACATTTACTAAAAATTTTATACACAACCGTATGGATGAAGAATATAACTTTGGCATGTTTTTAACATCCCTCAATTATGAAAAAGATTATCCTGTTGCTGGTATTATTCTCTCTTCTGGCAACAGCCAGGGCCCAGATTGTCCTTGAAAAAACCTACCCCGCTTCAACCGGGCTTACCGAACTGGCCATATCGGGCTATAAATATTTTCTGATGGATGCGGTCAACAATCAGTGCCGGCTATACAACATGGACCATTCAGTTTGGAAAACGATCAACCTGAGTGTTCCTGCCGGGATGTACCTTTACGATGTCAGGTATGTTTCAGAGACCCTTTTCAACAGTGACAACAAGGTGGAACTGGCTTACATCTATTATTCCTATGATACAACGCTGCTATATTACACTTACTATACCAGGGTGATCAATGAAAACGGGGCGGAGCTCCTTTCGATCCCCGGGTGTTCTTACCTTGAGGTGAAAACCCCCGGATCATTCGGCACCAAGATGCTTGCTTATGTGTATGATTATTCCATCATTCTCTGGACATTGAACACCCAGGTTTATTCGCTGCCCGGGATCCTTCCCACAGGGGCAATACCTGTTGAAGGTGACCGCTCCGTCAAGAAACCCTTTCCAAACCCGGCAGGTTCCCTGGTTACGATCCCGTATCAGCTTCCTGATGGGGAAGACGCTGCGGAAATCCTCCTGCTCAACGGTTCAGGCCGGGAAGTAAAGCGATACCATGTCGACCGCACCTTTCATGAATTGGAAATCCAAACGGCTGACCTCCCCGGGGGAGTGTATGTTTACCAGGTGAAAACAGATCATGGGATCATCTGTTCCGGTAAGATCATCCATGACTGACCTTACCGGTACCCGGAAAAAACGTGATGGCACGGCCGACCTGCTGAAAGGATTCGCCGTGCTTTTCATGATGCAGGTTCATCTCATGGAACAGTTTGTTTCTCCGGATACATCAGCCAGCCTGATCGGGAAAGTATCCATGTTTCTGGGCGGCCCTCCATGTGCCCCGGTATTCCTGGCGGCGATGGGTTACTTTTTGGTTTCTTCTTCAAAACCGCTGATCTATTTCCTGAAACGGGGCCTTCTGCTATTCCTGGGCGGAATTTTATTAAATATCGCCCGATCTGCTAACCTGCTGGTTCAGATCATGAACGGCACCATCGTCCTTGATCCATGGTTTTTTATCCTGGGGGCAGACATTTTAACACTGGCAGGGCTCAGCCTGGTTATGACGGGTTTGTTACGGATGATTTTTAAAAGCAAGGCGTGGCTGTATTTTCTGACTGCCCTGGGGGTGGCTGCCATGGGACCGTTTTCTGGAAATATTGGCTCCCATGGAACCGGCGCTGCCTACATCATCGCTTTTCTGTGGGGAAATGCGGCATGGTCCTACTTCCCGGTTTTTCCATGGTTCGCATACGTGCTCGCAGGGTATGCGTTCCGGCTGTTTCTGATCAAGGTCCCGCCTGCAAAAAAACCTGATGTTCAAAAGCAACCGGGTTATTTCATCCCGTTGTGGATCGGTGTGATGATCACCATTCCATATGCTGCCCGTGTCTCCCAAAACCTGGAAGGCATTGGCGGGTACTATCACCACGGGATACTTTTTTTCGGATGGATCGTTCTTTTTTTGTTATCCTACCTGACATGGATGAAGCTGGTTGACAATGCATACGGAGATCACCGGTTCTTCAGGATTATAAAGTGGATCGGGGAAAAAGTAACTACGCTGTATGTGATCCAGTGGCTGATCATCGGGAATCTTGCAACATGGCTCTTCAGGACCCAGGACCTTTTCCAGTTTGCGGCCTGGTATATTTTTATCACCCTGACGACGCTGGCGCTTGGTTTGCTGGTTGATAAATTCAGGAAGGTGGTCAGACCTGCTGGCTCTTCAGGCATGTCTTAGCGCAACAAGCAATCCCCCGGTAATATATGCAGTGATCCACCAAAGGTACGCTCCCAGTGAATACCAGTGGATCCTGTTTGTTACTCTTTCGCCCGGTTTATGCGCCCTGGAAAACCGCCAGATCAGGATGGTATCGGCAAGCATACCTGCAAGGGATGAATATCCCAACAGCCCATGCAATGTGAATACCCCCCGGCTCGATCCGATGATCATGAAAGTGGTGGCCGTTATGTCGAAAAGGACTCCCAGGGTAAGAAAGGCAAGTATTCCACTTGTTATCAATCGTTTGCGCTGTTCAGAAAGGATGGCAATGCTGTAAAAGATCAGGGCGATCTGAACGATGATGATGCCGGTGAGCGAGAAGGGGTTCATATTATTAGACCCCGTCAGGGTCATAGACCCCGTCAGGGTCGATGACCCTGACGGGGTGGTCAATACCCGTCCGGTCAATTTTGACCAGCGATTTAAACAAAGCCCGTTCGGTGGTCAGCCTTTCGGCATTGCCATAAACGCAAACTGCATTCTGATCCAACACATCGGCTACCAGTTTCGAAAATCCGCGGATATCCTGCGGAGTGGTTGATAAAACCGCATCGCGGTCAGACTGCACCTCTTCGACTGTCCGCTGCGACAGGAACAGGCTCACGGCCTGGTCCCCTTTTTGAGAGGGCGTGAGCGGCGAATCCATCTCTGAGATTGTCCCGATGATATACCGGGTCATGCTTTGCCTGTCGGCATCGAATCCGGAAAGGTACCCGGGAGTTGCGCCAAAGTTTTCGATGGTGCTTCCCAGGTTTGGGTCGCGGTAAGAGTTGAAGGTAAAGTTACCACCGGGGGAGATGCTGCTGAATCCGCCATAAGCCCCACCGATCACCCGGATACGTGTTTGCAGCCAGTCGGTAGATAAAACCTGGTTGAGGACGCGCATCCTGGCATCCCAGGCATAACCCAGTTTCTTGTAATTGAATCCTTTAACAACATACTGAACATTTGATGCTGCCATCAATCCTTCATTCTGCTTTTCAAGGCTGAAATGCCATGGGTGCACAACCGGGTTTCCGCCTGGAAGCTGACGGGCAAGAAAATTGAGCCCGGTTGAAAACACCGACTGGTCTTTTTGGGTGCCGGTATAGGAAACGACCATGTTATCCCAGGTAAAAAGCAGCGAGGCCACCTGTGAAAGATTTGCAATGATATCCTGTGAATGAAGATCAAAATTTTTCAGAAGATCGGTTACGAACCAGTAGTAGGAAAGCCCGCCTGTAAGTTCATTGAACATCCCCTGGTTGCTGATATTGGAGGACAAACGGCGGCTGGCCACATGATACCCATTGCCTTTCACCTGTGCATCGAGCTGTGACTGGTGCCTCGAAAGGATTGTTTTCAAACGTTCTGCATCGTTGTACAGGGAATGGCCCAGGATTTCCTCTCCGAGTTCAAAAAGCTTACCCACCTTGTAATTCATGGCTTTTGAAGTCACCACGAACTTCGGCATAAGCTGGTTATCATCCGATTTGATCAGGTAGGTTCGCAGGGAGGTGAAAAAACCGCCGGTATGGATATTCAATGTTTTGTTAAGGTCACCGTAAGAATAATTCGCGGTATTCATGCTCCCGATCACATTCGAGAGCAGGGAAACATAGGGAATCAATTCCTGCGGCACTGCGTGCATGCCGAAAAAGAGGTTCACATAGACCACATCATTGGTGAACTGTTCATTTGCCAGGACCGGAATTCCGGCAATGTTTTGCTGGTTTACCGTATAAAATGTGGCAACCGGCTCGATGTCGCCAATCTCAAGCATGGGGATGGTTGCCAGTGCCTCCAGGGGATCTTCACGTTGCTGGTAGGCGATGAGTTCTTCGGTTTCACGGATCAGGGTGTCAATAGCGGTTTCATCCAGTGATGATTTGCATGCCGAGAGCCCCTCCTCCACCAGGGCATTCCGTTCTTTTTCCAGCACGGTCGATGGTTCGAGGGTTAGCAGCAGGGTATGTGTGTTATCCAGGAAGTATTTCCGGATGATCGTTTCCAGGTAATCGGTGGTCAGTGCCTTTTTGACCTCAGCCAGCGGAGTATCATATTCCAGCCCGGTGAGTGGATCATTGGCAAAAAACCACCCCGGGAGGGCCATGTTCAGGTAGGTTAACCCTTTCTGGGCATCATCACCTTCGCGCAGGCGGAATTCGATGCGGTTGATCACCCCTTCGATCTCCTCTTTGTTAATCCCTTCAGCGGCGACTTTACGCAAGGTCCCGGTAACAATCTCTAAAAATTTTTGTGTGTCTCCGGGATTGGCATTGATCGCGGCGATTTGCACTGCATGTTGTTTGAAATTGGAAGAAGAAGCGGAGACATCCTGTCCGATACCGGCCTCATGCAATGCAAGGCGTATCGGAGCTGATTCCTGGTTTACAAGCACTTCACACAGGATATCCAGGGCCATGGTCAGCGCCAGGTCGGTATTATGGCTGGCAACAAAGTTATAGGTAAGGAAGGTCTGGTTTGCAGTGTCCGACTCCTCCATCATGGGATAAAAGGCAGTAACCTCCTTCATGGCTGCAAATGGCGGCTGGTCTTCAATGACGATTTGGTTGCCTGTTTTTTTATAATGAACAAGGTAGGCCGAATCGATGAAGGCAAGCTCCTTTTCAAGGTCGGCATTTCCATATAAAAAGAGGTAACTGTTTTCGGGATGGTAATATTTCCTGTGAAAATCCAAAAAGGCTTCTCCGGTCAAAGTTGGAATTGCAGCAGGAGTTCCGCCCGATTCGTATCCGTAAGCATTATCGGGGAACAGATGTTTAAAAACCTGGTACCAGAGTTCCCGCTGCGGATTTGAAAAGGAGCCTTTCATCTCGTTATAAACCACGCCGGTGTAATTCAGTGGTTCATCTCTTCCGGCGAGTTCAAAATGCCAGCCTTCCTGTTTAAGGATGCGCGGATCGTCATAAATTCTAGGGTTGAACACGGCATCGAGGTAAACATGCATCAGGTTGAAATAATCCTTATCGTTCATGCTGGCAACCGGATACATGGTGTAGTCCTTGGATGTAAAGGCATTCAGAAAAGTACTCAGGGAGCCTTTAAGAAGCACGTCGAACGGGCTTTTTACCGGGAAGCTCTTCGATCCGTTGAGCACCGAATGTTCCATGATGTGCGGTGCGCCGTTGTCCGATTCCGGGAATGTTTTAAAGCCAATGCTGAAAGTTTTATTCGTGTCATCCGAAATGATCTTCAACAGGCTTGCTCCGCTTTGAACATGCTCAAACTGGAGACAATCGGCATTCAGTTCCTTGACGAACCGTTTCTCAACTAGGCGGAAACCATGATAAATTTTGCTCTGGATATATGTTGTGCCCATAAATATTATTCTATTTGGTGGCAAAGATAACGCAACATTGGTTAAACAATTTCAGCCGTATGAAAGCTTTTTTTACAGGCAGGAACAATCCGGAAGATTTTCTATTTTTACAGCGAGATACTTTTGCACTTTGCTTTTTGCATTTCACCTTTTGACTAATTTCCCAGGCGATGCGATTTTTTTTCTTTCTTTTCATACTGATGCCTTTGCTGCTGCAGGCTCAGCAGATCATTCCGCTATCCCGTGAAAATTTCCCGGATGCCATGGTCGGCAGCGCAACAACTTATGACATCGCCATGCTTCCGGAATATACCGATGATGCGGATCTTTTTATCGAATTCGGGTTCAGGACGCTGCAGGTCCAGGAAATCAACTGGGAAAATGCAAAAATCAAAGTTGAGATTTTTCATATGGAGACCCCGGAGGCAGCATTCGGCATTTTTTCCCTTTCTGCCATGGAATGCCTGCAACGAGACACCCTCTCGGCTTTCGATTGCAATTCGGTATATCAGTACCAGTCGGCCTATGGTAATTTATACATCTCCATCAACAGTGAAGCCGGCTCGGCTGCAGCCCGTTCGCACTATGTGCAGGTAGCCACCGCCATCATGCAAAAAAATCCTCAGCAGGTGTTAACACTCCCGGATCCTTTCAACCTGCCCCTGTTAAAAAGCAGAAGGAAAAATTTGGTCAACATTCAGGGATTGACCGGTTTGCAGAACAGCCTGTTCCCATGGCAGGAACTGTTTCTTGGCGTTCATTTTTCGATGTATGCAATGCTCCTGTCGAATCCCGTTTCAGAATTTTATTTTGCACGCATCCGGTTTCTCGCCATGGATGATATGTTACTTTTCCTGGGCTTGGCCGGACTGACAAAGGATGGTGTTCCGGTGCCCAACACGAATACCAACGACGGGCTATACCGCGAATACCAGCAGGTTGACAGCCAGACTATTTATTTTCTTCAGAGTCAGGAGCCATGGCCGATCGATGCTGTTCTGCATCCGCGGAATTAAATCAGGAAGGAAGCGTATTTCTTTTTTTTGACAGCAGCAGTGTTTACATCTGCTTATAAGTAGCCGGGTCAATAGCCCTTACATTCCACATTTTCAGGAATGTAACCACTTTTGCGGTGTCGTATCCTTTTTCGGTGCAGTGCTCCAAAAACCCTGAATCCTGGATGTGAAGTACTTTCCCATCGCCATTAAGGATCACAAATACCGGGTAGCCAAAGCGGTTGGGATAACCAAATTCCCGGAAAAGATTGTAATCTCTTTTTTTCTTGTCCTGCGAAACATTGAGCAGCAGGTATACATAATCAGCCCTTATCAGGGAGTCGATCGGTTTCGCCCCATTTGCCATCTTGTGAAACCGGATGCACCAGGGGCACCAGTTTCCGCCGAATTGAATCAACACATGTTTGTTCTCTTTTTTGGCGAGTTCGGTTGATTTTTTCAGGTCGCCGCGAATGTCCTGGTTCTCATTATAGGGCTTGTAGGGTGTTTGGGCGGAGGAATTGACAATTGACAATTGACAAATGACAAATAAAATGATGATGTTTGCCTTCAGGAGTGTTTTCATGTTGAGGTTATTTGGACTGCTAAAGTAGTTAAAATTGGCTACATGTCATCAGCCTTATGCTTTTTTGCAAAGGCCTTTTTTATATACAGGTAATCCAGGTAATAGAGCACCCTGATGGAGAAACTGTTGGATTGCGGGGCTGTGATCGTATTTCCGAGGTCGGTGAAATAACTGTGAACGAGTTCGTCACCGACCGTGTTGATTGCATTTTTCCAAACGACACTCATCTCGCTTCCGGGGGCAAAATACCACACAAACTGAAGGTCGATGGTAAAGGCATTGAAGTTGATATCCTGGCCTCCGATGAAATCCGATTCCGAAAGTGTTCCGTTGTCATTCAGGGAATAAAAAGAAAAATATTTGGCCTGCGACCAGTAATGCCGGGCCCGCAGCGTGAGCGAGGTTTTCGTGCTGAAAATGTATTTTGCGCTGAGGATATTGCTGATGGTCATGATATCCCGGCGGCCGAAATAGATGCAAGGAACCATGGATGCATCATATTGTGTCGTTACCCAACCGTAATTGTTCTGGTCTTTCTCAAACTGCATGTTGAGTGTTACCGAAAAACGGTCGCTGAAACGGAATCGTGGAATGAACCCGAAATAATACTTGAAATTGTTGTTATCCGGGCTGTTCCTGAAACCCACGACATGGTAATACCTGAAAGGTTTCCTGGCATCGGAAGCGAAGTCCCATTCCCCTGAATAGTTCAGTGGCATTTTATAGACGCGGCCCCACATCCGGGGTTCATAGTAATCGTTGAATCCCAGCGGCTGAAGGGAAGCATAAATAGAATTGTTCCAGTATTTTACAAAGGTGATGGAGTTGTTCAGGCTGAAATCCAGTGTTTTGAATTCGTATGGTTTGTAAAGGGTGAGGTAGAGCGACTGGAGATCGGTTTGCGAACTGATGATCTTCCCTTTGGGGTCAAATTCGTACCAGGAAAGCCTTATGCGGTTATACGTTTCGTTGTTGTATGGTACAAATCCCATGTCGTTCGGGTCGTAAGTGTCGCCGGTTTCCTGCCTGAGCAGCTGAAACTGGAACCTGCCGCTTGGTTTCGAAAGGGCTACCGTGTATTGGTGCCCAAAAGCCGGGTTGATCCCGCTCATGTACTTCTGGCTCAGGTTGAAACGGCCGAAAACCTGGAAGGTGTTTTTTTTGTTCTTGATACTGGTCTCTGCACCGGTAACATTAGCGGAATAGCCGTTCTCAGGGGTCCAGTAGTTGGTGTTGATCACGGTCAGATAGGAGTTGTTCTTCAGGTTCTGATCGACCACCAGGACGTTGTAATTGGTGAATGGCTGGGTCATGATCCTGCGCGATGTGCCGGTGATGGTATCCTGCAGGTTGGCCCAGGTATTGGTGGTCATGCCGTTGAAAAAGCCGATGCCCAGTCCTTTCGAATTTCTTCCCGAGATCTTGGTCGCATTGATGATGCGGGTCAGTTCCGGATTTTTGGTGACTTGCTCATTTTGACGGAGGCTGTCGTATGCTGCATTATAGTTTTTGGGAGTACTCCCCACCCTTCGTGTATAAAAGATTTCACATTTATTGAAAAGCTCGGTGGCTTCGGTAAAGAACTGGCGTTTTTCATCATAACGGATCTCGAACGGGGTCAGGTTCAGCACCTGGTCATCCGACTGAACCTGGCCGAAATCGGGGATCAGCATCATGTCGAGGGTATAGCTTTCGTTGATGCCGTAACGGAGATCAAGTCCGCCCCGGAGCAGCCATGACCAGTTTTTGTTATCCGGGTTTTTTTCAAGGTATCCCGAAACATAGGGGGAAAAAGAGAGTCTGACGGGCGGTTTGATATGGTTGATTCCCGTGAGGGTTCCATAGTAACGGAATATATCCTGTGATTTGTTATCAACCCACGACCAGGTTGAATATTCGTGGTAGCGATGGATGTTTCTCCACATGTTGATCCCCCATACCTGGTTTTCGATTTTCGGGAAGCGCAGGGCGGAATAGGGAATTTTTACTTCCGCAATCCACGCGGAATCGGTGATTTGCGAGGCATTTTCCCACACGGCATCCCAGGTAATATCAGTGCCGATTGCAGAATATTTGCAGTCGTTCTGCAGGTTCGCAGGGCTCACCTTGAATTCATACATGTTAAGCCCGTCGTTGTAAGGCAATATGTCGAACGAGACATAATCCGTATTCAGCGATTCGATCTGGTCACGGCGGCCGAGTTCCTTGCAGATGCTGTCGGGGTGCGGGTCGAACATCACGGCCAGGATGTAAAGGGCCATGTCGTCATAGGCAAACCTGATTTCCGTGCGCATCGCAGGCAATGTGCCGCTCCGGGGCGCATATTCAACGAATTCAGCGGCTACCGGAGCAGTTTTCCAGATCGCATCGTCCGGCAGGCCGTCAATTTTCGGGGGGATTGTGGAACGCACCGCCACAATATTTTTTTTGGCCAGTGCAGCGGAATCAAGAATGGCAAAAGTATCTTGTGTCCTGCCGTTTACCGGCAGTAAACCCAAAGTTACCGTCATCAAAGGTAATGCGTAAAAAAAGAGTAAATGAAAGTGTGGTTTCCTGGAGATCATCTCATTCAAAAATAAGACATCACAGGAGGAAGGGAAAAATATTTTGATAAACCAAATGATTTATCCGGTCTTTTCCATGGAATCGACGGTAAATCTCAATAGGGGAGTATCTTTTTCCCTCTTGCCTCTTCCAGTACCTCTGCCATTGCCAGGTAGATGGCGGAGAGCCCGCAAAGGATACCTTCATAGCCTGCAATGGTCCCGATGACCGGAGATCCGGCCCAATCGCGGATAGCCAGTAAAAAGAAAAGGATCCAGAGCGAGAGAAAAACAAACTGGAGCACCCTGTTTTTACCAAACGTCCCGAGCCACATGAAAAAGGTGAATATCCCCCACATGAAGAGATACCATCCCATGTAAGCTTCCCCGGTTTGGATTCCTTTACCGCTGCTTATTTCGGGCAGGAGCCAGAGCGCAACCAGGGTGAGCCAGAACATGCCATAGGAGGTAAAGGCGGTGAGCCCGAAGGTATTTCCTTTTTTAAATTCAAGGATACCCGCGATAACCTGGGCAATGCCGCCATAAAAAATTCCCATGGACAGCACCATGGCGCTCACCGGGAAAAATCCGGCATTGTGGATGTTCAGCAGAACCGTGGTCATCCCGAACCCCATGAGACCAAGCGGGGCGGGGTTTGCTAATTTATTCTCCATTAAAGTATGATTTTCGGGTGAATTATAATTGCCTCATCCCCTGCACCCCTTCTCCTTCAGGAGAAGGGGCCGGGGGTTGAGGTGGTTGGGTTCATTCGCCGGCTTGCGGCGAGGATGTTCATTTACATCCCATACCGTTCAATGATCTCCTGCTTGCTTTTTCCCAGGATATCGTATTTCTTTCCGACCTTCCTGAAGGCTTCCAGCGCTTTTTCAAGATGGTGTATCTCGTGACCGGCGGATATCTGGGTGCGAATCCGGGCTTGTCCCTGCGGAACGACCGGGAAGAAAAACCCGATGGCATAAATGCCCTGGTCATAGAGGTCGCGCGATACATCCTGTGCCAGTTTTGCATTGAAAAGCATTACGGGGACGATGGGCGTATCACCGGCTTTGATGATGAGCCCCGCTTCTGTCAGCCCTTTGCGCCAGAATTCGGTGTTTTTTTCAAGTTTGTCGCGGCGGTCGGTTGACGCGGATAATATTTCCAGCACTTTGATCACGCCGGCAACGACAGGAGGGGCAATGGTATTGGAAAAAAGGTAGGGACGGGCTTTCTGACGGCACATCTCCACGAGTTCCCTGCGGCCTGACACACATCCGCCGGAAGCGCCGCCAAGTCCTTTTCCGAAGGTGGTGGTGATGATGTCTATTTTTCCCATCACCCCATACTGTTCATGGGTGCCGCGGCCGGTTTTTCCGATGAAGCCGCTGGAATGCGAATCATCAACAAAAAGGAGCGCATCGTACTTTTCGCATAGTTCAACCATTTTATCCAGTTTGGCGGTATCGCCATCCATGGAGAAAACGCCGTCGGTGATCACGCATTTCAGGCGCTTGTCGTTGTGCAACTGCAGTTTTTCCTCCAGGTGCTCCATGTCGGAATGTTTGAAGGTGTCGTGCATGGCGCTGCAGAGGCGTATTCCATCGATGATGGAGGCATGCACCAGCCGGTCGGATATCATCACATCGTCTTTGGTCAGTACCGCTTCGAATACCCCGGCGTTGGCATCCATGCATGATGGAAAAAGAATGGTGTCTTCTGTTCCCAGGAATTGAGTGACCATCTGTTCCAGCGTGCGGTGAATGTCCTGGGTTCCGCAGATAAAGCGCACCGACGACATGCCATAGCCGTGTGAATCAAGCCCCTCATGGGCCGCCTTCACCACCTCGGGATGGCTCGACATCCCAAGGTAGTTGTTTGCACAGATGTTGATGACTTTTTTCAACGGGGCGCCTGCCGGGAATTCGACCTCGATGTCGGCTGCCTGTGATGAATGGATGTATCGTTCCTGCTTGAACAAACCGGCATCTTGCAAACCGGTAAGGATTTCGGAATACATTCCGCGGGTATTTTCGGTATAGGCCATTTTTCCCTCCTTATTTTACATATTCCCGAACCAGTGCGCAAATCTTGTTCACCGAGTCGAAGGCTTCCGGAGTTGCCTTATCGTCGGGAATAGCGATGTTGTATTTGTTCTCCAGGAAACGTTTTAAAGAAACCATAGAAAAACTGTCGACGATTCCGCCCGAAATCAGCGGGGAATCGTAGGTTAATTCCGTGTCATCCTCCACGTATTCCTTGATCACATAATTCTTGATAATTTCTTGCATTTCGTCCATGGGATGTTTCTCCTATATTTTATTGGTTAATAATTGCCTCATCCCCTGCACCCCTTCTCCTTCAGGAGAAGGGGACGGAGGTTGAGGTGGTTGGGTTAATTCCCCGTCGCTTGCGATGAGGACGTTCATTATTTTCGTTCGAACTTCAATATTCGCTGTTCAATATTCGATATTCATTTTTTAATCGTTCTCCAGTGTTGACGTATCCCCGATCTCCTCCCCCCATTCCTTTGCATGCAGGATCCTTCGCATGATTTTCCCGCTGCGGGTTTTCGGGAGGGTGTCGATGAATTCAATTTCCTGCGGCATGGCCAGGGGCGACAATTTCTTACGCACAAAGTTCATGATTTCCAGGTCAAGATCCTTGCTCCCGGTGAACCCGGGCTTCAGGGTAACGAAAGCCTTTACCACTTCCATGTTTACGAAGTCGGGTTTGGCAACCACTGCCGATTCGGCCACTGCCGGATGCTCGAGCAAGGCAGACTCCACTTCAAATGGACTGACAAGGTGTCCGCCGGTGTTGATTACATCATCATCGCGCCCGACAAACCAGAAATAGCCTTCGCTGTCGATACTGGAACGGTCGCCAGGCAAATACCAGCCATTCTGGAACTTCTTCTTATAGGTCTCTTCATTTCGCCAATAGGCGCGCATCATCGAAGGCCAGCCGGGTTTGATGGCAATCAGGCCTATCTTCCCTGTTTCGCCGAAGGGTTCGTATGTTTCGGGATCGATCACGGTGGCGGTAATTCCCGGGAAGGGCTTTCCCATCGAACCGGGTTTGATTTTCATGCCGGGGAAATTGGTGATCATCATCGACCCCGTTTCAGTTTGCCAGTAAGTGTCGAGAAATGGTTTTCCAAATACCTTTTCTGACCAGATCACCGCTTCGCTGTTGAGGGGTTCGCCCACAGAGGCGAGATGCCGGAGGGAGGAAAGGTCATATTTTTTAATCACCTCATCCCCGGCTTTCATCAGCGAGCGGATGGCGGTAGGCGCCGAATACCACATGCTGATCTTATGCTTTTCAATGAACCGGTACCAGTTGTCGGCAGAAAAACCTGCATCCAGCACGCATTGGGTCACCCCGTTGCTAAAGGCGCCGATGATCCCGTAGGATGTGCCGGTAACCCATCCCGGGTCGGCTGTGCACCAGTAAATATCGCTGTTCTGCAGGTCGAGCACCCATTTTGAGGTTAAATATTGAGCGATCAATGAGTAGTGAACATGCTGTACTCCCTTTGGAAGCCCGGTGGTGCCGGATGTATAATGCAGCACGGAGGGAGATTCGGCATAAGTTGGATGGACTTCAAACTTTTCGACCTTCTCGGCTGTTTCCATGTCGAAGGCAACTTCGCGGTCGAGAAGGGGTTTGGACGGGTCGGCATCCACGATGATCAGGTGTTTCAGGTAGGGCATTTTATCCATGATCTTCCTGACTTTCGGGGCATGTTTTTTTTGCGTGATGATGGCCGTCGTTTGGGCATTGTCGAGACGAACATAAAGGGATTCATCGCCAAATGCCGAGAAGAGCGGTTGGGCAATCCCCCCCATTTTCAGAATTCCGAGGAACCCGATATATAGCTCGGGAATTTTATCCATGAACAAACACACCCTGTCCCCGGGTTTGATCCCGAGACCCCGGAGAAAGTGGCCGATGGTGTTGCTGTTGATCCGGAGATCGTTGTATGTGTAACGTTTTTCATTCCCGGTCGATCCTTCCCAGATCAGTGCAGGTTTATTGCCATATCCTTTTTCACAGATGCGGTCGGAACAGTACCAGCCAATATTGATCATATTTCCAGGCTCGTAATCCAATTCCTTTTCGGCAATTTGCCAGTCAAAGTTTTTTATGCGTTCTTCGTAAGATCCGATGTTTGACATAGGCAAGGGATTAAAAATGGTGAAAGGGTGAAAGGGTGATATCGGATATGATAAAATGGCACGCAGGAGAAAAGATGAAGAAGCGGGATATCGAAGAAATTGATGAAGGCAGCAGGTCAGGCATTGGGATTCGCAGTTTCACATTCGAGTATGACAATAGCCGTAGCGATCTCTTTTAGATGCGATAAAGATACATGTATTTTTGTGATTGACAATTCTGCAAGCAATTCTTTTGCCTTCCCGGTGGCATTGATGTGCGGCTTCCCAAGTTCATCATGAAAAACGTCAATATCTCCAAACCGGATACCAAACCGCCAGCCTGTACCGATGGCTTTCAGGAAGGCTTCCTTGGCTGAAAAACGGGCAGCATAATTTTCAAATTTATGCTTTTTGGTTTCGCAATATGCAATTTCCCCGGAGGTGAAAATCTTTTCCCTGAACCCGATGTCACGCTCCATCACTTTCTGGATGCGCCCTACTTCGATGATGTCTGTTCCGATACCGAAAATCATAATGAAAAGTTAAAGGTCAAAGTGCAAAGCTAAAACCAAACTTGAGGTGAAGGATATCTTGTTGAAAACTTTTCACCGGGTAAAAATAGCCACTTATTGGCATGACGGATTATCCGGAATAAATACATTCATTTCATTTATCGGGCTTTTTGCCGGAAGAAAGAATCCGACATAAAAAAAACAATATTATCAGCCTTGACGTATGAAACTGCAATAAATAAAATCTCACTATATTTACAACAGCAAATCGGAAAGCCATGAACAAGACGCTGCTCTTTTTGTTTTTTTTCTGCGCAAATACCCTTTCCTCACAAAATTTTCAAAACATCTGCAGCCCGGGGACCACCTTGTACGAGGGACCCGACCGGTACTTTAAAGCATTCCGACAGGATTCGGTTCTGGCTGTCGGGAATTCTGACACCCTATTTTACTCTTACCGGGCCATCCGGGATTCTTCCGGATCTAATTTCATATGCAGGGATACTACCAACGGGGATGCACTCGGGAGAAAAGTAATTAAAACCCACGACGGATGGTTCAGTTTCTTCAACAAGATGAACGATACCATTAAACTGAATACCCAGGCCGCACTCAATGAATCATGGAGGTTTTGTTCCCTTCCCGACAGTTCAGCCGTTCCTGAGGACGGTTACCTGCAGGCAACAGTCACGGCCATCATGATGGACAGTGTGGCCGGAACAACGGATATGGTGAAGGTGATCACCCTTCAGGCCAAGGATGGTCTCAATTTGAATATCCCCTGCATTTTCAACCAGAAAACGATCAGGCTCAGCCAGCATTACGGTCTGTCAAAGTTCTATGATCTTTATTGGATCCCTTTCGATACCCTGTCTTTGGCCCTGGCCGGCAAAACATCACCGCCCATAGGTGCCCAGCCCTTCACCTGGGCCGATGTTTATAATTTTAATGTCGGCGATGTGTTTCATTATGCCGGGCACCATTCTTATGGTTCAGCTGCTGTATCCTGGAAAAGCATCAGCAGGATCCTGGGAAAGACCGTTTACGGCAACATGGACTCTGTTCATTACCAGGTGGAAATGTGTAAAAAAACCTGGTATCCCCAACCGCCCCCGAATACGGCTACACTCCACGATACCGTTATTGAATCCCATGATTTCATCCAGCTTTCAGGTGATTTGACCCTCAGCCTGCTGCCGGATGAATTTTCCACCACGGGCTTTGTGGCCCGGTCCGTCAAAAGAAAATACAGTGATTACCACCACCGCCAGGCTCAGATATTTGACATCTCAGGATATTATTATTACGGGTCTGACAGTTGCTATTCCGATCCGTTTGAAGCGTGGGGCCCCGTTTACTGGTACGTGCCCGGCCTGGGCCTCACCAACAACATGTATTCTTTCGCTGATATTACCATTGAAGCTTATTCCAATGATCTTGTCTATTTCAAAAAAGGGGAAGAGACCTGGGGAACCCCGGTATCAACGGATTGTTCTACCCTCGTTGGCTTTGAAGACAAAGACTTTGCCAGTGAACCCGCAATTGAAGTGTTTCCGAATCCTGCCGGATCAGAAACGCGGGTACGGCTGGTCAATGCGAGGCAGGATGAGAACTTCCATTATGGATTGTACAACTGTTCGGGAATGAAGGTACAGGAGGGAGCGTTTGCCGTTGGGCAATTTATTCTTCACCGCAACAACCTGCCGGCTGGACTGTATCTGCTTATCATCACCGGCAGGGATGGTAGAATTGCCGGGAAGATGAAGATCAACTTTATATAAAAGGCAATCCCTTTTTCTGATTCAAAACTTATTTGTGCCTGGTATTTGGCGGAAAAGATTTTCATGCAATTACGCTTGATTTATCAGGGAAAGTTCTCTTGTTGATAACTTTTCTTCTTACCTGTATTACCTTTTCCTGCAAAACGGATGAAGAGGGAAAATCACTTTGATCCTCCCGGACATTGCAATTTGCAGGACAAAAAAATGCACGAAAATGCGTGAATTGCTTTTAACGCAAGAACCCGGGTGGCAGATGGGGTACAGACGGGCTGCAGAAGAATAGGGGCAACTGCAAATCCAAAATCGCAAATCAAATCGCCCCCAACTTCTTTCCGACTTTCCTGAACTTATCCAGCGCAAAGCCGATCTGTTCCATTGAATGTGCGGCACTGATCTGCACCCTGATCCTTGACTTGCCCTTCGGAACCACGGGATAATAGAAACCAATGACATAAATGCCCTCTTCGAGCAGCTCGTTGGCAAATTCCTGGGATAATTTTGCATCGTTGGGCAGGTGGCCAAACAGCACCGGAACGATCGGATGGATGCCCGGGACGATCCGGAATCCGAAATCCTCCATGCCTTTCCTGAACAGTTGCGTGTTTTCAAATAACTTATCCCTGAGCGCTGTCGTTTCCGAAAGCATGTTCAGCACTTCCAGGGTAGCACCGGTAATGGCCGGCGCCAGCGTGTTGGAAAACAGGTATGGTCTTGAACGTTGGCGGAGGATCTCGACGATCTCCTTTTTAGCTGAGATGCAACCGCCGGATGCGCCCCCAAGCGCTTTGCCAAATGTAGTGGAGATGATGTCAACCCTTCCCTGGGCATTGCAATGTTCGACGGTTCCCCGGCCGGTTTTGCCAACGAATCCGGTGGCATGGGAATCGTCGACCATCACCAGGGCATTGTATTTATCGGCCAGGTCGCAGATTTTATCAATCTTTGCAATGATGCCGTCCATGGAAAAAACGCCATCCGTTACGATCAGTTTGAACCGGGCTTCGCCGGCATCCTGCAACACCTCTTCGAGGTCGTCCATATCGTTGTTCTTGTAACGGAAACGCTGCGCCTTGCAGAGCCTTACCCCGTCGATGATGGAGGCGTGGTTCAGTTCATCCGAAATGATCGCGTCCTGCTCGCCAAGCAACGGTTCAAACACCCCGCCGTTGGCATCAAAAGCTGAAGAATAGAGAATCGTGTCCTCCATTCCCAGGAATTCGCTCAGCTTTGCCTCCAGGTCTTTGTGGATCTTCTGTGTTCCGCAAATAAACCGCACCGACGACATCCCGAAGCCGTAACGGAAAAAAGTATAGTTGGCACCTGCCATCACCCGCGGATCATTCGACAAACCGAGGTAATTGTTGGCACAGAAATTAAGGACCTTGTGCCCGTGGTCGGTTTTTATTTCGACTCCCTGCGGGGTGACCAGGACCCGTTCCTTTTTATATAATCCTTCGGATATGATTGAATCCAGTTGTTTTTGAAGATGTTGCTTAAAGTTCCCGTACATGGTTCTATTTGTTGGTAATCAGGGAACAAAAGTAGGTAATTACACCGGAATATTGTCAACCCGTATGCACCATTTGGAGACCTCCTTCCTGTAGGTCTGCAGAAAATACCGTAAGAACAGTTTTCCAGGTTATTTTATCAGGGTGACCTTTTGTTTTTCCATGGTATTTCCAGCCCTCATCTTCAGCAGATACTCCCCTTCAGGGATGTTTCCAGTATTGATCGTTACTGTTTGTATACCGGGTTGGACAATTCCTTCATTATAAGTAGCAACAGCCCTTCCGGAAAAATCTACCACCTCAATAGTTAATTGTGCCTGTTCGTAAAGATTGGTTTTTATGGTCAGGTAATTGGTTGCCGGGTTCGGATAGATCATGAGCAATGATTTGGGCAAATGAGTATTGTCTTTTGTACCGGTAGGATAATAAGAGTAGTAGGCTTTGGCATTATAAGCCTGGTTTCCAAAAAATATGAGCGGGTTGCCATTATTTTGAATTAAGAGCGACAAAAACGATTCACCGGGTACCCAGTCTCCGCCATTCCAACCGAAACCATCGCCATTGATCATGTTATCCCGATAGGTGTATTCACTCTTTACATAATTTCTCCAGGCGTTTGCATTCCACAACTGGTGAATGGAGGTAAGACAATTTCGATTCTCATCATACGTACTTGTGCCATGCGAATAATTTGTCCAGGAATCCCACCAAACCTGGTATAAATAGGTCAGCCGGTTTCCATGGGTGTCATAGGTCGCTGTCAGTAAAGAGTAATTCATCCAGTCCGGGTCCTGCCACATCTGGTCCAATTCTGTCAGCTGGTTCCCATTGCCGTCGTAGGTATAAATAATGGTATAACTATTTGTCCAGGTGATGCCATCCCAGGAGTTTTGTGCCAGATACGATAAGTTGTTCCCGTTTGCATCATAGGTCCATGTTTCAAGTGTGGAATTGCCCCAGCTGACCCCATCCCATTGCTGGACCATTGCAGTAAGTTTTTTCCCGGTGCCATCATAGGTCCAGGTTGAAAGCATTCCATTGGCCCATCCGGTTCCATCCCATTGCTGTGACTGGGAAGTCAGCATATTTTTGGTGCTGTTGAATGTATTTGTAAAAAGGGTTGTATTTACCCAGGATGTGCCATCCCATTGCTGTTCCGTTTCGGTTAAATTATTGCCGCTGCCGTCATAGGTATACGTGTTCAGGCTGACATTTACCAGGTTTCCGCTGGCCCGGTTCTCAAGAAGATTGGTAAGCATATTTCCACTGCCGTCGTAAGTATTCGTTATCCGGCTGGAATCGACCCAAAGGTTGTTTTGCCAGTTCTGCAGGAGCGATACCAGAACGTTCCCGTTCGCATCGAACGTATTGAGTATCTGGAATGCATTGACCCAGGCACCGGGATTCAGATACTGACGCCGATAGGCAACTGTATTTTCATGACTGTCGTATGTATAGAGCTCTTTCATGCTCGATGATGAAATACTGTATGAAATGATGGTATCCGGGTGGGGGTCGCCAATGCCAGGGGATTGCTTTTTGCGGAAGTCGAACTTTTTGAAATCCCTGACATATGAAAACGAAAATTGGTCTGTGGGTTTTTCGGGCTTTTTAAGGGATGGTTTTCCTGTGATATGATCCTTGGTTATTTGTGAAACAACATGTCCCGGGAAAAGAAGTCCCCCGAGGATCAGGATAACGGCAATTACGATTGTAGTTTTTGTTTTCATGGCTGATTTTATTAATTGTTGGATTATTCTTTATTAATCTTTTATGCATCGGATGCTTTGACCCCACGCTTTGAAACCACCCATCATTTGGCAGGCTCCACTCCCGAAGCCCAGGTTGCGACCGTCGGCGTGCAGGTTAGTCACCTGCGCACTACTCCAATAATAGCCATTGGTGCCACGCTCAGAAAGCGCACCATTGCTGTAGTCAAGGAGGTACCCGGCAGCATGCATTTGTAAAGCAGAATTCCAGGGTCCGTTCCAGTTCGTCCAGCCTCCGATTGCGGTCACATTGGTCAATTCGGTTTCGGTGGGAATACGCCAGCCACTTCCCATCTCAAGGGTGCAGGGGTCGTTGGCGGAGGTCCAGTCCGAATCTTCGTTGATGGTTTGTATCCAGGGAGTATTGGGTGTGCGGGTCGTTCCATCATGCTTATATCCTTGTTTATGGTTAAATTGCCAGTACCAGCCTGCCGAGGGTTCGGTGGCATCATCTTTGGCCATAGCCTGGTGGTCGGCACCCAGGTTGCTGGTGATCCAGCATTTGGAGGGTTCACCGGGGATATTGGTAACCGTGCCGTAGGTAACGGTTTTATCAACTGGGGCTACTGCTCCTGCCACGTGATAAATGATAATGGAAGAACCGCAGGTAAAGGCGGCCGGAAGTGTTGTAAAATTCAATTCATCGCCATAAGCCGTTCCAACACTGTTGGTAGCATAAGCCCTTACATAATATGGAGTGTTTGGGGTTAACCCGGTAAGGTTGCTCACGAATGAACCAATGCCGCTGCCATCGGTTGTATGGCTTCCGGCAGTTGTCGGGGTTGGCGTTGTACTCCAGCACACACCCCTTGCGGTTACAGGCGCTCCGCCATCTGCGGTCACATTACCGCCACTCGTTGCTGTTGATGGAGTTATATCAATAACCGGAGATGTAGAAACGGTAGGAATTGTTGAAGTGCCTGGTTCTTTGAGGCAGCGGGCGGAGAAGCCTAGCGCCTTGTCGCTGATGTTCTGACTGCTGGCCATACTACTGTAGAACTCCAGACACCAACTTTCATGGTTATCGCCCTGCGTACTGCTCCAGCAGTAGCCTTGTGAGCCGCGGCTGTGCAGTGAACCATCGATGTTGAGGAGGTACCCGGCAGCATGGAGTTTCAATCCGGAGTTCCATGGGCCGTTCCAGTTTGCCCAGTTTCCACTTAAAACCACATTGTGCCATTCGGTTTGGGTTGGAATGCGCCATCCATTGCCAAGTTCAAGGGTACAAGGGTCGTTGGCTGGCATCCAGTCGGAATTTTCATCGATGGGGTCTATCCAGGTGGTATTGGGTGTCCTGACTGAACCGGTATGCTTGTAACCCTGTTTCAGGTTAAACTGCCAGTACCAGCCAGCGGAGGCTTCGGTAGCGTCGCTTTTAGCCGTTGCCTGGTGGTCGGCACCCAGGTTGCTGGTGATCCAGCATTTGGAGGGTTCACCGGGGATATTGGTAACCGTGCCGTAGGTAACCGTTTTATTAACCGGCGCCACAGCTCCGGCCACATGATTGATCGTGATGGAAGAACCACATATAAAAACCGGAGAGAACATGGCAAAAGTATACGTTTCACTGGTTACAGGATTGTCCATGAGGATGCTTTCCTGGTATCCGCCTTTATAAGCAGTATACTGAAGCTGGTTTCCCAGGTAATAGATGAATCCTGCACCATCCGCGGAGGATTTGAGGCTCTTAGATGTCTTTCCAGCTTGTCCCTGGTAGGAAATCCGGTTTCCACCGCTGCCCGGTCCGGAACACAGAAGCTTGATTGTTTTTTCGGTGGTATTGTCATCTGCTTTCAGAAACATCAAGGCGGACCCGTTGGCCGAAACACTAAAAAGATGCCATCCTTTTTCAAACCGGTTGTGATATTGCGAAAGGATTTTCCCCTTGTTGTCATCAATGGCCAGGTTCAGTTCACCGTCATTTTTCAGCCAGATCTGTACCAACGTGGATCCCTGGAATGGATTGGGGACAGGCTGCATCATCACCAAAGATTCAGATCCATGTGAGGCTGGTTCATCAATCCCCACCGGCCACAAGGCAACAAAGTCCAGAACAGAAACTGAATCATACAGGGTGGTGTCGCAGGTTTTCGTCAGATTTTTAATGTTGACACTGTCCAGCGCCAAAGGATTCTGGGTCAATGAATCTTTTGCCTTGAAAGTCAGTGTGATCGGGGTCTGGTTGTACGCACTGTATAAGCTATAGAAAAGAAAAATAAGCAGGTAGAACTTTTTCATGGCTGTTGATTTATTTGGTGTACAGAAAAATTATATCCATAATGATGACCATACAATCCCACTGGTGTGTGACGTTTATCGTTGAATCAGCCACTGCCTGCGAAGATCTTGTTTGCCGCATCAATGCCGGATTGTACATGGAGTTTCTGGTTTATGTTGTTATTGTGTTTCCTGACTGTTTTGATACTGATGCAGCGTTGATCGCCGATTTCTTTGTACCGGAGGCCGTTTGCGGGAAGCCCAGGCTTTCCGGCCAATACTATTTTGGGTTCCGACATCCTGTCTTTTAGAACCAAATACCCATGGTCTTCAGCTATTCTGGGAGAAAAAGAATTTGTGTTTTTCTGCTCCTGCGGCTGGTTGCATGCAACCAGGAAATTAAAACCAGCGCCTGTTAGGAGTATTGCAGTTTCCATTCGAGCGGGATATCTTATAATAAACACAATAAATACCAAACAAATATATTTAAAATATCAATGATTTTATCTTCAGTATGTTTTTTTTGTGAACAATTTAACAAATTGACAAGCCGACACTCAAATTTCAAGTATCATGGTTCACGTGTTCCCATTTCATGTTCAGTTGTCGAAAGTCATGTAAAATTGAAGTTTAGTTGTATTTTTGACACTCAAATCTGCGGAATCTGCGTGAAATAATCTGCGGAAATCCGCGTGAAATAATTATTAAATATGGAAAACTTCATCGCATACAACCCCACCACCCTTCATTTCGGGAGAAACATCCTCACCATCCTGGGAGCAACCCTGGAAGAATATGGCAACCGCGTATTACTGGTCTATGGCAAGGGGTCGGTAAGAAAAAGCGGGTTATATGACAAGATCATGGCAGACCTGAAAATGCAGGGTTTTGTGGTATCGGAATACGGCGGGATAAAGTCAAATCCAGTGATCGAAGATGTGGAGGCGGCGGCAGCAATCGGCCGTGAACGGCATGTAGATGTCATTCTTGCCGTGGGAGGCGGAAGTGTGATCGACTCTTCCAAGATCATTTCGGTCACCATTCCGGTGCAGAATCCGGCGTGGGATTTTTTTACGGGAAAAGCGAAACCCGTCAGCGCCATTCCGCTGGTGGCGATACTCACCCTTGCGGCAACCGGCACTGAGATGAATCCTTTTGCCGTAGTTACGAACCATGCACTGGGACAGAAATCGGCTTTCGGGTCACCCCTTACCTTTCCGAAACATTCATTCCTGGATCCGGGATTAACCATCACTGTTCCACTTGATTATACGGCCTATGGCGTGGCCGACCTGATCGCTCACTGTTTCGAAGCATGGTTCGGCATCGGGGAGACCACCCTCACCGACCGGTTCGTTATCTCGATCGTGAAAGAAGCCATGGAATTCGGGCCAAAACTGCTTGGCGACCTTAAAAATTATAAGTACCGTGAAAAGATCATGTTTGCAGCTACCATGGCACTGAACGGCATGACCATGTATGGCCGGTCGACAGGCGACTGGGGCGTGCACAGCGCCGGACATATCCTTTCGCTGCTTTACGATGTCCCCCACGGCGCTTCACTCACAATCGTTTATCCCGCGTGGATGAGGCATTTCCGCGATCGCACCGGCAACCGCATTGCACAGCTTGGCTCCGGTCTTTTTGATAAACAACTTACCGTCGAAGAAACCATTGACCACATCGAAGACTTATTCAAATCGCTCGGTTGCCCGACGCATGTGTCAGACCTGAAAATTGCCGGCGACCTTCGCAAACCCATCCTTGAATCGATGATACACAACAAAGTAAATGGAGGTAATGTTAAAATGAACGAGGAGGATTATGCTGCGTTGATAGCGTTGTTTTTGTAGGCCCATCCTCCCCCTCTCCTGAAGGAGAGGGGGCCGGGGGGTGAGGTATTGCTTCGCGGAGCAGGGGCCGGAGGGTGAGGTAATACGGTTAAAATTCCTAACTTTACAAGCTATTCACCTGCCATGAACTCGTTCACGAACTCCGTAAGATCGCTGAAAAGTATTCTAGCCAGTATCCTGATCCTGCTCTTGCTTTTACCGGACCTTTCAGCCCAGGTAGCCGGTTTCCTTATGCCCGATACCGTTTATACAGGGCAGCCGGTCAATATTACCAATACTTCGTCAGGCGGAAATTCGTGGTACTGGGGATTCTGTTCCGGAAGCGCAAACAACGATCCCACAGGCTTAAACATTGGCAACCCCGGGGGATTGCTGAGTATTCCCACCTATATTACCCTGGTTAAACAGGGGAATGACTGCTTTTCATTCATCAGCTGCCAGGGGGTAGGGGTCATTCGTTATTATCATGGAACAAGTTTCTCCAACAACCCTTTGAGCTGGACAAACCTGGGTCAATTCGGACTGATCAATTTCAATGAGGAGGGGATTCAGATTAAAAATGATAACGGGAACTGGTATGGGTTCGTGAACAGTTTCAATACCATCATCCGCCTGGATTTCGGGAATTCACTCTGGAATTTGCCAACGGCCATTGATATTGGGCCCTTCCCTGCCTTCAACATGGCCCACGGCCTGGTGATCACCCGTGAAGGAACCACCTGGATTGGATTTGTCACCTGTTCGCTGGGACAAAAACTGGTACGGCTGGATTTCGGGAACAGCCTCACAAACATCCCGGTTGCTACCGATTTTGGCAGTTTGGGAGGTGTGCTCCTCCAACCATTCGCCATCTGCCTGGTCCAGGAGAACCTGCTCTGGTACGCTCTGGTCATGGCCGGGGAAAATACGCTGGCACGGCTAACCTTCGGAACATCCTTGTTAAACAGTCCAACCGGTGTCAACCTTGGCAATCCCGGAGGGTTTGATTTTGCAGTGGGATTAACCCTGCTGCGCGATTGCGGATCCACGACCGGTTACTGGACAAACTACCTTGTGAATGGCGCATTGGGCAAACTGAACTTCCCGGAAGGAATTACCGGCCCGGTCACCGGGACAGTGCTGGGAAACACAGGCGAACTTTCCCGGCCAAGCCTGTTTTCTGAGATTTTCCGCCAAAACGATACCTTATTTGCCTACATCGCCAACCGGGAAAACGGAACGTTGACGCGGCTGACATTTCCACCCTGCACCAATGCCTCCATTCCTTATTCAAACCTGTTCAACCCGCCTCCCTTTTCCTATAACCAGCCAGGGACATACAATATCCGGTTGATCATGGATGAAGGATTATCAAGTCAGTCGGTTGTTTGTAAAGATATCGTCGTTGTTGATGCCCCCATTGTTGTTGCGGCTGCATTCACCGCTCCGGATACCATTTGTGCAGGGAACCAGGTCAATATTATCAACCAATCCACTTCGGGATTAAAATATTACTGGAGTTTTTGTTCCGGCAATGCCCTTTCGGAGCCCCTGGGCACCAACATCGGAAATCCCGGGAATCTCCTGAATGTCCCTGGTTACAATACACTGGTGGAAGATGGCGGAACATGCTATTCATTCATCACCAACCAGGGATCAAAGTCGCTGGTGAGGTATAACCTTGGAACGAGTTTCGGTAACAATCCCGTTTCATGGACAAACCTTGGTGGTTTTGGCATGTTGAGCGATACTGTCCTGGGAATCAAAATTCTCAGGGACAATGGGCAATGGATCGGATTTCTGAACAACAACAACCGGATCGTCAGGCTGAATTTCGGCGCATCACTGGCAAATATTCCCGCTGCAACCTTGCTTGGGCCTTATCCGATGCTGAATACAGCACATTGTCTCGACATTTTCAAGGAAGGGGGCACCTGGATCGGGTATCTCACCTGTTCATGGGGTAATAAACTGGTACGGCTGAACTTTGGGAACAGCCTGCTGAATCCTCCAGTGCTTACCGACCTGGGAACCCCGGGATTGATGAACCTGCCGACATCATTCCGCTTTGTCAACGAAGCAGGGAAATGGTACTGCCTGGTGGTTAATTACGGGAACAACACGATGACCCGTTTATCATTTGGGAATTCACTGCTGAATAACCCAACCGGGGAAAACCTTGGCGTGGCATGTCCATCGATCATTAGCGGTGGTATCGCTTTGATCCGCGACTGCGAATCAACAACAGGATTCCAGCTCAACTATTCAACATCATCTGCCGACCTTATCTGGCGGCTCAGTTTTCCCAATGGCATTACCGGCCCCGTAACCGGGACCTCCCTTGGCAATACAGGCTCGCTGAGCCGTCCATCCATTTTTTCAGAACTCTTCAGGGTCGGCGATACCTTATTCCTGTATGCCACGAACAGGCAGGATTTCACCCTCACTCGGCTACGTTTCCCGCCCTGCAGCAATGCCTCGGTTTCGTCGTCGGTATTGGTTAACCCTCCGGCCTATTCATACGATCTTCCGGGAACGTATAACATACAACTGATCGTAAACGAAGGAATGCCCGACCAGGCAAGCCTTTGCAAAAAGATCGTGGTAATCGGCAAACCATCGACTCGATATGTGGATACGACTCTATGTTTTGGTGTTCCGTATTACACCGGCGGAGCAATGCGAACCCAGCCAGGGATCTATTATGACACCATCACTTCAGTTGACCATTGCGACAGCATCATTCAAACCACCCTCAGCTACAAGCCTGAGATTCCCGTTTCCCTGGGAAAGGATACCACATTCTGCAATGGCTTCCCGATTGTCCTGCACACCGGAGTGCCAGCTGCGGGATATCTCTGGCAGGATGGAGCCATTGATTCAACCTATACCGTTTTTGGTCCTGGCAACTACTGGGTAAATGTTACCAAAGAGGGGTGCAAAGCCACCGACAGCATCCGAATCAGGGAATGTATGTCGCCCCTGTGGTTTCCCAATGTTTTTACTCCCAATGGAGACGGTTTGAACGATACCTTTCACCCTGCAGGGGAAGGAGTGAAGCAATTTACCCTGCTTATTTATGACCGGTGGGGAAAAAAGGTTTTTGAAACCTCGGCCCTGAAAGATGGCTGGGATGGCACGAACAACGGAGAAAAATGCGCTGATGGCGTTTATGTGTTCATCTCCACCTATACCCTCAATGATTCATCTGGGATTACCTATCATGCGAACGGGTCGGTGAATTTGTTGAGGTGACTGGGTGACTGGGTAACAAAGTAACAGGGTGACAGGGTAACAGGGTGACAGGGTGACAGGGTAACAGGGTGACAGGGTGACAGGGTGACAGGGTGACAGGGTGACAGGGTGACAGGGTGATTTTTGGTTAGGCTTAAAATCGGGTTATTAAATGGATACTTTACCCGGGGATAATTCAATGAAAAATTCAAATGAAAAGAATAATAGAAACAGATGTCAGAATGACAAAGATCCTATTCACCTGTTACTTTGTTACTTTGTTACCCTGTTACCCTGTTACCCTG
>CAIVAT010000007.1 GCA_903903985.1 uncultured Bacteroidales bacterium | reverse complement strand
TGTTCAACGAACTGGGAAGCTATTCCTATCCTTTCAAGTTGAAGTATACCCAACGCAATGCGTTGGTTTTGGGTTTTATGAACCGGCCGGAGAGTACCGGGGATCCTTACCGGGAATTCTTTGGCGAATTGCAATGGAATGGGATTACCTTTTTTTCAGGAACCTTGAAAATGAAAATCGGTAATTCCGGTGCCTTTGAAGGTGCAATTTATGCAAACGAAGGTGATTTCTGGTATGCGATCAAGAACCTCAATTTGCAGAATGTGGATTTCGGTCACATGGTATGGGCGAATGAATCACAGGCACTGGCCTATATCAACTCTTGCAACAATGCATTTTATCCTACACGCCCGGTTTGTTTTCCTCAGATCTTCAACGATAATTATTTCGACCCGGTGTCGGATGATCCGGAGCAGCAGCATTTCAATAATTACCGGGGTGGATATCTACATAATACGACCTTACTTGGAAACCGCACGGTGATCGTCCCGATGATGTACCTCAGGTATATGCTGGATAGGATCTTTGCACAACTAAAGTTTTCCTACATTGACAATGTATTTGCCGTGGATGCGGACCTTTCGAAACTTGCCATCTTCAACAGCCTTTCCAATAATACCCTTTGCCCTGATTTTGATTACACGCTCACGGATATTTACTTAAATCTTCATGTTCCGAAGGTGAAGCTGGATATGTTTCTAAATGCCTTGTGCAAGTTTTTCAACATGCACATCTTCATCGATTCGACCAGCCGGACAGCCAAACTTGTGAGCTTTAAGAATATCCTTTCATCGAAGGAAATCATCGATTTTTCTAAGAATATCATTTCCATTTCCGTTGAACTGGAGGATAAGATCACGGGGATTCACCTGTCTCTTACAAATGACGATGCAGATAGCGCCTTTGAGGATACTTCAACAGTTCAGGATGATCAGTTGAAACGATACAAGGGAGAACTCTCACATGTGAGCGATCTTCCTCAATTCCCTTACGCGGAGATCAATGATGTATGGATGGTGCGTGATGACGGGTATTTTTATACTCTTAAACCTGATCATACCTGGGCTCAGGTACCGGTATTCGCAAATAACGTGTATTCGCATAAGATGTATTTCAATATGACCGAGGAAACAAGCATTGAAATATGTTCTCTTCATTCCCCTGGGTTTTATATCGGGGAGTGCGACTGCAAGAACAAGATTGCTGATTACAAGGAAATCACCCCTCGAATGTTCTTTACCACGTATGGAAGCGGGCTCATGTACGCGTCATCGGCAACACCCAGTTACGGATTGTGGTTCAACCAGTACATGGATCCTTTCTTTAAGTTCTGGAAACCAATGGCAGACTTCTTAATGAAAACTGCCATGGTAAAAGTGCAACGCCAGTGTGATTTCGTTTCACTTCGGGATCTGGATTTTTCAATGAAGTATGATATCAACGGGACGCTATACCTGATCCGGGATTACCAGGTAACACTGAAGAAAAACAGCATTTCCCCTACACTGTTTTCCCTGTATAAATTGTAAGGAAAGATCCTTTCAATAAAAAAGACCGTATTCATAACGGTCTTTTTTTTTACATTTACAGCGTCGCATTCACAATCACAAATCGGGTAAGGCCTGGACCTGGAAGAGTAGGGAGGAAGACCCTACACTTAAAACCCGGTAGCGGATTGTGAGTGCGACACCTTCCAGGTCCAATTTTTACAGCATGTCGCAAGATCAATTTACTGAAATATTCTCATTGTTCAGGGAGAAATTCCCGCCGGTTGAAAATATTCAACAGGCGTCATTAACCTTGACGACTGAGGAAATTATTGAGACATTCCATTCGTTTAATCCCGATATGGAATTTCCCAGTACTTCCCTGTACAGTTTTATGAAAGCCCAGAGTTACGTATTTCTTCCGCAGGAGAAAAACGAGCGTATTGTCTTTTATTGGCTGATAGGGCAGAGAGGTTAGGAAACGACCTTGAAAGTTTCTCCGACGGGTGACGTCGGAATTTATCAACGTAAACCTGGGTCATATCCAGCGAGCTGTGACGAAGCTGCAGCTGCAGATCCCTCAGGTTTATTCCCGCCTCGATTGCCATACCTACCCCGGTATGTTTTAATGAGTAGATGTTTTTGTTTATCGCGTGCTTGTCGGCCCATGCTCTCCATCGGCCGGCAATGCGCGTGGGGGCGATCTCCACGGTCCCCGGCATCAGATCCTTTGAAAATGCATAACGGTCCTGGGATCCTTCAAAGGGCAATAATCGCAGTACCGGAACCAAGGCATCAGGGATCTGAACCGTCTCATGCTTTCTGTTTTTGGAAATGGTACCCGCCACCACGATAGTATTGTTGTAAAAGTTGAAGTTCCGGATCCTCATTCGAACAATCTCAGCCGGTCGAAGGAAGCAATAGAAAATCAAACATGCAACGGCGTATAATTCAAAATCCTCTTCCGGAAGTTTGTCCTGCACCCGGATCAATTCATCAACTGTAAAGCAGGTTATCTCCGGTTCCTCAATCGGTAGTTTTTCAATGCACATGAAAGGATTTGACAATATCCAGTCCCGTTTCATTAAAAAACTGAAGAAACAACGCATGTGCATCCGGCGGTAATTGTAGGTCCGGTTCGATAGTTTCAGTATCACCTTGGAATAATCCATGAATTGCTGAGCATGCATGGAGTTGAATTCACCAACTGTCAGGTGCTGGTATTTCATCTTGAAAAGCCACTTTTCAAAGCTGTGTACCTGGTAGCGGTAAGTATAGAAAGAACGTTTACGAAGCGTTGTTTCCTTGAATTCAAGGACAAACTTCATCGCTTGGATGATATTTGTGTGCCTTTTTTCTGTGAAGGAAAATGGGTTCCAACCCGTCAGAAGCCTTTTATTGATCTTCGACATATGATCATTCGCCCACTGGCGGCGTGAAATCGCTGTCTTAAAACGGGAAGGAATATTGTCTTTGAACCGGGTATTTTTATTTGTTTCCGGATTCTTGTAGAAGAAGTAAACGTACCAACGTTGTGAAAGATCTCCTTTCACATCGTAAAGCCTTGATAATTTGAATTTTTCCATGTTGTTTTTTTTGTTTGAACCTCGCCAGGTAAACAAAAAGCCCGTCCATGGCTCATGGCCCACTGGGCCATGATTTTTTGATATAATTGTCTGAAAATCAAATGCAATTTTCAGAAAGTAGCGGGATCGAGACATTTTTGTTGTCAACCTGTTATTGGATATCAATTAGTTACGTTTTGGAATGTGCCCGGAAACGGGCTGTTTTCAATGCCGTGGCTCAACTTGTGGCCCAGAAAAAGGAGGTTATTTAGAACGCTTTTTTGCATCTGGCTTTTCCTCTTTAATGACCTTGTGGCCTCCTTTTTTAATAAGCAGATCATCGAGTAAAGCGGTAAGTGTATTAGTAGTTTTTTGGGATTGTTCGAGTTTTTCTTTCAGTAAATTGTTTTCTGCTTTAAGTTCATTTAGCTCCTTTGATTCCATCGGGGTATCCTCCCACCAGAACGACATTGGAAGTTCCAGTTCTTTGGATATCAATTCAAGGTCAGTAACCTTCAATGCCCCCTGTTTAATAGTGTTTGCGAATCCCTGAACGGTCATGATACCGGTCTTTTCAAAGAAATGCTTCTTTGGAATATGACGTTTTTCCAACTCTGATTCTATCTTCTTGAAATCCATAATTATAAATTTAGAATGAATATTATAGAATGTAAACTTTAATTTAAGTGAAAGAAAACTTGCTTTTCGATGAAACTTTACTTTACCTTTGCTGTTCTTATTGCTAACAAATATACGACCATTTAAGAACTTAATAAAATACCATAAAATGGTAAGTAAAATAAAAATCAAAAAGTTGCGCGATGGCCTGCCCAAAGGTTATGCAAGAGTGATTCGCGAAAGATTATGTTCAGCAGGAATTGAATTTTCCGAGGATTATATCTACCAATGTCTTAATCCGGATTCAAGAAAATATTCTCTTCTAGTGGTTGAAGAGGCGATCAAGGTAAGAGATGAATACAATGACAAGATAAAATATGTAGAGAATAAAATATAATTCTGAATTGCTATGACTGAGTTTTACGCCCATACCATACCATCCGGATTACTTGACAAGAACATTGAATTCATGGTCAACCACGGAGAATTGGTATTCACACAATTCGGTCAGATACATCCTTTCAAAGAACTTTCAATAGAAGCCTTTGAAATTCTGCAAAACATCCTTTCTAATGATGCCAAAGCCCAGAAGGGACTTGACATTCTTGGCATAACAGATCCATGTGACAGAATTCACCAATTCGCATTCTGCCGCTTTGGCGGACTTGATGCTGTTGCCGACATCGACATGGAAACGGAGAAAGTAAACTTCGAATACTGGGATTGCGGATCCCGGCCATGTCCTGCCGATGGACTTCTTTGCCGGTTGCCTGAAGTTCCTAACGGCAAGCTTACAATTCATGAATCATCGATTATGCGCAAGATCGCCGGGGACTCCCTCAATAAGGAGATAGCCGACCAGCTTCACATCTCATGTGAGACGGTGAATAAGGAATGCCAGACCATCGTAAAGAAATTGGGTTGCTTCACAAAGAATGGCATCGCTGCATTTGCAGCTAAAAACAATATCCTATGATTCCTCAATCACCATCAATTCCGGACCCCGTTCAGCTTGACCTTTCCTTTGGGGATAAAGAAGAGAAATCACCGGCATTAGGTGACCTCTCCGGACAAACTTTCTCGGGAGCGGTGCCCGAGGCTATGAGTCGCTCACCTACTAATGAGGATCAATGTAGCCTTCAGGTCAAGGAACCTGATGTTATGTACCAAAACTCGAGAAAACGGGCAAGGGCCCTTAACGATTACTCCAGGGCCCTTGTTTTAAAAAACTTCCAGAAGCAAAAAGACCTTTAATCCTCGCCAGGTAAACAATGAACCTCTTCGCCCAATTATCAGACCCTCTTTTAGAAACTATGCTCCACGCATTGACAACCTATGCTGTTATAATGGAAACCAAAGTAACTGGAAAAAAAATCGTAGGTGGAATTATTGTTGATGATCCGGAATTCATCAAAATATGTATGGAAGAGATTCAGCCACTCCATGAATTGCTGGATGCCTGCGATAAAGAATATACGCTTCGTCTTACCAAGAAAAACGGATGACCATGGACTTAAAGAAAAAAGACCTGATTAAAACGTATTCCAACTTCATCACCCATTCGGAAATATTATTCCGCATCGGCAGGGATCCCCATTACAAAAGATCATTCCGGATCTATAGCCTGGACAGATTGCAGCGCATGAAACCTGCTCTTCCGGAAAGAACCTTCCTGGAGATCTGCGCGATGATCGTTAAGCATCGCGAAGACCTTGAAAACATCCTTCCTTACTACGGTAATTCCTCCTACCTGAATTCCCTTCGCAGACTTGAAAATATCCTTCAGTACTGCACCAATGAATTATTGCTCAATTCACATCCTGTTCCATTCAACCAACTTATCAATTCATGAAAGCAGAATTTCAAATCATCGGGCATCACACCGCCATGAAACTTCATAGCCTGGGAATCCGCGTTAAGGCCTTGACGTATTACATGATCCTTAACAAAAACCAGATCAAGATCACAAAGGCTTCATTTCCATTGAATGGAAATACCATCGCTGCATATAGCATCGCTGAACTCGGAGAAATGATCCCCTGGGGATTCTTCCAGGCGGCTATCATCCACAAGATGCCCGGAGGTTTCTGGCAGGTAAAGCTCATCAATGGCCAGTGGGCATCCTTCCAGTTGGAAGTCGAGTGCCGGGCCGCATATTTGATCGATCTGATCGAGCATAAGCAGCTCACCATTGACGAGGTTAACCATCCCGAAAAATATAACCAACCGGTAAAAGCAGAAGAAAAGCCGGTAAAACAAAAGAAATTACCAAAGCTGACCACGTGAGCCAGCTCATGCGCCGTGGAGAAGAGGCAACTCGGAGGGAGTCATAGCCCCTCAGATCGCAGGTTCGAATCCTGCCGGCGCAACAACCCTTGACGATAGGGGGAATAATGGTTCTTTAAGGCGGTTAGGGATTGGGGATTCAGGGTCTGCGTACCTCTGCCCTGAATCAGAGACCTGGGAAATGTCACAGTTGTTCAATTTAGGTTTGGTTTATTGATCATCTGCCCCGGGTAAATACCTGCAAAGTGCGATGCCTTATTGAGCCACACCCGCTGAAGCGCGAAAACCCTGCAATGACACGCAGGTTGGCAGCCGGGAACAGACCGGCCCCCCATCGGGGGTTTATCAACCGACAAATACTAATACTGACCAATGATACCACAACAAACGATCGATGAAATTCTATCCCTTGATATTGCCGATGTGATCGGACGTCATATTGAGTTGAAACAAAAGGGAACTAACTTCCAGGGATCATGCCCATTTCATAAAGAGAAGACACCGTCTTTGTCCGTTTCTCCGGCAAAGAACGTATTCAAGTGTTTCGGATGCGGGGTTTCAGGAAATGCAATCAGCTTCGTAAAGGAATTAAAAAAGACTGATTTTGTTGGCGCCATCAAGAGTATTGCGGAAGATTTCAAGATCATCATTCCCCAGGAGGAGTATGATGATAAGCAGAAGGAAGTTCACAAGCACCGGGAATCTATGTTCACAGTGAACAAACTCGCTGCAGGGTTCTTTACCGATTCGTTGAAATCTAATGTGAAAGCATTGGAGTATGTAAAGAGCCGGTGGAATGATTCTGCGATTGATGACTTTATGATTGGGTATGCTCCGGATGGTTGGGATAATCTTCGCACCTGGGCCCGGGACAATGGCATCAAGGAAGAAATCTTGCTGGAGGTTGGATTGCTTTCGGAAAAAAACAACAAGGTTTATGATTATTTCCGAGACCGTATCATCTTTCCGATCATTAACCGTACCGGGTTAATCACCGGTTTCACCGGCCGGGACTTTTCAGGTAAAGAAGGGACCCCGAAATATTTCAACACGCACGATACAGAGATATACTCCAAGGGTAAGGTACTCTATGGGTTTAATACGGCATATCGTTCCATCCGGGAGCACCAGTACGTTCACCTGGTAGAAGGTAATCCCGATGTGATCCGTCTGCAGTCGATTGGGAAATTGAATACCGTTGGGACTTGCGGAACATCTTTGACATCGGATCATATCGCTGAAATCGCA
>CAIVAT010000006.1 GCA_903903985.1 uncultured Bacteroidales bacterium | reverse complement strand
CAGCAACCCTGTACCTGTTACAGCACCCCCTGTGAAGGTCTGAGGATTAGTCTGATCCAGCTTAAGTAGCCCTGTAGTGTCGCCCCTGATCTCCCCGGTTATTATGGCATTATCCATGACCAATTTTACTTTATCGATCTCTTTGCTCAGTATTTTTTCTTTTTCATCAGCAAAACCCTTGTAATGACGAAACGCATCCACAAAAAGGGCCATATAACTGATCGGGATAAAAGCAGGTTGCTCTCCCAACATCACATGCACGATTTTCCTTGCTTTTTCCACGGTATTCCGGATCAGTTCGGATAATGTTGTTTCAATACCGGGGGAAATCAGTTCGTCCAAAACCAGATACTTGTCAATTACGGCCTTGAACAATTCCTCCTTACTGGTGAAGTGATGGTATAGCGCACCTTTGGTCAAACCAATGGCCTTGCTTATTTCACTGATGGAAACGGCTTCGTAGCTGCGCGATAGAAAGAGGCCATAGGCCTGATCGATTATATATTCCCTGGTGTCACTCATAATAAAACATACTGAACGTTCGGTATGCAAAATTACGAATATTTATTCACCTGCTACAAAAAATGATAAAATATTTTTTACAGAGCATTTTCGTACCGGAGAAAAAAGAACAGGAACCACTGTCAGATGAGTGATCAGAAATCTTTTTACCTTTGAACCTGCCAAAAAATAATACGATGGAAAAGCTGACTTTTTTAGGTATCCGGAGCAACCGCCTTGTCACATCTGGTCCCTACCGCGTTTGCCGGAACCCGCTTTATGCCGTGCTGATGTTTTTCCTTTTCCCTGGCCTTGCATTGCTTCTGAACTCATGGATTATTCTTACAACGAGCCTGGTTGGTTATCTTGTTTTCAGAAAGTTCATTCATGAAGAAGAGGAGCTGCTGGAGCGTCTTTTTGGTGAGGATTACCGGCATTACAGGGATATTACTCCACGCTGCTTTCCAATTCCTTCCAGGAGAGGGTAACAGTGTTTTGCCTAGGTGGCTCTGATTTTACCCTGAAAATATTTTCCCCTGAACTTCAAAGCAACATTCACCAGGGCAATCAGCACGGGAACCTCAACCAAAGGACCAATCACTGCAGCAAATGCTTCACCTGAGTTTATTCCGAATACGGCAATGGCAACCGCAATGGCCAGTTCAAAATTGTTGCTTGCAGCGGTGAATGACAGGGTGGCCGATTGTTCATAAGTCGCGCCCATTTTCTTACTCATATAGAATGAGAGCAGGAACATCACCACGAAATAGATGCTCAAAGGGATTGCAATTCTGATGACATCCAGCGGGATCTTCACGATATATTCGCCTTTCAGTGAAAACATGACCAGGATGGTGAACAGCAATGCAACCAGCGTAAGTGGACTTATTTTTGGTACGAACCTGGTATGATACCACTCTTTGCTTTTTACCCGGATCAGGATAAACCGGGTAAGGAAACCGGCCAGGAAAGGGATCCCAAGGTAAATAAATACACTTTCAGCAATCTGTTTGATGGTTATTGCTTCAACGGCACTGTTGGTAGGCAGTCCAAACCATGCAGGGAACACTGCAATGAACAGGTAGGCATAAACGGAAAACAGCAAAACCTGGAAAATAGAATTGAAGGCGACCAATCCTGCACAGTACTCAGAATCGCCTTTGGCAAGTTCGTTCCAAACGATCACCATGGCGATGCATCGTGCAAGTCCGATGAGGATGAGGCCATACATATAATCCACGTTGAACTGCAGGAAGATGATCGCCAGCAGGAACATCAGCACCGGGCCGATGACCCAGTTCTGCACCAGCGAAAGGCCGAGAATCCTGGTATTCTTAAAGACATCTCCCAATTCTTCATATTTAACTTTTGCCAGCGGCGGATACATCATGACGATGAGACCAACGGCGATGGGAATGTTGGTTGTTCCCGATGACATTGAATTCCAGAAACCGGCAATACCGGGAAACAGCCATCCCCAACATACACCGACAGCCATTGCCAGAAAAATCCATAAGGTTAGATAGCGGTCCAAAAATTTTAAACGTGTTTTCATGTATTCCTAGTTTTTATATCCTGAAACGGTTATGCTGAATATCCCTGTTTCGCCCTTTTTAAATCCAGCCAGCTCCTGTTCGGAAAGATAATTTGCCAGAATTTCATCAGGAATGGTTATCGCCTTTTCCTTATGAACGGTCAACCCTGAAAAACCAAGCTTTTCAATGATTCCGAGATAGGCTTCCTTTTGAATAGCCCCAGAAACACAACCGGCATACATTTCAGCATCCTGTTTTAGTTTTACAGGCAGAATTCCTTTGATGACCACATCGGAAACACAGAAATGACCTCCATGTTTAAGAACACGGAATATTTCTGAAAAAGCTTTTTCTTTATCCGGGACCAGGTTCAGAACACAATTGGAAACAACCACATCAACCTGGTTATTGGCCAAAGGTATACTTTCGATGTCACCTTTAATAAAATCAACATTGGAATATCCGAGTTTCTTATTGTTCTTTATGGCTTTTTCAATCATCTCATCCGTGAAGTCCAGCCCGGTTACTTTTCCGGAATCACCTGTAATGGCCCTGGCGACAAAACAATCGTTTCCTGCCCCGCTTCCAAGGTCGAGCACATGGTCTCCTTTTTTGATTCCGGCGAAATCAGTAGGAATACCGCAACCAAGGCCAAGGTCAGCTTCGGGATTATACCCCTGGCTTTTCGAATAGTCCTCACTGAAAATGGTATAATCCACATCACCGCAACAAGATGTCGTTCCACAGCAGGAGGATTGGTTCTGCGCCTTGCTCTGACTGGCAATCACGCCGTACTTCTCTTTGACGATCTCTTTTAACTGATTGGCCTCCCTATCCATTTCTGCCTTGATTTTATTAGTATACAGCGTAAAGAATCCTTCCCTGATTTCGTCGCGAACGCGCCGGTAAACATTGATGACTTCGTCAAAGGTTCCAACGGCATCAGCAGGATCGTCAAACCCGATATGCATGCGGTTTTTAACCTTGCCAATAAAAGCCGGGCAGGCTTCCTGTGCACCACCGCAAACGGTGATCACATAGTCAAAAGGATCGGCAAGAAAAAGGTCGACGTTCTTTGGTTTATTCCCGGAGATGTCAATCCCAAGTTCTTTCATTGCTGAAACCGCATGGGGATTGGCGTGTGGTGCCGGGCGTGTTCCGGCGGAAAACACTTCTAAACGGGAATCAAAGGATTTCAGAAACCCTTCTGCCATCTGGCTCCGGCATGAATTACCGGTGCATAGAATTAAAATTTTCATATTGATTATTTACAGTTATAATTACCGGGGAGATTAATAAGATCAAACAACTCCTGAAAGAGGTTCCCCAATTCCCTGACTTTTTCAGGATCAAGGCAGTAATTCACCCTGGCCCCATCCACATGTCCCTGGATCAGTCCTGCATTCTTTAACTCTTTCAGGTGCTGATTGACGGTGGTCCGGCTCAAGGGCAGCTCGTCTGAAATATCCCCGGTGATACACACCTTTGTTTCGGCCAGGTAATGCAATATCGCGAGCCTGGCCGGGTGGGCCAGGGCTTTGAACAGGACAGCAGTTGAATTTAATCTTGAATCGAAGAGTTCGGTTTTTGAAGAAGCCATGTTGATTTACGGTTTACGATTTTATATTTATGTTTTGATGATCTTTCCTTCCTTCAGATGTAATTTCATTGTTCCGTATTCTGCGGCTACTGGGCTGTGGGTTACCATCATGATGGTGATCTTGTTTTCCCGGTTGATTTTTTGAAGGAAGTCCAATATTTCCAGAGAGAGTGTCGGGTCAAGGTTGCCGGTAGGTTCGTCAGCCATGATTATTTGCGGCCGATGGACGATTGATCGGGCAATGGCCACCCGTTGTTGCTGACCGGCAGACAATTCCCGCGGCAAGTGGTGCATTCTGTCGGTTAACCCAACATAATCAAGAATTTCAGAAGCACGCTTTGATTGTTCCTTCGCTGGAATTTTTCGGAGGGCCAATGGGATCATTACATTCTGGATGGTTGTCAGGTAAGGGATCAGGGCAAAACTCTGGAGGATATACCCGACTGAGTTTTTCCGGATATCTGCAAGATGGCGATCACTGATATCATCAATCCTTTTACCATCGAAAATAACCGTTCCTGACGTAAGCCGGATCAACCCGAACAGTGATAGCAACAGGGTGCTTTTCCCTGACCCGGAAGGACCGGTTACAGTTACAAAATCACCTTTCCCGACAGTAAAAGAAACATGGTCAAGCGCACTGATCAACCCGCCATCATGGTGGTACTGTTTTATGATATTTTCTCCTTTTAAGATCATGTGTTAATCCTCCTGCAGGTTTGAATACGGATCAAAATTAGCGGCAAGACTGGCTGGGATTAGTGAACCGGTCAATGAAATGGCCACGGAAAAGAGGACCGACCACAAAAGATAGAGATACACAGGTTTTACAATAATTCCAGCAAGATAGGGCCCTAAAACAACGCCGGCAAGTGTGCCTATCAGGAATCCAAGGATACCTCCTGCAATTCCCAGGATGAGTGCCTTTAACAGAAACATCTTATAAATTGTAGAACGTCCGGCACCCATCATCCGGAGGACACCGATCTCTCTTTTACGCTCGTTGACATTGGCCCAAATGTAATTACCGATTGAAATCCCTCCGACGAAAAAAATGATGATCAGCATTACCAGTGAAATTTTTTTCATCAGCTGGTTTGTTTCTATTTGTGTTGAAACAATCTGGCCGATGGTTGTTATCCTTGTGTCGGGAAGGATGTTCCGAAGTTGTCCGAGCAACCCTTCTGAAATGGCATTGCAACAACCCATGATCTCGATGGCTGAAACCTGGTTTTCAAGTTTTAACAACGCTTGAACATCCTTCAGGTTTGCAAAAATCCTGTCATCATCAACCGTGCCCGTCTCAGGAAGTATCTTTACGACTTTGAATTCCTTACCCATTATTTTAATCCGTCCGCTGGCGGAGAGTTTTAACTTTTTAGCAACCTGGGATCCGGCAAGGCAGTCGTCAATGTAAAGCGTGTCTATTGCTTTGCGTTTTAATTTTTCATCCTCCAGCCCGTGCGATTTAATGGCTGATTTGCCGGGTGTACAAGCCGTTGTCAGCTGCGCTCCCAGCAATCCTGAAGATTGCCACAGGGGTTTCGATGCAATTTCGCTTTTTGGAAGAATTCCGGTCAGGACAACCGATTGATTGTCAACCTCAACCCTGCGGGTTAATTTGGGTGACATGTTGTCAACACCTGCAATGGTGGAGTTAAGAATGCGTTCCACATAATCCATCGGCAAGGTAGGGGCATCAATATCACAAGTATAATAATCATCAATGCTGGCAGCCTGGGGTAAAACAAGGATATTGGCCCCAAGATTATCCAGGTTCCTGGCAACATTTTGTTCGGAGACAATGGCAACGCTTTGAATGGCAACGATCACGGCAATACCAAGCGTGATGGCCAATAATCCGGTGATTAACTGGGATTTTCGTTTCCATAATTCGATCAGGACAAGTTTTGAAATAGTCATTGAGTGAGCGTTATAAAGGAAAAACCTATTTACAGCCACCTGTTGATGCACCACCAGGGCAGCAACTGCTTACAGGTGCTTTTTTTGCAGAACTTACAAGTGTATTTACGTCAGTGATTCCGTTGTGAGTCCCAATAACCTGTCCTGATTTATTGATCACATATGTGACAGGTTCTTTTGCATTTAAATCACATTTCAGGGTTTGCAATAATTTCGCCTCTTTCTTATCATCCATGTCAATTTTTATCGTCACGCTTTTGTTCTCCAATTTACCACAGGCAGTGGCACAATTATCCATGACATTTTTCTGACTGGTCATTGATTCTTTATAGACCACCAAATAAACTGATTTGCCACCAGAAATAGCCAGGAGGAGTTCGGAGGTCCTGGGTGTTGGAATCAGGTCAACCAATTTAGCGGCAGTTGCATCCTTTAATGGCAAGCCACCTGAGATACTGCTGTTTTTATCCAAAACCAGGATCAATGGCATCGGCGCGCCGGCTAAGCGATACTTTGTGACAAGAGCATTGCTGGCTGCATCCGTTGTATTTATTTTTATTACAACAGAAGCTCCTTTATATGTTTTCTTTGCTTCATCTGCAATGGCAAAGGCTTTATCAGTATCGGCGCCTTTGGCATTGTATGCAACGAGGAAGACCGGTTTGCAAGCCTTAGCGGCTTTTTCAATTTCGGCAATTGCTTGCCCTTTGACATGAATCACTGCTGCTGTAAACAGGAACAAGATCACGATCGTTTGAACCTTTTTCATTTTTTTGAATTTTGGGATGGCGCAAATATACGTTATATTTCACAATAACGTAATAATACGTCAATATTTAATAAAAGAATTTTTATGTTTTTGTTTAAGAGCAAAATAACAGGATGCATGCTTGATGTTGTTAAACAATGTCATCAAATACAGATCCTAATACCTGTTTGACCGATATCCATGTTTCTTCAGTCATGGAAGAAGGGAAGCAATACGCCATATTTCATGATTTCTATAATATCTTCCACCTTGGTGATGGTCGCGTTGATTCCATTTTTCTCAACCACATCGCGGGTGAGTTTGTCCAATATCATGCATTTGGAGCAACCCGGGCCTAAAATTTTTATATCCATTGTCATTTTTTTTTAACCACAACAGGCACAATAGGTCATCTTGGATTTCACATCAGAATCTATTGGGTCCTATTGTGTTTCTTTAAATTTTTATCTTTCATGTCAGTCCGGCTTTCTTCAATTCCTTCAGATGTTCGGAAAGGGTGGATCTTGCGATGGGCAGTTCTTCGGCCATGTCGCCACTATAGCAGCATTTATCTATGTTTTCGGCGAGAAAGTCAAGGATAAAAACCCTCACCGGATGTGCCATTGCTTTGGCATACCGTGCCATTTTCTCCTGATCTTCCGTGAAATATTTTTTCTCTGCAATCATGTTATTTTGTATTTCGTAGAATAACGAAACAAAAGTAAATCAAATTCATACAAAATTGGCTTGAATTAAAAATTTAGAAACAATCTTAATACAGTTGAAAACAACTCTTTTCCTGCAATCTGATACATATATTCCGGCCCCCTGTCCGCTTGTCCCACCGTCCGCTTGTCCTCCTGTCCACCTCACATTTCAACCCTTACCCTTGACATTTTCTTTTATTTACCATATATTTACCCGACAATTTAAAAACCGACACCATGAAAAAAATCTTAACCCTTGCGGCGGTTTTGATCGCCGTGGTAGTTCTTGTCTTTTCTGCAAATGCCACCAAGTGGCGTGTTAACAACACCGGTGTAGCCGGCAACTTTACCACCCTCCAGGCTGCACACAACGGAGCCAGCACCGGGGACACCATCTACCTGGAAAGTTCCCGCTTATCCTATGGGGGATTAAACTGTACAAAGCGTCTTGTGATCATCGGGACTGGATATTTCCTGGATGAGAATGACTCTACCCAGGCCAACATTGCCGGATCCATGATCGAGGACCTTACATTCGGACCCGGTTCTGAAAATTCTATCATCATGGGGGTAATAGCAAACACCCACATTCACATTAATGCCGACCAGGTCCTTTTTAAAAGAGTTTATATGAGAAGCGGCGAAATGAACATTGCTGCCAATAGTGTCGTGGTGACCCAATGTTACATATACAGGATCGTCAGCAGCTATGGTGCAAATTTCACACTCACCAATTCTGTAGTATTTTATAATGAAAACTCGGGTTATGGCATCCAGATGTACGGAACATCTACCGGTACGTACCGGAACAATATTTTTTGCGGAGGTCAGTCTCTGAACAGCGCTGAATACACGAATAATATCTCCACAGGAACGTCGGGTCAGGCATCAGAATTCGGTGGGGCATACCTGACGGTAGCCAACAACATAGCGGCCGGCAATCAATATGCTGCCTATAACGACAGCAACCAGGTATTTGTCAACATGGCTACCGTATTTGTGAACACCGGCAGTACGGATGGGAAATATAAACTGGCCCCCGGTTCCCCTGCCATCCATTGGGGCCACAACAAGGTTGACTGCGGGATCTATGGCGGACCAACTCCCTATATTCCTTCAGGCATGCCTACCGTACCTGCCATCTGGTATATGCAGGTGAACGGGACCAGCGTTTCGGTGAAAGCCAAAAGCCACTGATCATGAAACGGCTCATACTCATGTGCCTGCTGATTTTGCCACTGGTTAGCGCAAAGTCCCAGGTCATAAAGAAAATGGAGTATTTTGTCGATACCGACCCCGGGTTCAAAAACGGTATCAACATACCTGTAATTCCCGGCAAGGATGTCACGGCAAACTTCAGCATTAACCTGGCCGGTCTTGCCCTTGGGGTGCACCAGGTGGTCGTGAGGGTATGCCAGGATGACTCCCTCTGGAGTATCATCTCCGCCGCCAACTTCATCACGGTTGACCTGGGAGCCAGGCCTGATATCACGAAGATGGAGTATTATATCGATACCGACCCCGGGTTCGGGCTTGCACGGCCCCTGCCCATCACTCCGGGCAAAGATGTCATAAAGGGATTCGGGATCGACGTGACGGGTCTTACGATCGGTATTCACCAGGTCGTGGTACGTGTGAAGGACAGCGAGAACAGCTGGAGCATTGCTGCGTCTGATATCTTTTTTGCTTTTCCATCGGTTTATGCTCCGGTCACGAAGATGGAGTATTTCATCGATACCGACCCGGGTTTTGGAAACGGCATCAACGTGCCGGTAACTGCCGGTTACGATATATCGAAGGTATTCCCGATCAACCTTTCCGGGGTAGTTCCGGGCGTTCATAATTTGTCTGTCAGGGCAAGGGACGCCAACGGGGTATGGACCATGCTAAGCAGTTCGGTATTCATCAATTCCGATGAATCTGTTGCCAACATCGTCAATGTGGAATATTTCAAAGATATTGACCCCGGATACGGCAACGGACCCCCCCTCCCGATCACACCGGGCCAGCGTATCACGGCAGGTTTTGTCATCGATACAACAGGATGGGGCAATACCCCGCATGATGTTTTCATCAGGATGAAAAATGCAAAAGGCGACTGGAGCCTTACCAATACCGTGATGAACAACAATGTGGCCATGAACCGTTTGTTACCGGGTGCTACCGTCCCTTCCGATGCCGTGAAATGCTATGATGCATACCAGTTCCTCACTGTTGCAGGCAACGGAACCACTTTCCTGGTTGAAAGCGGCGGATCCGCCACGATGATCGGCGGACAGGCGATCACCTTCTACCCTACTGCGAAAGTCATCCCGGGTGGATACCTTCATGCTTACATTTCGACCGGAACATACTGCAACACTTCTGTCAAAGAAAGTCCCGTCAGCGACGTGACTCCTGCTTTGCCGGCCGGCACTTTTTTCAGGATTTATCCCAATCCCACTGCCGGAGAGGTTACACTTGAAATTACCGATGGCGAGCAATTGAAGCAAGTGAGTGCGGAGATATTTTCCATGCACGGGGAACGGGTAATGACTTTGTTTATGAGGAACACTTCCAAACAAACCTTTTCTCTTGCCGGACAATCACCGGGCATCTATTTTATCCGGGTCATCCGGGGTGAACAGGCGGTGACAGGGAAAATTGTGAAGAGGTAACACATGACGCGTGACGGGTTTTGTACTTTATCCTGAAAAAGGAATTATTGCAAACAATACCAACTCCAAAAACTACTTTTCAGGGGTAATTTGGTCGAATCAATCCTTGACACAACGGCCCGAATAGCCATCCATCTTTCCATCACAGTATCGTGAGATATATTCATCCGATGCAAAAAGGTACCTATCCCAGGCGATGGAAGCATCATCCCCCTGGGTTGCCGACCAGAAGAAGGCGTTGCTGTGTATATAATTAAAATGCAAATGGCATGAACACAGATATTTGAGAAGAATTCGGTAAATTTGGAGAGCGTGAAAAAAACCAACAAATACCAATAACCATGAAAAAACTGACCACCTTCCTGGCCATCCTGTTAATGGTCGTTGCCATGCCATCCTTTGCCCAGGATAAAGCCGAAAAGCCTAAAGAACCCATCAATCCCGCCCTGCTGGTGATCGACATCCAGAAAGCCTTCCTGCCGAGGATGTTCCCGGATAAGGAGATGGCGATGGAATACATCAACGCATTGATCGACCTCTTTCGCAAACATGGCTACCCTGTTATCAGGGTCTACCAAACCAATGATGAATATGGCGTCACTCCAGGCTCCGAAGGGTTTGAATACCCCGCAACGGTAAAGATCCTGCCCACCGATCCGAAAGTGCTTAAAACCTACGCCGACGGCTTCAACAAGACCGACCTTGACAAGGTCATCAAAACCACAGGGAGCAATACCCTGTTCCTCTGCGGACTGAGCGCGGTCGGATGCGTGCTTGCCACCTGGAAGGGTGACAGGGTAACAGGGTGACAGGGTAACAGGGTGACAGGGTGACAGGGTGACAGGGTGACAGGGTAACAGGGTGACAGGGTGACAGGGGAACAGGGTGACAGGGGATCAGGCCTGCATCCTGCTTATTTACAGCACATTGCCCGTTCGTCCTAAAAGATCAAAGGGAAAAGGAAAATCACCACGATGCTGTAGATGAAATACACCGGCAGGTACCCGTTGATGATCCTTTCCACACGGTCAAGCGGTTTTCCCCTTAAACCTGCAAGGTAAAGGTCAGGTAAAACAAGCAACAGGTTGACCAGTATCAAAATGTTGGAAACCAATATGACGGTCCGGTTAGGGGTAAATCCTTCCGACAGCCGGGTAATGATGGCAGAGAGCGCAAAAAGGTCGATCATCAATGTGACCACCGCAAGAAGGAACAGCATGATGACGTTCAGTTTTCTGACATCTGATTTATCCAGTTCGGATAGGGAAAAGACAATAATTGCCATTACACCCAGCAGCAGGATATTGAAAACCATCAGGAATTGACGGTTTCCCGAGAGGCTGATCCCGGAGATGGAGATGGCCACAAGGTAAATAACGGCTGAAAGGAGAACCAGCGGAGTAAAGATCCTTGCAATAACCGGTGCGATCCTGTCGGTAATGCCCGGGTAGATGTCAATCAGCCATGCTGCGATCACCGGTAAAACCGTCACGCCAATGATCGCCACATTTTCCATGTAGAACGGGCCGATTTTCATCCCGATGATTTCAAACAGGTTGATGGTCATGCCCGACAAAATCGCTCCGGCAATGGCCAGTAATCCGGTCATGATAGCCAGTTCGCCGCAATAACGGATGAATCCTGAAACTTTACCGGTGTTTCTGAAGTCGAAGGAAACACAGGCCTGTGCGAAAATGAACCCCATGAAGAGCGGGGCATGGATCATTGCCAGTTTGGTGGTGTCGGTCAGTTTTTCCGGCAGCAGATTCATAAAGATGGCCAGCGCCATGAAAGGAATGGCTAGAAACAGGATGTTCTTCCAGCCTGTGAGCCTGTTTTTAATGATGAACCAGGATGTAAGCCCGGCAAAGATGATGATGCAGAGGTTACGGAAGTAAAAATCCTCCGGGGTCATGCACTTCAGGACCAGGGGCAGTCTCGCCAGCAAGGCGGTAATGACGGAAATGACCGCTACAACGACCATTCCGGTTTTCAGCGCCGTATGTTGCCCGGTTCCCTCCGCACTTGTCAACCTGATCTGCCAGAATTTCACGAGATCGGTGTCAGTGCCGCGGGTGGCTTCATTGAAATCGCGAATAAAGGCGGGTTTATCCCTCCGGTACAACATTTCAAGCATTTCGGGGTCGCCGATGTTCTCAATGATTTGTTCTTTCATGGCACTCAGTTTATTGTATTTCAGCTATATAAACTCAAAGTATGCTTACTAATTGTAAGGGACCGTAAATAATTTTCAATAAGCGTTCAACGTTTATTGAGGATGATTCAACGTTCGATAAAGCAGTACCATTTCCTACCGCGGAAACACCAATCATTATATGTTGCGGGCAATTCAGTGTGAGGTTGCCTCAAAAGTCATCATGGGCAACAATGATGTGATCAAGTCCTGATGTATCAAGAAAAGCGCCGGCATCTTTGATCTTTTTAGTGATCTTAAAATCGGCTTCACCTGGGGTTGGCTGTCCAGAAGCGTGGTTGTGACCGTGCAAAATTGATGATACATGCTCCTCCAGGTCAATGCAGAATATCTTATTAGGACCAACCACGGTGCCGGAGATTCCGCATTCGAAAACCTTCACCGTTTTCATGACCTTGTTTGCCTGGTTCTAAAGGAGCATCCAGGATTCTTGATGAGGCAACTGGCCAATCGGGGAATGGATTACTGTCTTTGCATCCCTCCTGCCGGAGATTTTAGGTTTGACAGCTCATCTGGCAGCATTTCTTCTGCGGGTAATGGCAGACATGGGAAGGACGCAATCTGGCAGACGCGATGTTTTATTGCTATAAAAGAAAAAGCCACTTTCCCAAGTGGCTGATTTTCAGTGACCCCGGAGGGATTCAAACCCCCAACCTTCTGATCCGTAGTCAGATGCTCTATTCAGTTGAGCTACGGGGCCTGGTCTTTTTATAAATGACAATGGACAATTGACAATTGACAATGTAGAATGTACGATGAACGATTTAATAGAACGTCTTACGTCTCACGTTTCGGGGTGCAAAGATAACATATTTTTCAAAAAAAATTGTACCTTTGCAAATTTGATTCCCGGATGTGAAGGTCCGGTGCGGTAAAACTAAACGAAACGATGATAAGCGTAGGAATACAGAAACTTACTCCCGACGATTTTTACAAGATTCTTTTTCTGGATGAAAAGATCGAACTGGATCCGAAAGCAGTAGTAAAAGTAAAGGCAAATTATCAGTTCCTTAAGGAATTTGCCAAGGGAAAAGTCATTTATGGAATCAACACCGGCCTCGGGCCGATGGCACAATATAAGATAACCGGCAGCAACGAACTTCAACTCCAGTACAACCTGATCCGCAGCCACAGTTCCGGATGCGGAACGCCCCTGGCCCAGATATACGCCAAAGCGACCATGCTTGCAAGGCTCAATACCTTTATGCAGGCTAAATCAGGAATTCATATTGAGGTGGTTGAATTGCTCAAAGAGCTGATCAACCGGAACATCAATCCGCATATTCCCGAACATGGCGGCGTTGGCGCCAGCGGCGACCTGGTCCAACTGGCACACCTGGCACTGAACCTCATCGGCGAAGGCGAAATCTGGTACAATGGCGAGCTGCAGCCAACCGAAAAGGTTTTTCAGAAAGAAAAACTTACCCCGGTGAAAATGCACATCCGCGAAGGGCTTGCCCTGATCAATGGCACTTCGGCCATGACCGGCATCGGCATGATCAACCTCGTTCACGCAAAGAACCTGCTCGACTGGGCTGTACTGGCATCTTCGATGATCAACGAGATCGTAGAGTCCTATGACGATCATTTTTCCGATGGACTGAACAAGGTAAAAAGCCATTACGGGCAGAACCAGGTGGCAAGGATGATGCGATCAATACTCCAGGACAGCCAGCTTATCCGCCGCCGGGCCGATCATCTGTACAACGGAAAAACAGAACAGGTGGAGGTATTCACCCATAAGGTACAGGAATACTACTCGCTGCGTTGCGTTCCGCAGGTACTGGGCCCGATCCTCGACACCATTTTGTATGCTGAAAAGGTGCTGATCAACGAGGTCAATTCCACCAACGATAACCCGATCATCGACAGCGATGCAAAAAACGTATTTCATGGAGGAAATTTTCATGGCGATTATGTCGCCCTGGAAATGGATAAACTGAAGATTGCCGTCACGAAACTTTCAATGCTTGCCGAACGCCAGCTCAATTACCTCATGAACGACAAATTAAACCAAAAACTTCCCCCGTTTGTCAACCTAGGAAAACTCGGTTTCAACCTTGGCATGCAGGGAATGCAGTTTACAGCGGTATCCACGGTGGCTGAAAATCAGACCCTTTGTTTTCCGATGTCCATCCACAGCATCACCAATAACAACGATAACCAGGACATCGTCAGCATGGGCACCAACGCAGCCATGATGACCAAACGCGTGATTGACCATACCTACATCGTGTTGTCAATTCACATGATCGCCGTTCTCCAGGCCATCGATTTCATGAAGTTCAAACCAAAACTTTCGGGTTATTCCCGCAAAAAATTTGAAGACCTGCGGAAAATCGTGCCGAAATTTACCGACGACACAACCAAATACAAGGAAATCAAGCAGATTGCCAACTATATCCTGGAAAATAAACCAAAGTTTCCGCTGGAAGGATAATTGGATTTACGATTTGGGATTTACGCTTGGGAAAAAGTACTTTTCCTAAAATCATAGAGAAAACTATTAAAAGGAGAATATAAAATCAACTCTTAAACCATAAATCGAAATTCGTAAATCGAAAATTGCATGAAATACGCATTAGTCACCGGTGGCTCCCGCGGCATTGGCAGGGCCGTTTGCATCAAACTTGCAGAGATGGGTTTTTTCGTCCTGGTCAACTTTCATGCAAGCCCGGAGGAAGCTGAAATCACTTTGCAACTGGTCAGGGAGAAAGGCAGTGACGGAGAGATCCTCAATTTCGATGTTTCCTCCCAGGAGGAAGTGGAAAATGTGCTCGGAAAATGGTTAACCGCCCATGAAGGAGCTTATATCCAGGCACTTGTGAATAATGCCGGCATCAGGAAGGACGCCCTGGTGATGTGGATGAAAAATGAAGAGTGGCACGACGTCCTGAATACGAACCTCCATAGTTTCCTGTATGTTACCCGATTTCTGATCAAGGAGATGATCATCAATAAAAAGGGAAGGATCATCAATGTGGTTTCTCTTTCCGGACTGAAGGGATTGCCTGGGCAGGCCAACTATTCGGCTGCCAAAGCGGGTGTGATCGGTGCAACAAAAGCGCTCGCGCAGGAGGTTGCCAAGAAAAATGTGACGGTCAACGCCGTTGCACCGGGTTTTATCAAAACGGACATGACCAAAGATCTTGATGAAGCACAACTGAAAGCCATGATCCCGATGGGACGGTTCGGTAAACCCGAAGAGGTTGCAGCAATCGTTGGTTTCCTTGCTTCGGAGGAAGCATCGTACATCACAGGAACGGTCGTGAATGTGAATGGAGGACTCTATACTTAATTTACGATAAACGATTTTTGATTTATGAATTTCACCACCTCGTTCCCACACCTCCTCGCTATCTCACTACCTTATTTCACTTTTTCACTATTTCGCCAATTAGTATGAGCAGGGTTGTCATCACAGGCATGGGTATTTATTCCGTAATCGGACAGAACCTCTCCGAGGTCAAAGATTCGCTGATGCAGGGGAAGTCGGGGATTATTTTTGATCCTGTGCGAAAAGAGATGGGATTCCGTTCTGCCTTGACCGGTATGGTTTCACGACCGCAATTGAAGGGAGTACTTGATCGAAGGATGAGGATCGGTTTGCCTGAACAGGGTGAATATGCTTACATTTCGACCCTGGAAGCACTCAAACATGCCGGCATTGAGCAATCCTACCTGGATGCGCATGAGGTCGGCATCCTTTTCGGCAATGACAGTTCCGCTTTACCGGTGGTGGAATCTGTTGACATCCTGCGGCAGAAGAAAGATACCATGATGATCGGATCGGGATACATCTTTCAATCGATGAATTCGACTGTTTCCATGAACCTCTCCGTTATCTTCCGGCTCAAGGGGGTCAACTTCACCCTCAGCGGGGCCCGTGCCAGCGGTTCACATGCCATTGGCATCGGTTATCTTTTAATCAAACAAGGTTTACAGGAGATGATCATTTGCGGGGGTGCCCAGGAGATCAACCCCGAATCAACAGCCAGTTTTGATGCCCTCAATGCTTTTTCAATCAGGGAATCAGAGCCAACCAGGGCATCCCGTCCGTTCGACCGCGACCGCGATGGATTGGTTCCCAGCGGAGGCGCTGCCACGGTGATCATCGAAAGCTATGAATCGGCCATGAAACGCGGCGCCACGATATATGGCGAAGTGATCGGATACGGTTTCTCATCGAACGGGGAACATATTTCCATGCCAAACGTGGAAGGCCCTGTGCGCGCCATGCAGAAAGCAATCCAAGATGCGGGGATCAAATCATCTGAAATCGATTATATCAATGCCCACGCCACATCAACACCGGCAGGCGACAGCAACGAAGCAAAATCGATCAACACGGTCTTTGGAAGTTCAAGACCCCTTGTCAGCAGCACAAAATCGATGACCGGGCACGAAATGTGGATGGGTGGGGCCAGTGAGGTGATCTATTCGACCCTTATGATGAATAACGGGTTTGTCGCTCCAAACATCAATTTAGACCATCCCGATGAGGTGACGGCAAAATTAAATATCGCCACAAAAACTACTCCCTTCGAAATCAATGCATTCCTTTCCAATTCGTTTGGTTTTGGCGGCACTAACTCTTCACTGATTATCCGGAAATCCAGATAAAATTTCAACCATACCCGGGGAACCGGCCAAAAAGAAAATATTTCACGCAGATGCGCACAGATTTTCTACGCAGGTTTTCGCAGACTATTGGCTATCAGGTATATATTTGAGTGTGGCTGATGGAACTCAGCACGAAACTCCCTTTAGTGAGTTTCAGTAAACCCCATATATTTCCTGGTAAGAACCATCTGTAAATCATGTCGCTGAATTAGTTGAAGCTCGCTCCTGTTTCTTCGAGAAAAATTCTTATTTTTGCATCGGTTAACGAATGACTATGATGCAAAATGATGAGATCATCAGGAAAATAAACCAACTGCTGATCGATGAGATTGAAATTGAGGAAACCCAGATAAACCCCTCTGCCGACCTGAAGAATGATCTCGGGATCGACAGCCTTGACTTTGTTGATTTGTTTGTGATCGTTGAAAACAATTTTGGCTTCAAGATGAAGGCAGAGGAGATGGCAGACGTCAAATCGCTGCAGGATTTTTACAGTTACATCATCAACCGCATCAACCCAAATTAATCGTACATGTCATCATGGGAAGGCAAAACCCGCGGAGGGGTTCTGGGATATAGCATATTTGTCTGGACCCTGAAACACCTCGGGCTGCGTTTCGCATACTTCCTCCTCTCCTTCGTCGTCATCTATTTTGTGGCCGCATCAGGTAAAGCTTTTAGGGCAATTTTTAACTTTTACCACCAGGTGATGAAGTACAACCGGTTCAGGGCTTTCATCAGTATCTACCGGAACTATTATATGTTCGGGCAGATACTGCTTGATAAAATAGCAATGCTCGCGGGTTTCCAGCAAAAATTCACATTTGATTTTGAAGGAGAAGAGTACCTGCGCCAGATGCAGGATGGAGGGTTGCTGGTGAGTGCGCATGTTGGAAATTGGGAAATAGCCGGACAATTGCTTACCCGGCTCGAAAAACGGATCAACATTATCTTATTCGATGCGGAACATCAGCGGATCAAAGGCTACCTGTCGGATGTGATGACCTCACGCACGGTCAACTTCATCGTGATCCGCGATGATTTTTCACACCTCATTGAGATCAGGCAGGCACTTGCCAACAAAGAGATCATCGCCATGCACGGCGACCGGTATATTGAAGGGAACAAGACAGTCACGCTGGATTTCATGGGCAAACCAGCGGCTTTCCCCATCGGACCGGTGAACATGGCTGCCAAATTCAAAGTTCCTGTTTCATTTGTTTTTGCAGTAAAAGAGACCAGCAGCCATTACCATTTTTATGCGACTCCCCTGATCAGGGTAGCTTATACTTCAAACCTGAAGCAGCGGGAAGGAAATTTCAGAGAATCATTGGAGGTTTATACCCGGAAATTTGAAGAAATCCTGCGTAAATACCCGCTTCAATGGTTCAACTATTATGATTTCTGGAAACTTCCGGATGCACACGTGCAAGAAAAGAACCTTTGAAAATGCCGGGGAAAAAACTACTCTTTGTTTCGGCCAACAGGTATGTCAATCCTTACCCGGTTTATCCATTGGGCATTTCATACCTTTTCACTTACCTCAGCGAACGTCTCCCTGATTTCGATATACGGATATTCGATTTCAACCTCCAGGTGCCCGATTCCTTCAGAGCCTGCCTCCGCGATTTTCAACCGGATTATGTTGGCCTGTCCCTGCGGAATGTCGATGATGTGAATTTTTACAGCCAGGAGAGTTTCATCAATGGTTACAAGTCGGTTGCAGATATCGTGCGCGACACTTCAAGTACCTGCCTGATCATTGGTGGTTCTGCCTTCTCCATTTATCCCCGTGAATTATTTTCCTACCTTGACCCCGATTATGGAATACAGGGTGAGGGTGAAGAGAGCCTTTACCACCTCCTGCTCAGCCTTGAAAGGGGCAACCCGGATCTTCTCATTGAGGGTCTTGTGTACCGCGATGGAGAAGGGATCCATATGAACGGCAGGCAACACTTCATCAAAACTCCTGACCTCGATTTTGACACAGACCTCCTGGAATTTTACTGGGATAAGGCAGGCATGGTCAATGTGCAGACCAAGCGGGGATGCCCGTATAACTGCATTTATTGCACCTATCCCCTCATTGAAGGCCACAATGTGCGGACGCTCGATCCGGATAAAATTGTTCATACATTGCGGCAGCTTTATGAAAAGTACAAGGTTGATTATGTCTTTTTTACCGATTCAGTGTTCAACATCAGCAACAATTTTAATGTGGAACTGGCTAAAAAGATGATCGCCGCCGAACTTCCGATGCACTGGGGAGCATACTTTTCTCCGCATAATTTGTCGTTGGAAAATTTAAAATTGTTTGCAGAAGCCGGGCTCACACATATCGAATTCGGCACTGAATCACTTTCCGACACCACTTTGAAAAAATATGGTAAACACTTTGATGTGGAGGAAGTTATAAGGGTTTCTGATTATTGCAACCAGGCAGGGATCTATTTCTGCCACTTCATGATCATCGGCGGTTATGGCGAGACGGAGGCAACCATCAATGAGAGTTTTGAAAATTCAAAACGTATTGAAAATACTGTTTTTTTTCCCTTTATCGGCATGCGGATCTATCCAGGGACCGTACTGCATAAAATTGCAATTGAACAGGGAATCATTCATGCTGACGACAACCTGCTGACCCCGGTATATTATATTGCTCCCGGCATCGACTATGCAACACTCAAGGAACGTGCCCTCAATACAGGGCGCAGATGGGTTTTCCCTGATGAGGATGTTGCAACAGCAATGAACCGCATGCGAAAACGAAAACGCAAAGGATCCTTATGGCATCATTTGAAAATGTAAATATACCGCAAAAACCACCGATGGTGATGGTGGACAGGTTGGTGGAGATCGTTGATAAAACAACGGTGACTGCTTTCCTGATCCGTGAGGAAAATATTTTTTGTGTAAACAGTGAATTCCGGGAACCCGGACTGATCGAAAACATGGCACAGACCGCTGCCGCCGGAGTTGGGGCAAAACCGGGAGTTATAGACGGGAAAGCCCCCCTGGGCTTTATAGGGGGGATCAGAAACCTCAAAATTGATGCCTTTCCAAAGGTCGGTCAGGAGATCATGACGCACGTGACTGTGTTGCACGAGGTGTTTGATGCCACCATTGTGCTTGGTGAGGTCTTTTTAGGAAACCAGTTGATCGCAGGCTGCGAGTTGAAAATTTTCCTGGTCAGCTAGAAAAAAAAAGAGGCACCAGGCAACAGGAATTAAAATGTACATGCATGAGAGATACAAATAGTGAAGCTAATGGTAAAATGACCAGTGATAATGAACTGATATACAAATATAACCGTGAACTGTTTTACCATTTTGACAAGGACAAAGGGTTTACCCAAAAAGTAGACTACCAGAATCCCAACAACCAGGTGATCATCAAGCAGGGCTGGGATGCGGCAGAACAGCGTCTCGACGAGGTCAGGCAACTTGTCATCCAGGGAAAGGCAAGTCCCATTGCATATTACATGGAAAAGATTCTGATGGAGGTTCCCATGCTTGCAGCTTATATGGAGATACCAAAATGGCGTGTAAAAAGGCATTTGAAGAGTAAAGTTTTCAAAAAAATTAAACCAGAGACATTGGTCAAATATGCCTCGGTTTTCGAAATAACGGTGGAGGAGTTGAAGCATCCGGGGTTTTTAAAGTAAGTGCCTCATCCCCCGGCGATGGGGTAAATACCTCATCCCCCAGCCCCTTCTCCCCGGGGAGAAGGGGAGTATTCCCTCTCCTGAAGGAGAGGGTTAGGGAGAGGTACTTCAGCAGAGGGTTAGGATGAGGTACTTCAGGAGAGGCTCCGGGTGAGGTACATGACGAGAGGGTCAGAGTTAGGCAAGTAAGGATCGATCGGAACAGGTAAAAAAATGACAACAAATGGTAAAACTAGCATTTGAACACAGGCAGGCCGGACATTGTGAAAGTGGCGTAACACGCAACCTGCTCAACTATCATCATTTTAAGATCAGTGAGCCCATGGCTTTCGGAATTGGCGCCGGGCTTTTTTTCAGTTACCTGCCCTTTCTGAAGATGCAACATGCGCCAACCACCTCTTTCAGGGTCTGGCCCGGACAGGTATTCGACCGGGCAACCAGGGAACTTGGCGTCAAAACAGCGGTTCACACGTTCCGTAATCCAAAGGATTCGATGGATAAGCTGAACGAAGTGCTGGAACAGGGTTATCCCGTCGGTCTCCAGGTTGGCACCTTTCATTTGCCATTCTTTCCCCCGGAGTATCGCATGCATTACAACATGCACAACATGATTGTTTATGGTCATGAAAACGGCACCTATTTCATCAGCGATACCCTGATGGAAAACCTTGTAGAGATCAACTATGAAGACCTGATGCGCGTACGATTTGCCAAAGGGGCTTTTGCACCCCAGGGACGGATGTATTATCCCACGCATGTGCCTGCCAGGATCGATATCAAACCAGCGATCGTCAAAGGTATCAGGAAAACGGCAAATAACATGGTCGGTATTCCCTTCCCGCTCATCGGGGTGAAAGGGATCCGTTATCTTGCCGGCCGGATGCGCAAATGGGAAAAAAAACTTGGCGAGGCAAAAGCTTCCTATTATCTTGGCCAGGTATTGCGCATGGAAGAAGAGGTTGGCACGGCAGGTGCGGGTTTCCGGTTTATCTATGGTGCTTTTCTTGAAGAAGCATCGACGGTATTGAACCAGCCATGGCTCAGGGAATTATCTTTTGAAATGGGTGAAAATGCAAATAGTTGGCGGGAATTTTCATATCTTGGTTCGCGAAATTGCAAAAAAAGGGGAAAACCTGACCAATCATATGATTTTCTTGCAGATATGCTGATTGAAATCGCAAACAGGGAGGAGAAGATCTTTAAAAAACTTTCAACCATCAAATAGATTTACAATGGAAGAAAATCTCAATCCGGTCTACAAAGACAAGGCTTATGGCCAACATCGTGAACTCTCCTATTCCTACGGGGATGGAGGCACTTTTGAAAAAACGGTAGGTTTTCATGGTGAAGCCGACCGCCTTATCCTTCAACAGGCATGGGATTTATTTCATGAAAGGATTGAAGAGGCGCGGCAACGCGTACTGGCCGGTAAAGCCAGCCCCGTGGTTTATTTCATGGAAAAAAACCTGCTCGACCCGATGAACCTGTCGATGATGGCCGGAATTTCTTTGTGGCGGGTCAAATGGCATTTTAAACCCGGAGTATTTAAACGATTGAATGATAAAACATTACAGAAATATGCCGAAGCATTCAACATTACTGTTGATCAACTCCGGAAGATTGAATCATGAGCCTGCTATGAAAATTATCCTTCACCGCTCAGGCGCTTAGAGGTAAAAAAATTTTGAATTTGGACCTTTGCATCTTCGCGGAAAAAAATGACAATGATATTTTACAAATGTTTAATCATAATTGAATTCAAATGATGGATGCAACAAAAACAATCATCAACTATACACACCGCCAGGCAGGGCATTGTGAAAGCGGCGCCACATCGAACCTTTTTAAATTCAATGGGTTGGAATTATCTGAACCGATGGCCTTTGGAATTGGGAATGGCCTGTATTTCAGTTATATTCCCTTTCTGAAGATCCAGTTTGCACCGATGATCTCGTTCCGTAATCTTCCCAATACGGTATTTAAACGGTCTACCGCATACCTGGGCATCGAATCTACCGTGGTTAAAAAGATCAAAGACCCCAGGGAAGCCATGCAAATGCTTGACCGCAACCTGGAGAAGGGAATTCCCACAGGCTGCCAGGTGGGTGTTTTTCAACTGACTTTCTTTCCTCCCGAGTACCGCATGCACTATAACATGCACAACCTTGTGGTTTTCGGCAAGGAGGGAAACATGTATCATGTGAGTGACACGGTGATGGAGTTTCCCCAATTGATCACTTATGAAGACCTTCTGCGCGTGCGTTATGCAAAAGGAGCTTTTGCTCCCCAGGGAAAGATGTACTGGATCAATCATGCCATTGACAAACCGGTTGACCTGAAACCTGCCATCGTCCTTGGGATAAAGAAGACAGTTTATGAAATGATTGGTATCCCGTTCCCGCTGATCGGCGTGAAAGGGTTGCGATGGATGGCACGTGACCTTAAAAAATGGCCCAGGAAACACGGTGATGACAAGGCTGCTTTTTACCTGGGACAAATTCTGCGCATGGCGGAAGATTTCGGTACCGGCGGTGCAGGATTCCGATATATTTATGGAGCCTTCCTGAAAGAAGCCGGTGAGATGTTCGGGAATCATATGGAGTTGCTAGAGGCATCGGATATGATGGGTAAAACCGCCAACAAATGGCGCGATTTTACCTATATGGGTGCTCGAAATTGTAAAAACCGCTCAAAACCCGAAGAAGATTACGGGACACTCTCAGAAAAACTTCTGGACATCGCCGTAAGTGAAGAAAAAGTTTACCAGAAATTAAAAAAAATCAAATTTTGATGTCCGGGCAACCCCTCATAGAAATAAGGGATCTTACTAAAATTTACAAAGGGGCAGAGGAACCTGCAGTGAATTCAATATCCCTGGATATTTTCCCCAATGAAATCTTCGGTTTGCTTGGGCCCAACGGGGCAGGTAAAACGACGACGATCTCTATCCTTTGCGGTTTGTTCCCTGCAACAAAAGGGAGTGTGATGATCGATGGCATGGACAGCCATACAAACCTTGAAAAAATCAAGCAGATCATCGGGGTTGTTCCGCAGGACATCGCACTTTATCCAACCCTTACAGGAAGGGAGAACCTTGCATTCTTCGGCAACATGTATGGGATGTATGGTTCGGAACTGCGCGACAAAATAAACCATTACCTGCATGAATTCGGACTTGAAAAACATGCAAACAAAACGGTGAACAAATATTCCGGAGGGATGAAACGCAGGGTAAATCTCATCGCCGGGTTGTTGCATGATCCGAAGGTTCTCTTCCTGGATGAACCTACTGTCGGCATTGATGTGCAGTCGCGGGTGGTGATCCTCGAATATCTCAAGGAGATCAATAAAAAGGGTGTGACGATCATTTACACATCCCATTACATGGAAGAGGCCGAGCACCTTTGTACAAGGGTGGCGATCATCGACCGGGGAAACATCATTGCCCTGGGTAATCCGAACGAGCTTCTTGCCAGGCATCCGGAATTTAAAAACCTGGAAAACATCTTCATCCATCTCACCGGTAAAGACATGAGGGACTAATCATGAAGAAGTATTTGTCGGTGTGCCGCAAAGAGATGCTGCTGCTCATTCGTGATAAATCGGGGTTGGCCATGCTTTTTATCATGCCGGTGGTGCTTATCGTGATTTCATCGCTGATGCAGGAATCCGGATGGGGCACGCTAACAAAAGATCCCAGCGTACAGGTGCTGTTTGTCGATAACGACCTCGACAGCCTTGGGATGAGGATTAAAAACGGGTTCAATGGTTCCGGATCTTTTGAAGTTGTCGATCGTTTAAACCAAAGGCCCATCACCGCTGCTGATGCAAAAAACGCAGTAAAAAAAGGGGATTACCTCATTGCCATCGTTGTTCCGAAAGGTGCAACCAGCACCATGCGCGCCAATGTCAGGCTTAATGTTGCAAAAACCCTGGCAGGCTTTGGGGTAGGTAACCCGATGCTGTTGGATGGGATCGTTTTCAGGGATTCGGTGAATGTGATTATTTACTTCGACCCTACGGTTAAAAGAACATTTAAAAATGCACTGATCAGCTCGGTCAGGGAAAATTACTACAAGATACAGACTGAATGGGTTTTTGCAACATTCAACAAGGAACTTGCCATGCAAATGCCCCTGTATAAACCACCAAGGGAAGGCTTCAGGGAAATCCTTCAATTTAAAGAGGAGTTTCCATCATTCAGGGAAGTGGAACTGATACCCAATTCAACCCAGCACAATGTGCCGGCGTGGACGATATTTGCCATGTTTTTCATCGTGATACCGCTAACACAAAGTCTGATCCAGGAACGTGAAGGAGGAAGCCTTTTCCGCTTACTCACCATGCCCGTATCCTATATGACCCTGCTGATGGGAAAAGTCGGCGTGTACCTCATGGTGTGCCTTGCCCAAACGGTAGCCATGTTACTGGCCGGCATCCTGCTTTTGCCGCTTTTCGGACTTCCAACGCTGGTTTTGGGTGACGACATCCTTGGGTTGTTCCTCATGACCACGGTTGTTGCCCTGGCATCTGTGGGGTACGGTCTCATGATCGGAACAATTGCGAAAACACACCAGCAGGCAGCTGCCTTCGGGTCTATTTCCGTCATCATCCTTGCTGCCATGGGCGGGTTGTGGGTTCCAATCTACCTCATGCCCCCCTTCATGCGGGCCGTATCCCTGATCAGTCCGCTGAACTGGGCCATCACCGGGTATTACAGTATTTTTCTGCGCGGAGGCAGCCTGTGGCAAATAGCTCCCCAGGCCATTAAATTATTCCTGTTTTTCTTATCCACTGTCTTCATTACCGGCATTTACTACCGGTATAAAAGTCCAATGAACAACTGATTATGATACTATCCGACCGGAAAGAAATAATTGTGAGGTTTTCAGAGGTTGATTCCATGCGCATTGTATGGCATGGCAATTACCTGAAATATTTTGAAGATGGCCGGGAATCGTTCGGTCTGAAGTATAACCTTGGTTACCTGGATGTTTATAAACACAATGTAATGATCCCGCTGGTGAAGATCAATTGTGAATACAAACGTCCGCTGGAATATGGAGATATTGCCATCGTAGAAACCCGCTTTGTGCCGGCAGAGGCTGCCAAAATCATGTTTGATTATACCATTTACCGGAAAAAAGACAATGAAGTGGCCGCCACCGGTACATCTACACAGGTATTCCTCACGCCACAGGGGGAACTGTTGCTGACTGCCCCGGAATTTTTCACCGGATGGAAACGGAAATGGGGAGTGTAAAAGAGTAAAATTGGTAAAATGCAAAATGCAAAAGTAAAAGGCCAGATTCAAAATGCAGCTAATGGTTGATCGCATGAAACCGGTTTACATCCTGAATGATAATTTCATCACCTCGCTTGGATTTTCAACAGCGGAAAATATTGCCGCCATCGCAGGTGGTGCCATCGGGATCCGTACTATGAACGATCCAGTTCTATATCCGAATCCGGTTTCGCTTTCGCAGGTTGATACCGCTCAACTGGATCAAAAAGTTTCTGATATCCTTGCTGCCCTCAATAAGAACATCTCTCCGGAATCCTTCACGCGTCTCGAAAAATTTTTTATCGTTTCCATCAATGATGTACTCCGGAACAGTACGATCATGCCGGGAAATCATAGAACCCTGTTGGTGATCTCCACGACCAAGGGCAACATCAATTTACTGGAAAACCGGTACAAAGCAATATTCAGTCACAAACGCCTTTACCTCTGGGAATTGGGAAGGGTTATTCAGCATTTCTTCGGATTCGCCAATACACCTGTTATTATCTCCAACGCCTGTATTTCAGGGTTGGTGGCCGTGATGACTGCAACCAGGTTCCTGCAATCGGGAGCATACGACCAGGCCGTGGTGACCGGTGGTGACATTGTCTCGGAATTCGTCATCTCCGGGTTCCAATCCTTCCAGGCAATCAGCCCCGCACCTTGCAAACCTTTTGACCTGAACCGCACCGGGCTTTCACTCGGTGAAGGGTGCGGGACCATGGTACTTTCAACGGAGCCAGGCCCATCCGCTGCTCAAATGATCAGGGTCGCAGGCGCTGCAACCAGCAATGATGCCAATCATATTTCAGGGCCATCCCGCACAGGGGAAGAACTGAGTTGGGCAATTAACCAGGCCATGAAACAGGCTTTGCTGACACCAAAGGAACTCGGTTACATCTCGGCTCATGGAACAGCAACACTGTTCAACGACGAAATGGAATCAAAAGCCATCGGGCTGAGCGGATTGGCTGAGGTCCCGGTCAACAGTTTCAAAGGATACTGGGGCCATACGCTTGGTGCAGCCGGTATTGTAGAATCAATTGCTGCAATATCCTCTCTCAGGAATAACATCCTCTACAAATCTGCCGGTTTTAAAACTCCGGGAGTTCCAGAACCACTGGATATTGTTACAAGCAACCGGCCTGCGGAATTAACTTCCTGTTTGAAAACTGCATCCGGCTTTGGCGGGTGCAATGCCGCCATCATTTATCAGAAAGATTAAAATGGACCGTTTCATCACTTCCTACAGTCGTCTCCATGATAACAAGGTTATTGTGAACGGGCGTCTCATCTTTTATCAGGAAAATATTATTAAATTTGCAGACTTTATAAAAACAGTGTTCAAACAGGAGCAGACTGTTTATCCCAAGTTTTACAAGATGGATGCCGTTAGTAAGCTTGGGTTCATTGCAACTGAACTGGTTTTAAAGGATGCAAAATTAGCAGGATACCCGGGAGAATCGGTCGGGGTTGTTTTGTCAAACGCAAGTTCAAGTCTTGATACTGACCTTGCCCATAACGAAACGATCAGGGACCGTTCAGGTTATTTCCCGAGCCCTTCTGTTTTTGTCTATACCCTGCCCAACATCGTCATCGGGGAGGTATGCATCAGGAATAAAATCAAAGGAGAAAATGCCTTTTTGATCTCGGAAACATTCAATGCCAGCTTATTGCATGATTATGTTTCTGAGTTATTTAACAATGAACGGGTGGAAGCCTGTTTATGCGGCTGGATTGAAGTATTGGCAAACAAATGCGATGCCATGATGGTAATGGTTGAAAAGGAAGACCATTGCCGCAATGGCGGAGCATCCGGGATGAAACCGATGCTTTTTAACGCAGAAAATCTCAATTTTATAATGAAACGTAACTGATCTGATATTATGGATGAATTGATTTTAAAACTTAAAAAAGAAGTAATAGAGCAATTAAACCTGGAAGATATTACTCCCGATGACATAAATCCGGATTCCGCATTGTTTGGCGAAGGTTTAGGGCTGGATTCGATTGATGCACTTGAACTGATTGTTTTACTGGAGAAGAATTACGGAATAAAAATTGAGGATCCGAAAGACGGTAAGAAAATTTTCTTCTCCATCCGTTCCATGGCAGAATACATTACAGAGCATAAAAAATAGGTCCCGATGCCTCAGCGGATTTTCATTACCGGGTTCGGCATCATTTCCTGCATCGGCAACAACATCGAGGAACATCTTGAATCCCTGCTTCAGTCAAAACCTGGAACAGGACGTGTTCATTATGTTGACACCTATCTTAAGAACGAATTGCTTGTCGGCGAAGTTCGAAAAACGCTGGAAGAGCTTTTTACCCTGGCGGCCATCCCTCCCACCGATGGCTATTCAAGAAATGCCTTGCTAGGTATCATTGCCGCGCGGGAAGCTTTTGTCAATGGCCGTATGAATAACTGCCGGGAATTAAAAACCGGGCTGATCTCCGCTACAACCGTGGGTGGCATGGATCGTTGCGAAAATTATTACAGCGATTTCCTTACCAACGATAGCCGCAACGCTTACATTGATTCTTATGACTGTGCTGACAGTACGGAAAAAATTGCCGGCCTGCTCGGTATCAGTGATTTTGTGACCACCATCAGCACGGCCTGTTCATCTGCAGCCAATGCCATCATGCTCGGTGCACGCATGATCCGTACAGGCAGGCTTGACCGTGTATTGGCCGGCGGTTGCGAAGCACTCACGAAATTCCATCTCAATGGATTTAATGCCCTGAAGATCCTGGATAAAAATCCATGCAGGCCATTCGATCAGAACCGTGCCGGGATCAACCTGGGCGAAGGCGCTGCCTACCTGGTTCTTGAATCGGGAGAAAGCCTCGGGAAAACCGGCAACACACCCTTGTGCGAGCTGGTGGGCTGGGGTAACGCCTGCGAGGCTTTTCATCAGACAGCCTCCTCTCCCGACGGCACCGGGGCCTACCTGGCCATGAAAAAAGCCCTTGAACTCAGCGGATTGGCTCCCGAAGATATTGATTATGTGAATGCACATGGCACCGGTACCGACAACAACGACCTCTCCGAGGGCCGTGCTCTTGAAAAACTCTTCGGTAACCGCATGCCCCTGGTCAGTTCAACCAAACCATTCACCGGGCATACCACCAGCGCTGCAGGCTCTGCAGAAGCGATCCTTTCGATCATGTGTTTGCAGCACCAGGTGGCCTGGCCCAACCTGAATTTCCAGGAGCGCATTGAAGAACTCAGCTTCTCCCCTGTTGAAAAGCTCATGACCAATATTCCGGTGAATGTGGTGATGTCGAATTCGTTCGGGTTTGGGGGAAATGATACTTCATTGATCTTCAAAAAAGTCAATGCTGACATTTTATAATTATCAGGTTAATGGCATATATTAACGGCATCGGTTTAATTTCCCCCCAAAAGACTGTGGACCCGACGGAATTTCTGCCGGAGATCATGGAATATACGTCCGATTACCTGAAGTGCATTGAACCGGCATACAGGACCTATATCGACCCGATCCAGTCAAGGCGCATGAGCCGCCTGATTAAAATGGGGATTGCTTCTGCAAAAATCAGCCTGGCTGATGCAGGTTGCAGCATGCCGGATGCCATCATTACCGGGACGGGTTTGGGAAGTGTGGAGGATACTGAAAAAATCCTCGGTGATCTTTCCAGCGAAGAACGGTTTCTGAACCCGACTCCCTTTATTCAATCGACTTACAACACCATCAGCTCTCAGGTGGCCATCCAGCTGAAATGCCACAACTACAACTCAACCTACGTGCATCGTACTTTCTCTTTTGAGAGCGGATTGATTGACGGGATGATGCAGATCGAGGAAGAAATGGCCAGGAATGTGCTTATTGGCGCCATCGATGAGATGACCATGAACCACCTTCAGATCACCCGCCGCATCGGGCAATGGAAGATGGAGCCCGTAAACAACCTGGCCTTGCTTGAAACAAAATCGCCCGGGGCGCTTCCTGGCGAAGGCGCTGCTTTTTTTGTGTTGGGTACCGAAAAGCGCTCGTCAACCTATGCTGAACTGAAAGATGTAGCGACCTGCATCAACCTGAATGGTTCATTCCGGCCCGAAGTGGTTTTACCGGAATTTCTTGCTAAAAATGAACTGTCACCGAACGACATAGATCTGGTGATCCTTGGGGTAAATGGTGATTGCAAATACGATCAGGTTTATACACATTTTGCCAACCAATTTTTCCCCGGGAAAGCGCAGGCATGGTACAAACACCTGTGTGGTGAGTACCACACGGCCACTGGTTTCGGGTTGTATGTTGCTGCCAATATCCTGAGGAGGCCAGTTTACCCGGTGGTTTTACATTTAAATCAAGTCGTTCCTGGAAAGCTTAGGAATATTTTGATTTATAACCAATTCAGGGATGTGAACCATTCGTTTATGCTGGTACAGGGATGTTAGTAGGTTCGTAAATTATTGTTACCCAAGAAGCAGGGATCGTTAGATTCACCGAACGGTCCGGGGGTGCATCGTTTCGCCAAAGGAACTGTGGTGGGTAGCTTCACCAATTCGTCCCGGATTTCCCTGGTTGATTTTATTCTGTTAATTTTGCATTTAAATTATTGAATTGCTTCATGTCAAAACGGGTTTTTATTACCGGCATCGGGATTGTATGTGCCATCGGGAAAAATGTTGAAGAAACATTCCAATCCCTGCTTGCCGGGAAAACAGGAATAGGAGAAATTACATTGTTTAACACTATGCATAAGGGGATCATCCCCATGGCCGAAGTAAAAATGACCACAGAAGAATTGCTTGAAGAGGTTGGCAAGGCAGGCAAAAAAAATCTCACCCGTACCGCCCTGCTGGGGATGAAGGCTGCAAAGGAAGCGCTGGGATCAGCTGGAATCAGCAATATCCATCAATATAAAACCGGTCTTATTTCTGCATCTACCGTTGGCGGCATGGACCGGAGCGAAGATTTCTACGCGTCATTCCTCTCCGATCCAGCCAGAGGCCGCCTCATCGATGTGGTGAACCACGACTGTGGCGACAGCACCGAACGGATTGCCAGCCACCTGGGGATCAGCGACCTGGTCACCACCATCAGCACGGCCTGCTCCTCATCGGTAAATGCCCTGATGTTCGGCTCGAACCTCATCAAAACCGGTCAACTTGACCGAGTGGTAGTGGGTGGTACCGATGCCGTTACCAGATTCACGCTCAATGGTTTCAATACCCTGATGATCCTGGACAAAACCGGTTGCCATCCCTTTGACGAAAACAGGGCCGGGCTCACGCTGGGCGAAGGAGCAGCTTTCCTGGTACTGGAATCGGAAGAGGTTGTCATGAAAGATGGGAAAAACATCCTGGCGGAAGTTTCAGGCTATGGCAATGCCAATGATGCATACCATCAAACGGCCTCTTCGCCCGACGGCACAGGGGCCTTCATGGCCATGTCGAAAGCCATTGCCATGAGCAAACTTCAGCCCAACGACATCGATTACATCAACGTACACGGCACCGGTACGCAAAACAACGACCTCTCCGAAGGGATTGCCATCGAGCGTATCTTCGGGGAACATGTGCCACCCTACAGTTCTACCAAAGGATTTACCGGACATACACTCGGAGCCGCCGGGGCTGTTGAAGCCGTGATCTCTGTCCTGGCGTTGAAACACCAGGTTGTTTTTTCCAACCTGGGTTTTTCGATCCCGATGAAGGAATTGCACAACAGGCCGGTAACAACCAACCATAACGCATCGATACGCCACGTTCTGTCCAATTCGTTCGGATTTGGCGGAAATAATTCTGCCGTGGTCCTGTCACGTTACGTAACAGGTGACGCGTGACCCGGGACAAGGTTTTACCCCTTTAAAACAATAAACACCAATGACCAACACACCAGTATACATCAACGGGCTCGGCAGTGTATCGCCACAAAAGGCATTACTGGTAGAACCGCTGTTTTTTGAGGCCAATCAGCTCAGGTGTGCCGACCCGGGTTATAAGGAATTCATCCCGGCTGAAATGATCCGGAGAATGGGCCGCATCATCAAAATGGGGGTCACCGCATCAAAATTATGCCTCAGGGATGCGGGCAGCAGTTCCGGTTCAAACATGGAACGGGAAATCATTCCCCAGGCCATCATCACAGGTACCGGGTTGGGATGCATGGAGGATACGGAAAAATTCCTCACTTCCATGATCAGGAACAAGGAAGAGTTTCTCACTCCAACTTCCTTTATTCAGAGCACGCACAATACGGTTGCCGGCCAGATCGCCCTGTTGATCAAATGCCATGGTTATAATTTCACCTATGTGCACCGGGGAGTTTCATTCGAAAGCGCCCTGCTCGATGCCATGACGCAGTTTGAGATGGGTGAATTGTCTGATGCCCTTGTGGGTGGCACCGATGAACTCACGGTGAATTCCTTTGCCATCACATCCCGTTTGGGCTACTGGAAACGAAAACCTGTTGATACTAAAAACCTGCTCGATGATCGGCAGCGTGGGACCATCGCCGGTGAAGGCGCCACCTTTTTTTTCCTCGAAAATTATCAGAATGAACATACATATGCCAGGCTGATGGGGGTCACCACCTTTCTGAAACCCGCGTCAGAAAAAGAAGTCAGCAAAAGGGTCCATGATTTTCTTGCAACCGCCGGACTGACCACGAACGATATAGACCTGGTGTTCATGGGGTTAAATGGGAATCCGCGAACGGACCAGGTATACAAGTTCCTGGCAGGCAAAGATTTTGCGGATACACCGCTGGCTTATTTCAAGCACCTTTGCGGCGAATATCACACAGCATCGGCTTTTGCTGCTTGGTTGGCTGCACAGGTTATCAGCACACAGTTGGTTCCCGGGGCAGTGTGTCTGAAATCCTCACCAAAATCAACCATTTATGAACATGTGCTCATTTACAATCATTTCATGGGAAACAACCATGCATTCATCCTGCTAAGCCGCCCGTAAATGTTTACATTTCGACGCCTGACCCTGTTTTTCTTTATTATCCTCCTCTGCCTGAACCTGTGGAATGTTATTCCCGGTAAATCCGCCGTGAGCTTTGTAAACATAAATGCCGTCCTGTTATACAGCCTGTTGTTCTCCTGCTATTTTGGATGTTCCTTCGCCATGGCTTTCCTTCCATGCTCCAATTTTCATCACCCGGTTCTTTGCCGCGGAACAACTGATGAAAAATCAGTTTCCATCACCTTCGATGATGGGCCTGACCCGGTTAAAACTCCCCTGGTTCTTGAGATTTTAAGAAAACACCAGGTTTACGCCGCCTTCTTTGTCATAGGCAAAAAAATTGCTGGCAATGAATGGATCGTAAAGCGATTGATTGATGATGGACATGTGATCGGCAACCACTCGTTTTCCCATTCCAAATGGTTCGATTTTTTCCCGGCCCACAAGATCAGAGCCGAATTGCTGGAGACAGACCACCTCCTGAAAAATATCACCGGCAAATCGCCGTTGTTTTTCCGGCCTCCATACGGGGTAGTGAACCCGATGGTAAGCAATGCATTGAAACACATGCCCTGGAAGGCGGTTTGCTGGAATATCCGCTCATTTGACACCTTAAACAATAATCCTGAAAAAATTAAAACAAAGATTATCAGGAAACTGAAACCCGGATCAATCATCCTGCTGCACGATGATACGCTCTTCACCGGGAATCATCTCGATGAACTGCTCGTTGCCATCCGGCAAGCGGGATATACGGTTGTACCGCTGGATAAATTGCTGAATATACCTGCTCATGCACAAGAATAAAGTTTCTTTTACCTGTAGGCTGATCTTATATATCATGGCCGGTTTGCCGGCCCTGTTCCCGCTCCGGGCCATTTCCCAGAACACACCCATGGATGCTCCATCCATCGCTTCACTCAGGAACCGTGTAAAAGAGGTGTCGCAGCAAACTACCACCATTTCCTGTGATTTCATCCAGGAAAAAGAGATGAACATGATATCAGAGAAAATCATTTCCAGAGGTAAATTCTATCTCAAAAAAGAGAAAAAGCTCCGTTGGGAATACCTGTCACCGTTTGCATATCTCATCATCATCAACAACGACAAAATATACATCAGGGATGAGGAAAAGATAAATCAGATCAGCCTGAAGTCGAACAAGATCTTTCTTGAAATCAACCGCATTATCCTTGGCAGTATCCAGGGAACCCTGCTTACCGATGAACAGAATTTCAGTGCCTCATTTTTTGAAACCCCGGCTTCCTGGATGGTCAGGCTGAAAACACTGGCACCTCAACTGAAAGAATCTCTGTCTGAAATTGTGATCTGGTTCGACCGGAAAGATGTTACAGTGACCCGGATTGAAATAAATGAAGCCGGCGGCGATTTTACCAGGATCAGCTTCTCCGCCAAGAGACTCAACCAACCCATTGCAGATGAAATGTTTACGGTACGCTAGTCTGATGCTGTTGCTGATAGCCGGCTGTGTTTCGATTAAACCGGAGAACTTGAAACGTGAGACGTTAGAGATGAGACATGAGAGTTTGGACATCTTACGTCTTACGTCCCACGTTTTCAAAGCCACGCTCGACATTAAAAAGCACCATCTTACAGGATTGCTGGTCATAAAGAGGATGGATTCACTGTTCACCCCGCCTCCGGCCCAAAAAGGGAATACCCCACCCGCGGCCCCTCCCCAAACAGGGAGGGGAGTTTGTGCTGCCACATATCGGATTGTTTTTGTAAATGAGGTTGGGATGACTTTTTTTGACCTGGAAATGAAAGCGGACAGTTTTAACGTAATTTCCTGTTTTGCATCTTTGAATAAAAAAGCACTCATGCATATCTTCGAAACCGATTTCAGAATTCTCCTCTGGTCGGGTGCATTAAAAAATGAGAATTTCTATCGCCAGGCCACTACCAACAACCTGGTTGTTTTAGGAAAAGCCGGGAAGTACCATGCCTGGCAAACCTATTCTGCGGCAGGCGACACACTGTATCGCATTGCTGCCAGGTCAAACATTGCCGACCCGGCGATCATCACCTTTGATAAATATAAAGATGGTTTCCCGCTAAAAATCATCATCGAAAATCCGGTGATCGGAATGAAATTATCATTCAGGAAATTAGTCCAATAACCATTTACTCCTGTTTCTTAAATCGTAAATTGTCAAGGATCAATCCTCGGCAATGCGCAGGTCATAGATACTCCTGATGCCCGAGAAATAATCTCCCAGGTTCACGTCCAGCTCTTTCAGAAGGCCGTTTTGAAGGTCGTACACCCAGGCATGGATTTTTGGAAAGCCGGTTTGGTACCATCTGCGCTGAACATGATCGATCTTGGCAATATTGACACATTGCTCAATCACATTCAGTTCAACCAGCCTGTCGAATTTATGATGCGGATCGGTCATTTCATCCAGTTCCTTCTGATGGATGCGGTATACATCGCGCAAGGTTTGCAGCCAGCTGTTCAGTTGTCCCATGTCCGTGGGGTGCAATGCCGCCTTCACGCCACCGCAGTCATAATGCCCGCAAACAATGATGTGCTGTATTTCCAGGAATTCAACCGCATACTGGATCACCGCATTGATGTTGGTGTCGGTAGCAACAACCAGGTTTGCAATGTTGCGGTGAACAAACACTTCGCCTTCATCCAGCCCCATGATCACATTGGCCGGTACCCGGCTGTCGGAGCAGCCAATGTACAGGTAATGCGGTTTTTGCTCCCTGGAAAGTTTTTCGAAAAAATGTTCATCAAGAGCAAGTTTACTTTTCACCCACGCTTTGTTGTTTTCGAATATTTGCAGGTATGAATCCATGATGCTGGTTTATTTTTTGATCAGATCCTTTTTTAACAGGGAAACCATAATGAACAGGCCTATTTTTTTTCCAGACGCAATTTGACCCCATTGATGACCTTCAGCGGTGAATCGACGATCAGCATGTTGGAGATCCAGTCAGGTATGCTTCCTGCCGGGTCAACAAAACCTTCGAGCACCACATGGGTCAACTCGTTGCCGGCAGGTTTGACGGTCCAGGTTTGACGGTAATCTTTGATGCGTATCATGCCCTCGCGTTCAGGAACGACACCGGTGAGCGGAACCGCCATGATCCTGCTCACACCGGTTACCCGGTCGGTAGTAACGGTCACATCCACACAAAGGTCACGATCAGTTACCGGCCAGGGTAAATCATATACCATGTAGTACTGCGCCCGTTTGTATTTTTCATAAAGCAGCACTTTGATCTGGTTGACGTTCTTATCCCACCATTCCGTATGATTCACGTCCTCAAGCAGTGCAAAAACCTTATCTGCCGGCGCTTTGATATCAGTAACCCCTTTATAGGATTTCAATGACTTTCCGGCATCCTTGCAGGTATAAAGTTTTATGCCATCCTTTTCTTTGATAAAATCCCAGGATTGGGCAAACATCGAAATGGAAATTCCAAGCATAAATACAAACATTGCAGTAAAAGGTAACCGATAATCTCCCATCATACATGATTAAAATTAAACCAGGGAACTGCTGTCTTTGCAATCATCAACCAATGCGGGGGATCCCGGAATACTGACAGACGATCTCCCTTACCCCTGCCTGGTAAGTGGTTGGTGTAAAATTAAAACGTTTCCCGAATTTACTGCTGTCTAAAAAGAAATCACGATCAAACTGGTAGCGCATTTCATATAATTCGGCAAACAGCGGAACAAACAAAGAGGCGGCCTTTACCATCCAGGATGGCATCAACTGGTATTTGTTGCTTTTACCCATTTCTTTGGCAAACAGGTCGATCCATTCTGCTCCGGTCATGCTGTTCGGGTCGGTAGGCAGGTTCCACACCTGGTTGAAAGCATCGGGAGTGTTCCCGAGCAGAGCAGTGGCAATACCGGCGTCAGGGGTGTAAGTAAATGAATGTTTAGTTTTTACCGTATACAACCATTGTGCCTTTTTATTCTTCTCAAGGTTTTTAAACACCAATTCCATCAGCATCATGTTGTTCCCGACCCCATAGAAATCAGCAGAACGGGCAATGATGGCATTCAGCCTGCCTGAAGCTATTTTATCAAGGATCATCCGGTCGACCATCGCCCTTACTTCCCCCTTTTTACTTGTAGGGCTGATGGGCGAATCTTCGGTAATATGACTGACATGATCCCGCCCGATTGCATAAACATTATCGAAAAAAACCAGCCTTGCCCCGTGATGGACACAGGCATCCACCACATGTTCTGCCATCGGCGGCCATTGTTCCTGCCATATGCGGGTTTTATATTCAAGACCGACCGTGAGATAAACAACCTCAGAACCCTCCACTGCTTTGAAAACATCCTCTCTTTTCGTCAGGTCTGCAATAAAAAGCGAATCATTTTCATTTACTTTCTTAGGGTTTCTTCCTGCCAGGCGAATTTCTCCTGTATATTTGGGAAGGGCTTTGGCAAGTTCAATGCCGATGACCCCTCCGGCGCCTAAAATTGTCTGCATGGTTATTTTTTTTATTCCGGTATATTCATTTTAATACCGATGCATCGTTTCACTGCATCAAAAATAGAGGATTTTAATGATAACATCCCAGATATGTCTGATATAAGTTATTACCTGCTGATTTTCACTGAATTTTCCAGGGATTTTCAAGACTAAATCGGGAATCTTCATCCTGGCATCTCTCCTTTCAAAACACGATGATCGAAAGTGCAATTTTATTCCTTTTTACAGAGCCTGCGGGAGGTATATACATTCAAGCTTTTTAAATTCATCAGGAGATTTTACAAAGTCGTGCCAAATTAACATATTTACTTATATATTTGCTATAACATTGAACAGTTCATAGTGTCTGTTTATACCTGTAATTTTTCCCAGCCAAAGTTCCAGGTGGTAACAATTACACTGTTAATTTAAACAGAAATCAATGAAAAATGCGCAGAATATAATACATTCCATTTCGGAGTTTTCAACTGCTGAAATTAACAACGATCTCCGGTTCAACGACATCTTTGACCTTGAACACATCCAGCTTCTGCAGGATCGGTTTTCTGATGCAACAGGTGTTGCTTCAATCATTACATATCCTGACGGCTTACCGATCACCAGGCCCAGTAATTTTTGCCGGCTATGTAAGGACATCATCCGTAAAACTGAAAAAGGACTTTCAAACTGTTACCTGTCCGATGCCGCACTTGGCAGCAGGAATTCATCAGGTCCGGTTGTGCTGCCATGCCTTAGCGGAGAATTGTGGGATGCCGGAGTTGACATTACCGTTGGCGGCAAACACATTGCCAACTGGTTAATCGGTCAGGTAAGGAACGAAGAACTGGATGATGAACGGATAGTGCGGTATGCAGAAGAAATCGGTGCCGATAAAGAGGATTTTATAAAGGCCCTGGCTGAAGTTCCGATGATGTCGATGAAACAGTTCATCAAGGTATCAGACATGCTGTATACTCTTGCTAACGAACTTTCAATCAGTGCTTTCAATAATTTGCAACTTAAAATGCAAATAGCAGCCCAGAAGGAGGCTGAAGAAAAAATACTCATGCTTGCGCATGCGGTCAGAAGCGTCGGTGAATGTGTGAGCATCACAGACATGGATGAAAGGATTGTCTTTGTCAACCGGGCCTTTCTGAAAACATACCAGTATGAGGAACATGAATTGCTGGGCCAGCCGATCAGTTTTGTTCGCTCGCCAGGCAATTCCCTTTCGGATGTAGCAGACATTCTTCCTGCAACGTTGCGCGGAGGCTGGCATGGCGAACTGTTGAATCAAAGAAAAGACGGGAGTGAATTTCCTGTATTCGTTTCATCATCCATCATTCATAATGAAAGTGGCGAGCCGATCGCGCTCATAGGGATCACAACCGATATTACCGCACAAAAGCAGGCCCAGGAGCAAATAAAACAAACCGAAACACACTTCCAGGCACTGATCGAGAATGCCCCGGATGGCATTGTGTTGGTCGATATTCAGGGAAAGTTCAAATACGCAAGCCCCTCCTCCTATACGATGTTTGGATATTTGAATCAGTCTTTTCATGACCTGAGCCCAAACGACCTCACGCATCCCGACGATCTCCCTGCTGTACTGAAACTTCTGAATGAAATAATGGTAAATCCGGTGCGAATATTAACCCTGGAATATCGTTTCAGGCATCAGAATGGATCCTGGATATGGATTGAGAGCACTTTTAAAAATTTACTGATGGAGCCCAGCGTCGGGGCCATTGTCATTAACTTTCGGAATATCTCTGAACGCAAGATCGCAGAGAATCAAATCAGGGAACTAAATCAGGAGTTGGATCAGCGCGTCAAACAACGCACATCCGAACTTGAAGAGGTCAACAGGGAACTTGAAACCTTTTCTTACTCGGTATCACATGATCTAAAAGCCCCCCTGCGGCATATCAGGGGTTTTATCGATCTGATCATGAATAATCAATCCACTGAACTGACTGAAGAAAAAATCGGGTACCTGCAAAGGATTTCAAGTTCAGCCTTCGAGATGGCACAACTGATTGATGCACTTTTGTCCTTCTCAAGACTGAACCAGGCTGAATTGCGAAAATCCAGGATCCAATCGGCTCCGATGGTCCAGAAGGTCATCAAATTTTTTGAACCCGAGTTGCAAAACAGGTCGATCACATTTCAAATAGAATCCTTGCCTGATGTATACGGTGATGAAGAACTGATCAGGCAGGTGTGGACCAACCTCATTTCAAATGCAATCAAGTATACCGGGAAAAAGCCTGAAGCACTCATCCATATTGGCAGTGCTTCAAACGGCAATGAAACAACATTTTTTATAAAAGATAACGGGGCAGGCTTCCCGATGAAGTACACCGAGAAATTATTCGGAGTATTCCAGCGGTTGCACAAAACCAGGGATTTCGAGGGAGTCGGGATAGGCCTGGCCAATGTAAAGCGGATCATTGGCCGTCATGGGGGCCGATGTGGCGCCGAAGGCGAACAGGAAGTCGGCGCAACCTTTTATTTTAGTTTGCCGAATATGTCTCATCCCCTGGCCCCTGCTCCCAAAAGAGAAGGGGAATTCCCGCTGCTGCAGGGAGAAGGTTAGCGCGAGGTCTATATCACTTTGGTAACAATCAAATGAATAAAAAGATCAACATTCTTCATCTCGAAGATCAGGAAGCAGACGCTATTTTGATAAAATCCTATCTTACCAACGCATGCGACATCAATGAGTATTATGTTGTTGATGATGAGGATGATTTTGAGAAGGTACTGAAGGAAAAAAAGGTAGATATTGTTTTATCGGATTATGAACTTCCGGATTATTCAGGATTGGAAGCATTACAATTGGTAAAAAACCATTATCCGCACATCCCGTTTATTTTCGTAACGGGGAAAATGGGAGAAGACGCTGCCATCGAATCACTGCTGAATGGTGCAACGGATTATGTCCTGAAATCAAAACACGAAAGGCTGTTGCCTTCCATCATCAGGGTGATGCATGAAACGGAATTGCTCCAGGAGCGAAAGGCTACAGAGGAGGCTTTGCGCGAAAGCGAGAAAAGATACCGGGGCTTGCTCATGAATCTTGATGCCGGTGTTATCCTTCATGCACCGGATAGTTCCATCATCATCAGCAATCCTAAAGCTTCAGAATTGCTGGGATTAAGTGAAGCCCAAATGATCGGCAGGATGGATGTTGATCCGTACTGGAAATTTCTGAATGAAGACTATTCCACATTGCCCGTAGAAAAGTTTCCGGTGAACCAGGTCCTGTCAGCCAAAAAACCAATCAAAGATTTCCGGGTCGGTGTTTATCGCCCTTCCACCGATGACATCGTTTGGCTTGCAGTCAATGGTTCCCTGGTGTTGGACAACAACAATGCCATCACCGAAATAGTGATCAGCTTCATTGATATCACCGAGCGCAAAGAGGCAGAAGATGCACTGAGGATGGAAAAGTACCTGATGGATGCCATGATGAACAATATCCCTGACCACCTGTATTTCAAAGATCTGGACAGCAGGTTTTTAAGGATCAGCAAATCCAACAACAAATCGTTCTGCATCAGCAACTCCGCCGAAGCCATTGGTAAAACCGACTTCGACTTCTTCACCAGCGAGCATGCCCAGGCCGCTTACCTTGATGAGCAGGAAATTATCCGTTCCGGGAACCCTTTGATCACCGAAGAAAAAGAAACCTGGGCCGATCGGCCCGACACCTGGGCGTTGTCAACAAAAATGCCACTCCGTGACAAAGATGGGAAGATCATCGGGACTTTTGGAATTTCGAGAGACATTACTGACCGGAAAAGGTTTGAAGATGAACTGCTTAAAGCAAAAGAAAAAGCAGAAGCAAGCGACCGGCTAAAAACTGCCTTTATCCGCAATATCAGGCATGAAATTCTCACCCCTTTGAACGGGATCCTTGGATTCGGGCCCATGCTGGCCGACCCATCCCTTTCAAGCCAGGAAAGAGAAGAATATCTTGCCATGTTGAATACCAGCAGCAACAGGCTGATTTCAACCGTAAACAACATCATGGATATTTCACTCATCGTTTCAGGAAATAAAGAACTGAAAATCAGCTCATTTTCTCCGGTTACCGTACTTCATGAAATTCAGAAAAAGTTCAGGGAGCCCTGTAAAGAAAAAAAACTGTCGCTGATCATTGCCACACAGGTTCCTTCCGCTGATTTTTACATCGGTTCGGATAAAGACATCCTTGGCAATATTTTAGGCCAACTGGTTGATAATGCCGTAAAGTTTACCAGTACAGGATCGATCACCCTGGGCTGCGAAATAAAAGAGACGGTTCTTGAATGGTACGTGACAGATACCGGGATCGGGATGAGCGATGAAACCCAAAAAAGAATTTATGAGCCCTTTATGCAAAAAGAATTCGACCTGAACCGCACCCATGAAGGCAATGGCCTTGGACTGTCGATTGCAAAAGGGTTTGTTGAATTGCTTGGAGGGCATATTTGGGTAGAATCAAGAAAAAATGCTGGTTCGACCTTCAGATTTGACATTCCTGTTGAATACAAACCATGACCCCATGGGCTCTTGGTTCCGGGTTATATTGCCAAAGCTAAAAACAAAGTTTATATGAAAACCGGGGATGATGATATAAACTCAGCTGCAAAAAAAGAAACCGCTCTGAAGTTCGGAGACATTTTCAACCTGGATGAAATCCAGCAATTACAGGATCTGTTTTCTGATGCTACCGGCGTTGCTTCCATCATTACCCATCCTGATGGAACACCCATTACCAAACCCAGTCATTTTTGCAGGTTGTGCGAGGAAATTATCAGGAAAACGGGCAAAGGACTCTCAAAATGCTACCTGACAGCTGCATCTCATGGCCTGCAAAGTGCATCAGATAGGACGAGTTCCACATGTTTGATTGCGGGATTGCAGGAAACTGGCACGATCATCACCGTTGGCGGACGCCATATCGCCAACTGGATGATCGGCCAGGTTCGGAATGAAGATCTGGATGAAGTGAGCCTGAACAAATATGCGGATGAAATTGGAGCAAACAGGGAGGATTTCATGGCCGCTTTGAATGAAGTTCCAGTGATGTCAACCCAACAGTTTGACAAAATTTCAAAAATGCTGGCTGCATTTGCCAGGGGAATTTCTGAAAAAGCCTATCATAACAAGTTGTTAAAGGAAAGTGAAGCCAAATTTCAAAATTTGTTCATGAATATGGCAGAAGGTGCGGCTCTTCATAAACTAACCTACAACGATCAAGGTATCCCGAATGACTATATCATTATTGAAATCAATCCTGCTTTTGAGCGAACCCTCGGTATTTCCAGGGAAACTGTCATCGGGAAAACAGGCCGGGAAGCATACAGCGTCGGTGAACCGCCTTATTTTGACGTCTATTTACATGTGGCCACAACTGGCCAGCCTGTTAAGTTTGAATCCTACTTCCCTCCTCTTGACAAATATTTCACAATTTCGGTCTATTGTCCTTCACTGGGCAACTTTGCCACGGTATTCCAGGATATATCAGAGCGGAAAAAGTCAGAACAACTGTTAAGCATAAGCCTCACCAAATACCAGAAGTTGTTTGATATCTTTCCTGTTGGCATCACAATTTCGGATTCCCTCGGAAATATCATCGAAACAAACAAGATTACGGAAAACCTGTTGGGCATCTCGCGTGACGAACACGAGAGTCGTTCAATCAGCGGTGAAGAATGGACGATCGTCAGGGCCGATGGCACACCCATGCCGGTTGAAGAGTATGCCAGTGTCCGGGCACTTAAAGAACAAACCCAGGTGGACAATGTGGAGATGGGCATTTTTAAAAGTGATGACAGGGTCACCTGGATAAACGTATCGGCTGCGCCATTGGCACTGGACGGATATGGCGTTGTCATCACCTACCATGATATCACCGAAAAAAAGCTCGCTGAAAAGGTGCTTAGGGAGACCAATGCCTACCTGGAAAACCTGATCAACTATGCAAATGCACCCATCATTGTATGGGACACGCAATTCCGCATCACTCGCTTCAATCACGCTTTTGAATTCCTTACAGGCTGGCTGGAGGCTGATGTCATCGGACAACCGCTGGAGATACTCTTCCCTCCCGAACAGGTTGAAAGGTATATGGAACTTATCCGCAAAACATTTTCTGGTGAGCGATGGGAGAGCGTCGAGATTGAAATCCTGAACCTGGACCAATCAATTAACACTGTGTTGTGGAATTCGGCCACAATCTTTACGCCGGATGGCCAGACGCCGATCGCCACCATCGCACAAGGCCAAAATATTACCATGCGTAAAAAAGTTGAGGAGGAACTGCAAAATGTCAATGCGACCCTTGAGCAACGTATTGCCGAACGCACCCATCAACTTGAAACCATCAACCGGGAACTCTCATTCCATCTAAGGGAAATTGAACAGTTTACTTATATTGCCACACACGACCTCCAGGAACCGCTGAATACCCTTAAAAACTTTACCAGGTTGATCCACGAGGAATATGCCGGCAGGTTGGATGACGATGGGAATAATTACATTGATTTTATAAACAAATCTGCTACCAGGATGAGCGAACTGGTCACCGGATTGCTCGAATATTCCTTGCTGGGAAAAGAAAGTGAACGCACCATGGTGGATTGCAATCAAGTTGTTGCAATGGTGCTCGATGACATCGCAGATTCCATTAAAATGAACGATACGGTCATCACAGTAAACGAACTTCCAAGGGTGTATGGTTTTGCGACTGAGTTACGGCTGTTATTCCAGAACCTGATCAACAACGCGATCAAATTCAGTAAGAGGGAGATTCGCCCGGAGGTAACTGTTTCTGCAGAATCCCTCGGAACCGAATGGCTGTTCACGATAAAGGACAATGGCATCGGAATCGGTGAAAAAGATTACGAAAAGATTTTTGTAATTTTTAAACGAATGCAAAACAGAAGCGATTATGAAGGAACCGGCATCGGCTTGGCCCATTGTAAAAAAATTGTCGAATTGCATGGCGGCAAAATTTGGGTAGAATCCGTAATAGGTACCGGATCAGCTTTCAGATTTACGATTCCTTTTGCAGAATGAGTTATTCACCCTCTTTTTAGGTTCTGTTTACTAACCATTGATTTATTGATTACCTTTACAAGAGGGATTTTTCAGCCGCTGAAGAATTTACCGGGTTAACGCAACCTGAAGAACATGGAAAAAGACGATAAAAAACCCGTATCAATCAATCGCCAGAGGGCAGAAGAACTGTATAAAAGAAAGGCAACGGCATTCAGCCACCAACTGACTGAAGCCGAAACCCAGGAACTCATTCGCGAACTTGAAATCAACAAGATGGAGCTGGAGTTGCAGAACAGTGAACTCCGGCATGCATGGGCCATGGCAGAGGTTGCCAGCAACCGGTATACTGAACTGTATGACCATGCCCCTACCGGGTACGTTACACTGACCAGGGATGGCAGCATTGTTGAAATTAACCTGCATGGCTCTCTATTATTGGGCAGAGAGCGATCGCGATTGAAAAACACAAAGATCCGCTTTTTCCTCTTCGTTGATACAATACCAGAATTCAATCAATTTCTCGAAAATATCTTTGAAAGTAAAACAAAAAACACCTGTGATGTGACGCTCTCTTATGATGAAAAAAGGTCAACACGGGTTCACATGTCAGGTGTTGTCGGCGAAAATGGCGAACATGCTATTGTTACCATGGTTGATATCACCGAACGGATGAGGATACAGGAGGCATTGCGTGAAAGTGAGGCGAAATATCGGAGGCTTTTTGAACATTCAAGTTTCGGAATTTTTCAATCGACTCCTGATGGGAAAGTAATTTCAGTCAATCCGGCATTTGCAGCAATGTTTGGCTACGATTCAGTGGAAGATGCCCTTAAAACGATAAAAAACATCTCTACCGATGTATTTGTTGACCCAAACCGCCGTACGGAAATAATCCGGCAGATGGAGATAAACCCGGATTTGAAAACGTTCGAGAATTTATATCGCGGCAAGGACGGCAGTTCATTTATCGGAAATCTGAACACCATGCCGGTCCTTGACTCAGAAGGGCGTTTGGTGCGTATAGAGGGCTTTATCGAAAATATTACCAGTCGCAAAAAGGCAGAAGAGGCATTGCAAAATTCACTGTCTCTGACAAAGGCAACCATTGAGTCAATCCGCAGTGGCATCCTTGCTGTCGATCGCAACGGATCGGTTATCAAAACGAACGCTGAATTTGTCAGGATGTGGCGTATAACCGAGGAGGTTCTTTCATCGGGAAACGACAAAATGCTGTTGGATTTTGTGGAGAACCAACTCATCGATCCCGAAAAATTTATTGGCAACATCTCTGATATATACCGTAAACCCGAATCTGAAACATACGATTTGTTGTACTTCAAGGATGGACGAATCTTCGAACGCATTTCAAAGCCAATGTACTTAGAGGGTGTGCCCAAAGGGAGGGTATGGTCGTTCCTCGATATCACCACCAGCCAACAGGCAGCGGAGGCCCTGAAAGAAAGTGAAATCAAGTACCGCAACCTGGTTGAGAATTCTCCCGACGCCATTACGATTTATGTGGATGGGATCATTGTGTTCATAAACAAGGAATGTCTCCGTTTGATGGCTGCATCAAACCCGGAAGAATTGATCGGGAAACCGGTGATCCGGTTCGTGCACCCCGATTCCCGCCCTGTGGTAATTGATAGAATGAAAAAAATTGCAAATGATGAACATGTCTTGCCGCTCACTGAAGAAAGATTTTTACGGTTCGATGGGTCAGAAGTTGATGTGGAGGTAAAAGCGATCGCCATCCGGCTTGAAAATAAACCGGCTGTTCAATTGATTATCCGGGATATCACGGAACGGAAACTGGCAGAAAAGGCGCTGTTGGATGCAACCAATGCACTGGAGCAACGAGTGGCGGCACGAACGCTTGAACTACAAACATTGAATGAGGAACTTGAATTGAAAAACAAGGAATTGGAACAGTTTACTTTTATCGCCTCCCACGACCTCCAGGAACCGTTGCTGACCATAACCAACTTTACCAAACTTTTTATAGAGGAATATCCCGGAAAACTGGACGAGAACGGCAATATATACCTTGACTTTGTCACCGGAGCAGCAGACAGGATGAAAGACCTGATTAAAGGCTTGCTTGAGTATTCGTTGTTGGGAAGAGGAAGTTTGAAAACAATCGTTGACTGCAATAAAATAATTGATGAAACGCTTAGCAGCATGAACTCGATGATCAGGGAAAATAATGCAACAATAACAGTCCTTGATCTGCCCTCCTTTTATGGCGACGCCGGAACCTTGAAAATACTGTTCTACAACCTGATAGACAATGCAATCAAATTCCGGAAAAAGGATCTTCCTGCGGAAATAAAAATTTCAGCCATTAAAAACCATCTTGATTGGCACTTTTCAGTAACAGACAACGGCATCGGGATCGATGAAAAAGACACAGAAAAGATATTCATTATTTTTAAACGATTGCATAACCGAAAGGACTATCCGGGAATCGGGATCGGTCTGGCACATTGTAAAAAGATAGTCGAACTGCACGGTGGCAGGATTTGGGTTGAAAGCGACAGGGAGGCAGGATCAACTTTCCATTTTACGATTCCGTGTTAATTTTGAAACTTCATGATGAAATACAGCCACCTCTCTAAAAATTCTCCTGCAGGAAGTTACCGGCTATATGCAGATGGTTCCGGGATTGTCACCGCCAGCAAGAGCTTTATGAAATTTCCGAATGCACAGAAAAAGAAATATCCCGGATTCCCGCTTTTATCCCAGTGGAAGCCCGGGATGGCCCGGCAGGGGATGATCCATATTGTTGAAAACAGGGATGTTTTATCCAATCATGGACTAAAAACTGCTTTTTGATGAAGTTGCTCAAATTCATAAGAAAACCAATACCGGAAATAATTCTGCTATTAGCAATTTCCGTTCTTTCTTTCTTTTACATCCGATTCACTTATACCCGGTTTGAAAAGGATGAAAAGGATGATATTCTGCAGGTAGCCAGGTCGATTGCGGCGACTTTTCCATTAGAGAATCTGAAGGTGTTGGAGGTAAAACCCGGCGATACCGGTAAACCACAATATCAAGTCGTAAAAAAGATCCTCAAAGAAATAATCCGTGTTAATCCAGAAGCAAGATTTGCCTATATCTATGCCGAACAAAATGGGAAGATATTTTTCATGGCAGATTCTGAACCGGAAGATTCCAAAGACTATTCACCTCCGGGACAAGAGTATACAGAGGCCAAACATGAGGATTTCCTGCCATTCAGGACCGGCAAAGAGTTGTTTTCGGGGCCAACCACCGACCGATGGGGGACATGGCGGAGTGTGCTGATCCCATTAAAAGATGGATACTCCGGCAAAACAATCGGCGTTTTGGGACTTGATTTTAGTGCTCAATCATGGGATGAAATGTTATTGTACGAAATAATTGAATCCAGTGTATTGACATTCCTCCTGTTTCTGGCCATCCTTTTAGTTATCTTCATCAGTGTAAAAAACGACTCATTGCGTCAGGCTGTCGCAGAGCACCTTGCGGCGGAGGAAAAAATCTCCCGATTGAATGAAACACTTGAAACCCGGATTGCCGAACGCACCAGCGAGTTGGAAACCATCAACAGGGAATTGGCTATTCACACCAGGGAAATAGAACAGTTCACATATATCGCTTCACATGACCTCCAGGAACCATTGCGCACACTTACCAATTTCACACAGCTCATCCAGGAGGAGTATGCCGGGAACCTGGATGCAAACGGCAATAAATACATTGAGTTTATTTATAATTCGGCAGGGCGGATGAATGAACTGGTAAATGGGCTGCTTACCTATGCCCTGCTGGGTAAAGAGCGGATGGTGACCCTCGTTGACTGCAATATAATCGTGGAAGAGGTACTTGATGACCTGGCCGATTCGATTAAGGAAAGTGGCGCGGATATATCTGTTACGAATCTTCCCATGGTCAATGGGTATCCGACAGAGTTGCGATTGCTGTTCCAGAATCTGATAAATAACGCAATAAAATTCCGGAAAAAAAATGTTCCTGTCGTCATTAAAGTCTCCGCCGAAATTTTTGGGTTGGAATGGCTGTTTTCGGTTGAAGACAATGGAATCGGAATTAATGAAAAAGATGCAGTGAAAATTTTCGATATTTTCAAACGAATGCACAACCGGAATGAATATGCCGGAACAGGTATCGGCCTAGCCCACTGTAAAAAAATTGTAGAGCTGCATGGGGGTAAAATTTGGGTGGAACCTGGAAAGGAGGTTGGAGCGACCTTCATGTTTACGATACCAGCCATGGGATAAGGTTTTGAATGGCTGTAACGGCTATCCGGCCGGCAGGCTCTGAAAAGTGGAAAGCGAAGTGAAAGAAATCATTTGAATGGTACCCCATTTCTTTGAATTTTATGTTACCTTTACGCCCTAACACCGGAACCAAATTTGACCATTTACAAGAACGGTTGAAAGTTCCATCGATGGCATTGGTAAATATTGCAAACAAACGAATTTAGTTTTAAAATCTCCAAACGATAAACAGATGAAGAAAAAACTGAACTGTGTGTTGCTCGTGGATGATAATGAATCTGACAATTTTCTCCATAAAAGGGTTATTGCAAAAGCTGATATTGCCAACCGCATTGAAATCGCCTTGAATGGCAAGGAAGCACTTGATTTCCTGACCAATAGATCGAAATCAGCTCATGATGAAAATGGATATGCCCAACCGGAATTGATTTTCCTGGATATCAACATGCCTGTGATGGATGGGTGGGAATTCCTGGAAGAATATCGCAAACTGGAAGAGGCACAAAAAGGTAAAATCGTTTTCATTATGCTCACCACCTCCTTAAATCCTACCGATAAAATACGAGCTGAAAAAATGTTGGAAAATGGCTGTTTTCATTATAAACCATTGACGCTTGAAATGCTCAATGAGATCATTCTAAAAAGGTTCCCGGAATATCTGTAGGTTTTCGGATATACGATTTTGGATTTTCGATTTTTGAAGAACCAAATGCCCCGGTAAATCGAAAAGAAAATTCTTGTACCGAAACCTGAAATCAGCACTTCAATCGTAAATCGTAAATCCTGAATCATGATGCTCTACTCCGATATCTTCGACCGTCTCTGGTCTGGTTACATCCAGCAGAATCCATCAACCAAGAAGATTTTTGATCTTTTCGTTGACGAGGGTGAAACCGTAATCAACGACCACATCGCATTCCGTACATTCAGACATCCTTCCATCGGTGTGAATAAACTGGCAGGGATTTTCCTGAAAAACGGCTATGAATTCAAGGGCGACTACCATTTCGATGCAAAAAAATTGTATGCGAAACATTTTGAGCATAAAACCGACAGGGAAGCACCGAGGGTGTTCATCAGCGAACTGCTTACCGAAGAGTTCAGCCCGTTTTTGCAGCAAACCATCTGGGATTGGATCGTCAAAATCCCTGCCACTGTTCACAATTCTGATGATTTGATTTATGCAGGCAACCTGTCGGGAATCCCATCCTTTGAGATCTATGAGAAACTGCGGTCGGAATCAGAATACGCGGCCTGGCTTTATGTGAACGGTTTTTGTGCCAACCATTTCACGGTGAGTGTGAACCGGCTTAAAAAATTTGACTCTTTACAGAAAGTAAATGCATTCCTGAAATCGCATGGATTTCAGATGAATGATGCAGGTGGCGAAATCCAGGGAACTCCTGAAGAGTTGCTTGAACAGTCAAGCATTCGTGCCGGAATGGTTCAGTTCAATTTCAGGGAAGGGCTGTTTGAAATACCAGGTTGCTATTACGAATTCGCCAAACGATATCCCGACAGCAATGGAAAGATTTACAGTGGGTTTATTGCAAAGTCGGCCGACAAGATCTTTGAATCTACGAACTTTTACAAGAAGTGAGGGCCATTTCAATTCTCGTTGCAGGTTGCGTCCTTGCAGCCTTTTCTATTTCCTGCACCTATAAAGGTCACGACCGGGTTTGCACAAACAAGTCATTGCCGCAGGCAGGTGTATTGCATACAATTGCCTGTACCGATAATCCCGGCAGGTCTTATGCCTTGTATGTTCCCCCTTTACAGACCCCACAAGGGAGCGGGAAGAATGGGAAACAGTTTTATCCCGTGATCATAGCATTTGATCCGCATGGAGATGGAAAATTGCCCTTGTCCTTGTACAAAGAACTCGCCGACAAATTCGGCTTTATCATGATGGGCTCAATGGATGCAAAGAACGGGCTCCCACAGGAAGAAGTAAGGGAAATCGTCGCTGCCCTGATAAAGGAGGTTTTCACCGTATATCCGGTCGATACGAACCGGATCTATTTTCTTGGATTTTCAGGCGGGGCAAGGGTCGCCACCATGGCTGCGATGTACCAGGTCCCTGTGAAAGGGGTGATCGGGTGTGGTGCAGGGTTTGGCGGCGGAGACCAGCCGATCCGTTATAAATTTGATTATTTCGGCATAGCCGGAACAGCTGATTTCAACATGAGCGAATTGCTTGAACTGGACGAACCTTTATCACATGCCGGTGTGCGTCATGTCATCACTGCCTTCCCCGGCAAACATGAATGGCCACCGGTTGAAGAAATGGACGAAGCATTTTCATGGATCACCCTGAATGCCATGCGCGACGGCATGATTAAAAAGGATGATGCGTTCATATCAAATTTAATGAACACCTTCAACTCACGGATTGAGATGTTAACGGCGAAAAACCAATTGATCGCTGCGGCCGATGCATGCAGGGAAGCGGTTGTTTTTATAACCGGCCTGGGCTCTGCCGAAAAATGGAAATCAGAACTGATATCCCTGGAGATGAAACCGGCATACCAATCACAGGTCGCCTATCGCAATAATGTCCTGAAAAAAGAGGGAGAAGAAAAGCAGCAACTCATGCAGGCGTTGCAGTCAAAGGACCTGTCATGGTGGAAAGAATGGATTCGAAGTCACGCGGCACATGTCACGCGGCACGAAAATATCAACCCTGAAGACACCTTGAAGGACAGAAGGTTGCTTGCCTTCCTCAGCCTCTATTGCTACATGAATGCCAACGCCGCACTTGCTAAGCAAAATGAAGATGCAGCCATAAAGATCATTGCAATTTACGAGATGGCAGACGCCCCCAACGCAGAGCCTAATTATATGCGAGCCATCCTTTTCGCACGCCGTACTGAATACGACCATGCAATTGACCAGCTTAAAATTGCTGCATCCAAAGGTTTTTCTGATAAACAGCGGTTATCCGTCCAGCCTGAGTTCCTGGCAATGCAAAGTTCTCCAGCATGGATCGACCTGCTGAAATCAATCAAATGACGTATGATGATGCAGCATAAAGAGTTTATTGAAAAAATAGCAAAATTACTGCCTGACCTCGAGGGGGAGATTTATACTGATGAAATTCAACTGCTGCTTTATGCCACCGATGCATCTGCCTATCGCGAAGTCCCGGCAGGGGTGGCCCGTCCCAGGAATTCATCGGACATTCAGAAACTGATCCGGTTCTCAAATGAAATAAAAATCCCCCTGATTCCACGTGCAGCAGGCACCTCCCTTGCCGGTCAGGTGGTCGGGCAGGGACTGGTAGTGGACATATCGCGTTATATGACCAACATCCTGGAAATCAATCCCGCCGAAAAATGGGTCCGTGTACAACCCGGGGTGATCCTGGATGAACTCAACAAAGCAGTTGAAAAATACAGCCTTTTCTTTGGCCCCGAAACAAGTACCTCAAGCCGTTGCATGATGGGGGGCATGGTTGGAAACAATTCCTGCGGAGCCCACTCAATCCTTTATGGCAGTACCCGTGATCACGTGATTTCTGTAAAAGGGTTCCTGAGTGATGGCTCCGACGTGGAATTTAAGGAACTTTCCACAGATGAGTTCAGGAACAAATGCCAGGGGAATGCTCTTGAAAATAAAATCTACCGGCAAATACATGAAATTCTTTCAGACCCCGCGACACAGGAAAACATCCGCAAAGAATACCCTGATCCTTCTATTCACAGGAGAAATACCGGTTATGCGCTTGACCTGCTGCTGGAAACAGAACCATTTGAAGGTGATGCGATCCGGGTGACAAGTGAAAATCACCTGGAACCAAATTATGAATCAGCCACCACCCTTCACGAATCACATATATCAGGATTCCCGTCACCCGTCACCCGTCACCCGTCTCGGTTCAACTTCAGCAAACTTATTGCCGGCAGTGAAGGTACGCTCATGTTTATCACCGAAATAAAACTGAACCTTGTTCCATTGCCTCCGGTGGAGAAAGCCCTGGTGTGTATTCATTGCCACACTATTGCTGAATCATTGAAAGCCAATCTTGTAGCATTAAAATATCAACCGGGGTCGGTGGAATTGATGGATAAAGCCATCATGGACTGCACCAAAGATAACATTACGCAGCGGCAGAACCGTTTTTTCATTGATGGCGATCCCGGGGCAATCCTGATTGTTGAGTTTGCCCGCGATTCAAGGGAGGAGATCATGGACATTTTTCACCGGCTTGAAGCAGAGATGCGCGCTGCCGGCCTTGGATATCACTTCCCGATCATCTTTCCGCCGGATGTTAAAAAAGTTTGGGATCTGCGTAAGGCAGGACTGGGAGTGCTTTCCAACTATCCCGGCGACCGTAAGCCTGTTCCGGTAACAGAAGACACCGCTGTAAACCCGGAAGTACTTCCTGAGTATATCGGAGAATTCAATACTATGCTTGCCCGGTTGGGACTTGACTGCGTTTATTACGCCCATGTCGGTTCAGGGGAGCTGCATCTCCGGCCTGTACTGAATCTCAAAGATCCTGCAGATGTTGAACTCTTTCATACCGTAGCCCAGGAGACAGCAAAACTGGTGAAAAAATTCAATGGATCGCTCTCAGGAGAACACGGCGATGGCAGGCTGCGAGGTGAATTTATCCCATTCATGCTCGGACAGAAGAATTACGACCTGTTCAAGAGTATAAAGGAGGTTTGGGATCCGGGAAACATTTTTAATCCCAATAAAATTGTTGATACTCCTAAAATGAATACCAGCCTGCGGTTTGTGCCTGGAAAACCATCGCGTGACATCCCGACAACATTTGATTTTTCGGGAAGCCATGGGATCCTGCGTGCGGCAGAACAGTGCAACGGCTCAGGCGACTGCCGTAACACCGTGATCACCGGCCGATATATGTGTCCGTCGTATATGGCTGTAAAAGATGAAAATACTTCTACCCGTGCAAGAGCGAACATTCTCAGGGAGTTCCTCACCAATTCATCCAAAACGAATCCCTTTGATCATAAGGAGATTTATGAAGTGATGGATCTTTGCCTCTCCTGCAAGGCCTGCAAATCAGAATGCCCTTCGAACGTGGATATCGCCAAATTAAAAGCAGAATTCCTTCAGCACTGGTATGACTCCAATGGAATTCCGCTCAGGTCATGGCTTATCGCTAACATCAGCCTGATCAACAAATTGGGAACCATATCTCCTGCCCTCTTCAATATCTTCCAGACAAATAAATTCCTTTCAGGGATCACAAAAAAACTCCTTCGGTTTGCACCGGAAAGGCATGTTCCATTGCTATACAATACTACACTCCGTGTATGGGCCGTAAAAAATCTTTACGATGGCAGAATTTCACCACAAGCTGCCGGCGCAGGAACTTCAGGACCGATCGTTTATTTGTTTGCTGATGAATTCTCAAATTTCAACGATGTGGAGGTTGGCATAAAGGCGATCATATTGCTCAATGCTTTCGGTTACCGCGTCCTCATTCCGGATCATTGTGAAAGTGGCCGTACTTTTCTTTCGAAAGGACTCATCAGAAAAGCTAAAAAGCTGGCCAATGATAATGTTCAGAAGTTAAAAGACCTGATCACACCGGAGACCCCGTTAATTGGGATTGAACCATCCGCGATTCTTACTTTTCGTGATGAATATCCCGACCTGGTCGATGCCCCTTTGAAAGAAGCCGCTTTAAAACTTGCAAAGAACGCACTTATGTTTGATGAGTTTATTTTGCAACACCCAACTCGGTCCTCCCCCATAAAGGAGCAGGAGCATATTCACCCCTTATCCGGACTTTTTACGGATCGGGAAAGGATCATCAAACTACACGGGCATTGCCATCAGAAAGCCCTGGCATCGGTGGAGCCGATGAAAAGGATGCTGTCAATTCCTGTGAACTACAGGGTGGAGGAAATTAAGTCGGGTTGTTGCGGAATGGCCGGGTCATTTGGCTATGAGAAAGAACATTATGATGTGTCGATGCAGGTCGGAGAACTCGTGTTATTCCCTGAAATCAGAAAGGCCGCAAGGGATGTAATCATCGCCGCACCCGGAACTTCCTGTCGTCACCAGATCATGGATGGTACCGGGAGAAAGGCGCTTCATCCCATTGAGGTGCTTTATGAAGCATTATTGAGCAGCGAGGTAATGAAAGAAGGATATAGCGAAATAGCGAAGTAGCAAAATGGCAAAATATTTTAACATATTTATCATTGGAACATGCCTGATGCTCACCAGCCTTGTACATGCGCAACTGACGGTGGTACAGGGTTCCGCTATGAACATGACTCCCGAGCAATTGGTTCAGAATTACCTGGTTGGCGAAGGCATTACCATCAGTAACGTTACATTTAACGGTACATCGGGTGTCATTTCATCCAACCAGGTTGGATCCTTCGCCACTGCAGGTGTTGCCGCCTCACAGTTAGGCCTGACAGGCGGAATCCTTATGACAACGGGAAGTGCAAGCATTGCCATTGGACCAAATGATGAAAGTGGTGCAGGTGCTCAGGTTGGAGGACCAGGTGACCCGGACCTGAATTCCCTGTCAGGGTCAAACACGCTTGACAAAGCTGTGATAGAATTTGATTTCATTCCGCAATTTGACACAGTCCGGTTCCGTTATGTTTTTGGTTCTGAGGAGTTTTTCGAATATTGTAACGAATTTAACGACGCATTCGGATTTTTCCTCAGCGGACCCGGGATCAGCGGACCTTATTCCAACAACAGTGTCAATATCGCTCTCATGCCCGGTTCCATGAACACGTTTGTGACCATCAACAATATTTGTGCGAACACTGCATCCAGGTGGGCGAACCCGGGTGGTCAATATTACCAGTACGATGGACTGACCTATGTTTTCAGTGCCTGGCATGTGGTTCAACCCTGTTCAACATACCATATCAAACTGGCCATCGGTGATGCGGTTGATAAAAAGTTGGACTCCGGGGTTTTTCTTGAACAAAACAGTTTCAGCAGCCCGGGTGTAAATATGATCAACAGCAATTCAATCCTTCAACTTGGCAGCAAAGCAGTTGAAGGATGCAATGATGTTGCCATTAATTTCAGGCTGATGGCATTACTTGATTACCCTTACACCATTCATTATACAATCGGTGGCACTGCCGTGAATGGCATTGATTATTCAACAATCGGCGATTTCGTGACTTTTCGTCCAGGACAGGATAGTGTCAATGTTGTCATCCACCCTATTCCTGACAACATTCCTGAAGGCCAAAAGATGGTCATCATCACATTGAATCAGATATCCTGCGATGGAATAATCAAAAGGGATACGGTCTACATTGATGATTATACCCCTATGTCTCTTGTCCCAAATCCGGATACAACCCTGTGTTATGGCGGTACTGTTGAACTAAAGGCAAATACCAGCGGAGGGATTATGCCATTGAATTACTACTGGAATATCCCGGGAAATGACAGCACTGTTGTCATTACTCCGCCCGTGGGGACCAATATATATACGGTGAAAGTAACTGATGTGTGTGCTCATTCGGTATACGATACGACCATCGCTTTGGTCCATCCGGTTCCATTGGCCGATGCCGGCAGCAATGTTACCATTGCCAATGGTACCAGCACTACGTTGCATGGAACCGCAAGTGGAGGGTATGGAAACTACAGCTACTCCTGGACTTCAAATCCTTCCGGATTTAACTCATCGGTACCTGACCCGTCCACGGGCAACATGGGCCAGACATTAATTTATATTCTCCGGGTTAAAGACCTTGCAAGTGGTTGTGAAAGTTTTCCTTCGCAGGTGATCATAACGGTAGAGGGAGGACCACTCTCGATCAACCCCGTTTCAACTCCCAATGCAATATGCCTCGGTGATACGGCGCAACTTTTTGTTTTATCCGGGGGTGGTTCCGGCAACTATTCCTATCATTGGAGTTCTGCTCCGGGTGATTTTACATCACAGGAGGCTAATCCACTGGTTACCCCAAATGAAACAACCACTTACCATGTTGTAGTCTCCGATGGCTTCAACCAGCTTACCGGGTATACCAGCGTGGTGGTTTATCCTTTGCCTTATGTTTATCTCGGTCCGGCCGATTCTTCTGTTTGCATTTATGACACAATTCGCCTTGATGCAGGAAACCAGGGGATCGCCTACTCATGGTCGACCGGATCAACAAGCCGCTATCTTACAGTTTCAACAGCCGGAATCGGTTACGATGTGCAAACCTATTCCGTCATGGTGACCAACAAAGATGGGTGCAGCAATACAGCAACGATCCATATTGCATTTGTCTTCGATAATTGTGTTGGACTGGAGGAACACACCAGGAACGCCAACTTTTCAGTTTATCCAAATCCGGCACATGGAACTTTCAGGGTGTTTATCCGGAATGTCAGTGACCATGTATATGCAGAACTCATTAACATGTTCGGTACAAAATTATTAGGTGCCACAATCAAAAGAGATACAAATCCAATGATGGAGCATGTTTTCGATATTTCAGGCATTCCTCCCGGGATGTATATTTTACGTGTCCAAAGTGAGAATTTCACCGGTTCAGCAAAACTGGTTATTCAATAGTTTTTAGTTGAGACAGAGAATATGTTGAATAATTCAACAGGTGTATAAAATATTTACACCATCGTTAAACTCCTAATAATCTGTTTATTAGATTCACAAGCAAATGGAAGTGTTGAAAATATCAGCACTTTCATTTGCTTATTTTTTCCACACTAATTCTATATAACATTGATTATATGCTATTTAAGCATTGAATTATGGTTTGGCACTATAATTGAACAGCAAGTGTCATCATCAAAATAATTTGAAAAAAAATGAAAACCTGGATCTTTTTAATTATCGGATTTTTACTGCTAAATTGCAGTATTGCAATCAGTAATAAAACATTAACTGATAGCCGTCTCTCCCAGAATGGTTCAATGAATGTGCTGTCCTCACCGGATTTATATAATCTGACCCAAAGGTTAGCCAGTGAATATTCTAAATTGAACCCGGGCTTGAAAATCAATGTGATTAAATCTCCGGTTATCAATATGTCCGATATGTCGGCCAACAATGCTGAAGTTGGATTTGTCACGGGTGAATCAATTACAGCAATTGACAATCAATCCCTCTGGACAATAATTGTAGGCCGCGACGTGACCGTACCCATAATAAATTCAAAAAATCCTTTTCTGGATGAAATCAACCGGAAGGGGGTTGCAACAGAAGATTTATCAAGAATATTTAACAATCCGGATAAACAAAATTGGGAAATGGTCCTTGGAGCCGGCCATGATCGTCCATTGCATTTATATTACACGGATGAGGCATCTGTTGGGTCTGCTGTGGAACATTTTCTGAAAACCAGCCAGGGTAAATTTCCAGGAATAAAATTAACGACCAGTAAAGAAATGATCTCAGCTGTGCAAAATGATCCGGATGCAATTGGCTTTTGCAAACTGGTTGATATTGTTGATGTTCATAAACAATGTTTTGGCGAAAATATTCAACTTCTACCGATTGATAAAAATGGCAACAGGAAGATTGATTATATGGAAAATATTTATGACAACCTCAAGGATTTCTCCCGGGGAGTCTGGATTGGAAAATATCCCAAAGCCCTCTCTGGCAATATTTATTCTATCTCTCCCGCAAAACCGATAAATGCAACGGCAGTGTCATTCCTGAATTGGGTACTCGCTGATGGACAACAGTATTTGAGCATGAATGGATATTGTGATCTTGTTAACAATGAACGAGAAACACAACTTGCTAAAATCAATGGTTCTGCAATTTATTTAACCCCCACGGAAAATAAATCTTACGCCAATACCAGGATATTGCTTTTAGTTTTAATCGCATTAGGGGTAATTGGTGTTATCATGATGCAGGCTTACAGGCAAACCAGAAAGAATAAAGGGGCTGCCGCTCCTATTCCTACCCATTTTACTGCTGCGTTTGATGAAAATTCCGTGAAAATCCCGAAGGGCTTATATTTTGATAAAACCCATACCTGGGCTTTCATGGAAAAGGATGGCCTGGTGAAAATTGGCATCGATGATTTCCTTCAGCATGTAACAGGCCCCATCACACGAATCGAATTGAAAAATGCCGGAGACAAGATAAAAAAAGGAGATTGGTTGCTCACCCTGGTTCAGAAAGGAAAGCAATTGAAGGTTTACGCTCCTGTATCCGGTACGATTACCACGCATAATAAAGCGGTGGTTACCAATTCCACATTCCTTAACTCCGCACCTTATACGGATGGCTGGGTATACACGATCGAGCCTGCAAACTGGATGCGTGAAATCCAATTTCTTAATATGTCTGAAAAATATACAACCTGGTTAAAAGGAGAATTTTCAAGGCTAAAAGATTTCCTGGCATCCTTTATGGCAAAGATCACCACTCCTGAATTTGCCACTGTTGTGCTCCAGGATGGTGGTGTATTGAAAGACAACTTGCTTGCAGATCTGGGACCTGAGGTTTGGGAAGATTTTCAGACAAAATTTATTGACAACGCAAGATAACTTTATCTCATCCCCCAACCCCGTCTCCCATGGGAGACGGGAGTATTCCCTTTCTTAGACGATAGGGTTCGGGAGAGGTGGTTTTATATAAAAAATGTTGAATCATGGGACTTAACCGAAGAGGCTTTTTAAAAGTGTTGGGCGTCACTGGGATGACACTGGCCATTGGGAAAGATACGATTGCCGCTTCCAAAGGCAAAAATGATGTGGAATTCTACGGCATCCTTTACGATTCAACCCGTTGCAAGGGTTGCCGTGGATGTGAATATGACTGCGAGGAGGCGCATCATTTACCGGAACCTCTGCCCTCAAATAAGATCGCAGCCGTGCGTAAAACAGATGAAACCTGTAACACCGTTGTTAACAAGTATAAAACATCTAAAGGGGAAGTTTTTATAAAACGGCAATGCATGCATTGCAATGAACCGGCCTGTGTCGCTGCATGTTTAACGCAAGCCATGCATAAAACAAAAATGGGACCGGTTACCTGGGATGGCAATAAATGCATGGGATGCCGTTACTGCATGGTTTCCTGCCCCTGGGACATGCCGAAATTTGAATTTCACAGTGCAAACCCGAAAATTCAAAAATGCGACATGTGCTTTGAAAGGCTGAAAACCGGAGAAAGCCCTGCCTGTGCCTTCAATTGCCCCAATGAAGCACTGCTATATGGAAAGCGCAGGGACCTGATCAAAGAAGGACATCGCAGAATTTCAGAAAAGCCAGGGTTGTATGTCGATCAAATCTATGGAGAACATGCCGCGGGTGGTACGGGATGGTTGTACCTTTCGCCGGTTCCTTTTGAAGAATTGGGGATGAATACAAACCTTCAGCAGTCTTCTTACCCCGCACTGACAAAAGGATTTCTCTACACCGTTCCTTCCGTATTTGTGCTTGTACCGGCATTGTTACTGGGAATCCATCAATCCACAAAAGACAGTCACCTTAACGAAGAGAAAGAAGATGAGTAACAGTCCTCAGATCATCGGTGACCGCGATGGGAATTCCATGTGGAAATTCCTGGTAAGCGAATTCAGGCCCAAAGGAAAGTGGCTGACGCCTTTTAACATTATTTCGATTCCGGTCATGCTTTTGGGATTGGTGTTAATTATCATCCGTTTCTGGAAGGGAATCGGCTCTATTACAAACCTGACGCAGGAGATCCCGTGGGGATTATGGATTGGTTTCGATGTGGTCACCGGAGTAGCTTTTGCCGGCGGGGCCTATGTACTTACGTTCATGGTTTATATTCTGAATATGCGCAAGTACCATTCAATCGTCAGAGTTACCGTTTTGAATGGTTTTCTCGCCTATGTGTTCTATGCCGGGGCGCTCCTTCTCGATCTGGGGCGGCCATGGCATGTGATCAACCCTATTATCGGGAACGGTTTTGGTACCAGTTCTGTTCTTTTCCTGGTGGCGTGGCATTTTCTTTTATACATGATTGCCGAATTGATTGAATTTTCACCAGCTGTGGCAGAATGGCTTGGGGCAAGACGAGCCCGAAAAATCCTTTCAGGGATGACCATTGCTGCTGTTATTTTTGGAATCACCCTGTCGACCCTTCATCAATCGGGATTGGGTGCGCTTTACCTCATGGCCAAAGATAAGATACATCCGCTGTGGTATTCGGAATTTATTCCAATCATGTTTTTGGTATCCAGTATTTTCGCCGGGTTATCCATGGTCATTTTTGAAGGATCCATCAGCCACAAGGTTTTTTTCGCGCAGATCAGTGAAAAAAATCATCAGGCACAGAAAGACATCATACGCGGGTTATCCAAGATCTGTGCAGGTGCCATGTTTGCTTATTTTTTCCTTCAATTGCTTGTCTTTATTCACGGGCAAAACTGGGATCTTCTCAACACCCCGATGGGGTATTGGTTCCTGCTTGAAATGCTCGGGTTTGTCCTTTTTCCAATGATCCTGTTCTTCATCAGTTACAGGACCAATAATATTAAACTAATTAAAATTGCAGCCATCATCACCATGGCAGGCGTCATTTTAAACAGGTTAAATGTCACGGTTATCGGGTTCAGGTGGGATATGGCCATTCGATATGTTCCGTCATGGATGGAATTTACCGTTACCCTGGCCGTGATATTTACAGAAATATGGATTTTCAGGTGGGTCATTCAACGCATGCCAGTATTGCGTGATTCACCATCATGGGTTAATGAAAACAAATAAATAAAATTATGGACGGATTCAGTTATTACGATATTTTCGCAACCAAGGGGTTGGAATATCTCATTATCATCGCTTTCCTGGCCTTGCTGGTCCCTTTTTCGATCGCATTGAACAAACAGGTAAAAATTGGCACCCGGATTCAAAAAGCACTGGGTATCCTTTCAGCCAGCATGCTGAAAATTCCGCAGGGATTGTTTTACAGCAACAACCACACGTGGATGTATATGGAAAAGTCAGGAGCCGCTGCAATCGGGCTTGATGATCTTTTACTGCATATTACCGGAGAGGTGAAATTCACCAGCCTTAAAAAGCCCGGTGAGATGATCAGCAAAGGGGAATTGCTGACTGAAATAGATCAGAACGGCAAATTGCTCAGCATTTTCTCACCAGTTTCAGGGAAAATCCTGAGTACGAACTCCCTGCTGAGTGAACGCACTGAAGTGCTGAATGAAGATCCATATGGCAAAGGATGGATTTATAAGATTAAACCCACCAACTGGATCGCGGAGATAAAATCATGTTATTTTGCCGATGATGCAACAAACTGGTCTGCCAATGAACTACTCCGATTCAAGGATTTCCTGGCAACGACCATGAAATCCTGCTCACCGGAAACATCCATGGTTGTTTTGCAGGATGGAGGCGAATTATCCGATCACACACTGGCATCCTTGCCCGAGGAAATATGGAAGGATTTCCAGAAAGAATTTTTAAACCTCTATCGTTTGCCCGTGTGACAGAAGGTTGAAAAGTCTTTGTGCCATTTATAAAAAATTTTGCGTCCATTGGTGGCAATAAGTTAAATCATTGAACCACAATGTTAGCGAAACAAGCTCTAAGTGCACCAGGGACAAATATTGCAATTCACCTTACCATATATATCGGACATCCGACCTGAAAATATAAATTTAAAACTGGTGTATTTCCACCAGTTTTTTTGTAATTTGCAATCAAAAGTTACTTGTTGATCCTCAGTATTTAGTTCATATTCCAAACAATGTGATGCCATGTTTTTAAGGAAAAAACAACCGAACAGCAATGGGAATGGAATTTATAAAAAGTATGTTAAATTCCGATCTTCGATTTATGGCCGTGTTGTATTGGCGATCACTATTTTATCTGTTTTCCTTTTTGTATCCTTCAGCATCATCTTCAGATCGGTCAATGAGCAGTACCTGAATACGGTCATCCGGCAGAGTGGCAGCAACATCGGCTCCATCGTTGAGGGCGCGTTGTATCATTCCATGCTGGAGAACAATAAAAGTTCACTCCAGTTCACGCTTGATATTATCAACACCCTGCCGGGAATCGACGAAGTGAACATGTATGATAATGAAGATTACCTGGTTTATTCATCCATTGCCTCTGATACAAGCCGCAGCCACAGCAACCCCAATTGTATCAGCTGCCATGCCAACATCAGGTCAATGTTTCCCGGCAAAAACACTTCCTATAAAATCATCGATGTAAACAGTGATTGCAAGATGATTCAAAATGATAACCGGAGCCGGCACCTGTTGATCCGATCGCCTATCCTGAATGAAAAGTCGTGCTATGCCAGTTCATGTCATGCACATAAGGCAACTGATGTAGTGCTTGGTTCACTGATCATTAAAATTCCCCTGGAAGAGCTCGATAGGGCTGTAAAAAAGTCGTCCATCGAATTTTATTTACTTGCCATTTTCATTACATTGTTTCTTTTTTCATTTTTAATTTTATTTACGAGAAGGCGCATCAAAGACCCCTTAAACGCATTGATCAAAGCGAGCATTGCTGTTGCCAACGGAGATAAAAGCACCCGGGTTGAAATTAAGCCCAATCAGCTGGACGATATGAGGATGGTTTCCAAAGCATTCAATGAAATGCTTGATAACCTTGAAGCAGCAACGAACGAGCTGGAAAACTGGTCGCAGCAACTTGAATACAAAGTTCAGAAAAAGTCGGAGGAATTGGGTGCAGCGCAAAATGAACTGATGCATGTGGAGAGGCTGGCCTCGCTTGGAAAGTTATCCTCTTCCGTTGCCCACGAGATCAATAACCCCTTGTCGGGAATCCTGATTTACACAAAACTACTCTATAAGCAATTGAGCAACCCCGAATTGAACGATGCTAAAAAGGATTCGATGCTCAAACATTTAAAGCTGATAGAAAATGAAACAAAACGGTGCGGAGACATCGTTAAAAGCCTGCTGGATTTTTCAAGAAAAGATCAGGATGATTTTGAGCCCAGGCATCTGCATGACATACTCCAGGATACCTATGATTTGATGATCCATCCGATAAAAATTGCCAATATCAGTTTCATTGCAGATCTTTCTGCCAGGTCCGATCTGATATACTGCAGCCCGAACCAGATCAAGCAGGCATGTGTGGCAATGATCGTAAATGCCTCCGAAGCGGTACTTGAAAACGGGGAGATCCAGATCAAGACCAAAAATAATGATGATGAAACAGTTAACTTTGAAATTATTGATAACGGACTGGGTATTGCCGCGGAAGATATTCCGCACATTTTTGAACCATTCTTTTCGACAAAACAGGATGCCAGCGGCATCGGATTAGGGCTGGCCATTGTTCATGGAATTGTTCAGAACCACAAAGGGAAAATACTCGTCAAATCTGAACTTGGGCATGGTACGACCATTTCAGTTACGTTACCTTTGATAAAAAATTAAGGAGAAAACCTGATGGCGAAAAAAATTTCCATACTGATTGTGGACGATGAAGAATCTGTAAGAGATTCGCTTTTCAACTGGTTTATTGAAGACGGATATCGTGTTGAATGCGCCGAAAATGCAAAGAAAGCATTGACCATGCTTGAATCCGACCAGTTTGATATCATTCTTGCTGATATTAAAATGCCAGGAATGGATGGACTTGAGATGCTCCGCAGGATAAAGGCGTTGAAAAAAGATTCCATTGTCATTGTCATGACCGCATTTGCAACGGTTGATACTGCTGTTAAGGCGCTGAAGGACGGTGCCTTTGATTATGTCACAAAACCCTTTGATCCGGATGATTTAACACATTTGATCCGGAACGCTACCAAACAAATTTCTTTATCTGAAGAAAATGAAACCTTAAAAAACAAGGTGGTCGCACTGGAGAATGTGGAAGACCTGATCGGGAACAGTGAAGCCATGAGAATTGTGCTTGGGGAAATTGAGAGTGTCGCACAAACCAATTCCTCCGTGATCATTACCGGCGAGAGTGGCACCGGAAAAGAACTCGTCGCCAGGGCCATTCATGCCAATTCACCCAGGAAATTTTTTCCCTTTGTAAGTGTCCATTGCGGGGCATTGACCGAAAGCCTGCTCGAAAGCGAGTTATTCGGCCATGAAAAAGGAGCTTTCACCGGAGCCATGTACAATCGCAAAGGGCGGTTTGAAATGGCCGACAGCGGGTCGATCTTCCTGGATGAAATCGCCACCATTTCTACAAAAATGCAAGTTGAACTGCTGAGGGTGCTTGAGTCGAAAACGTTTATCCGGGTTGGCGGAAACAAGGAAATCACCTCCGACTTCAGGGTAATCTGTGCAACAAACAAGGATTTGAAAATGATGGTGGAAAATGGAACCTTCAGAGAAGATCTTTTTTACAGGCTCAACGTAGTAAACATTCATATTCCACCATTGAGAGAACGTAAAACTGACATCCCCCTGCTTGTCGATTATTTCATTAAAAAGTATTGCACCTCCATGAACAAACCTCCGATCCCAATAGATCAAACGGCTTTAAAACGATTGCAGGATTTCAGTTTTCCCGGGAATATCCGTGAGCTTGAGAACATGGTTGAACGGGCTATCGTTGTTGGAGATGGCAAGAAAATCGGGTTGAAAGACCTCCCCCTTGAAAAAACGATTGTGACCAACTCCACTGAAAGCCTTGATGATTTCGAAAGAGCCTTTATACTCCAGGTCCTCCATAAATATAATTGGAATATTTCCCGTACAGCAAAGGCATTAAAAGTCGACCGGGTGACACTTTATCATAAAATCAAAAAATATGATTTAAAACCCGCAGACCAACAATAGTGTCTGATGAATCTGCAAAACATCGCCTTAATCTCCTTTGGATACTTCGAGAAAGATCTTCTTGAAATGACCGCAGACGCGGTGAAACAGGAGTTTTCCACTCCGGTTTTGTTAAAGGAAGGGCATATCGATCTGAGTGATTTTTATGATGCGGCACGCAGGCAATACGATGGGAACTCATTGCTGAGACAGGTCGATTCCATGGTTGTTCCTGATTATTCAAAAACTCTTGGATTATTTAACGTCGACCTTTTTATTCCCATCCTTACTTTTATCTTCGGACAGGCCTATTTAGGAGGCCGGTCTGGAATTGCTTCACTCTACCGGTTTAGCAACGAACGATACGGAATGATTGAAGACAGCCGTTTTGTATTGGATCGTTTCAGGAAGGAGGTAATTCATGAACTCGGACATACGCTTGGGCTGATCCATTGCCATCATCCAACCTGTGTCATGCGTTCAAGCACCTATGTGGAAGACATAGACCTGAAAGATCAGCATCTTTGCCCGAAATGCCGTGACGAAATTGGAATTTACACACTATAGTTTCACCAATTTCCCTCCCCCTGCCAGTTTCCCGGCCTGAACCCGGTAAAAGTATACTCCTGCCTGCAGTCCGCCAGCATTCCATTCAATTTTATATGTTCCCTTGGGTTGAGTGGTATTCACCAGATCAGCTACCAAAAGCCCGATGCTATTGAATACCTGAAGGGTTACCCTTGAGGATTCAGGCACCTCATAGGAGAATGTTGTTTGGTCAGAAAAAGGATTTGGATAACTGGTAATTCGCAAATCGTAATTCGTAGTACGTAAATCCCCAATACCCACGTTATTCCACTCATACCCGCCCATATCGACCCGCTCATTCCATATCCTGGGGCCGCCAGCAAGGTCGGTCAATGGAAGTCGGAGCCCGGTCGTATCAGGCATGCCTGCATCGCGGCAAGGCGAGCCCGCCATGAATGAATAGGGATAGGCACCACCGCCGACAAATAATGGATCAGCTGGGATGTTTCCTTCCTGCCATACGACCGTATCCATCCCTGAGGTAATAATACTTCCTTGTCCTCCTTTGAGGTCGGAATAAGAAATTATCATTGCATTCATATTATAACTTTGACTGAAATAGACTTCCTGGGGAAGATTATTCCAGAGAACGCTGTTCACTATTTTTGACATTGTAAATTTATTATCGCTGCGGCTATAAATGCCCCCTCCGGCACTGTCGGCCTTATTTCCGGCAAGGGTCATGTTTCTGAGTGTGGGCCTCGAACTGTTCAGGAAAAAGCCTCCACCCCACGTAGCTTCGTTGTCGGTGATTGCCAGATCGATGCCTGTCAGTTTTGAATTTTCGCAATACAATCCGCCACCCCTCGTTGCAAAATTTCCAGAGATTGTTCCGTTTTCAATTTTAACCAGGGGCCAGAAACTAATATCTCCGGAACCCGAAATGATGATACCACCACCATCAAAGGCTGAATTTCCCGTTATGTTCACGTTTTTAAAAACAGGTGCAGCAACATCATAACAACCGATTCCGCCTCCACGTGGAGCTGAATTATCTGTAATGCTAACATTTTCAAAGGTCGGGCTGGAGGTGGAATGACATTCAATTCCTCCGCCTGATAAAGAAGCATTATTACCGGAAATGATGACATTTTGAAATTTCGGACTGGAACTCACATTGCACAAAATTCCGCCACCTGACGCAGCAATATTACCGGTAATAGTCATATTTTCGAGGGTGGGACTTGAATTGGTAAACAATATACCACCACCATTTTCATTGGTAACCGATCCCCCTGTGATGGTAATGCCAGAAAGGTGCGAGGTTGAATTGTTATTAAACACAACAACCCTTGCTTTTCCTTCGGCATCGAGGATGACGTTATTGGCGTCGGTGCCCTGGAGGTCGATGTAATTAATGATCTTAAGCGGGAAAGGTTCATTGTTGGTATAAGGACTATACCGGCCATCGGCAAGATGAATCCTGTAATGATGGCTGCTGTCGGCCCGCATAATTGCATTGGCATGCTGAATGGTTTTCAGCGGCTTGCCGGCGGTGATGCCGCTGTTGGCATTATTCCCGGCTGGGGAAACATACAGGTCGGCATCAGCCTGTGCAATTTTCCCGTGGAGGATATTAAAAGTGAAATTGTCTATCGGTTCTGCATAGTAGGCAGTTGGATGCAATACAGAGAAGGTATCTGCAACCACTTTGATTTTCGTTGCTGAATATAAATCACGACCTTCCGGTGCTTCATTAAAATAAATATTGCAGCGGTTGATGCTGTCAAAAACCGAGAATTGTCCATCAAAAAAGATCCCGCCACCTTGCCGGGATGCAGTATTTCCGGAAATGAAATCATTTGTCAATAACCCGGAATTACTGTTGGTACAACTCATTCCACCACCATATTCAGCAGTGTTGCTCGTAATGAACACATTTTTCAAAGTTGGCATTGCATTCGGCAAACAGCCAACCCCACCTCCATAGAAAGCTGAATTTCCAAAAACCTTTACACTGTCAAATAATGCACCGGAAAAATTGTCAATGCAGGCACCACCACCAGATGCAACAGCTGAATTGTGAGATAAAACAGTATTTTTCAGAATGGGACTGGAATTGATCCCGCAGTAAATTCCTCCCCCGGAAGAAGCCTGGTTGTAACTGATCGTTGAATTTTCCAGGACAGGGTTTGAATTGGCGCCGCAATAAATTCCGCCACCATTCCCCAGTGACCAATCAAAATCAATAGCCGAATTGTTTGTAATTGTTACATTTCGCAGGGTCGGACTTGATTGATCACAATTCACGCCTCCGCCCTTGTTACCTGAATTGTACGAAATATATAAATTTTCCAGGATGGGACTTGAATGGAGGCATACGACGCCGCTATTTTTTCCTCCCCCGATTGTCATACCTGAAAGATGGGATGATGTGTTGTTCCTGAAAAGAAAGATTTCCGATGTATCGTTACCGTAAACCAGTACATTTCTGGTATTTATTCCGGCAAGGTCAATGTAATCAGGAATCATGATCGGATAAGTTTCGCTCGTACTCCAGTAATTATACCATCCTACAAGCATATGAATGGTATGGTGATGCAAACTGTCGGCACGGAGGAAGGGGAATGCATAGCTGATATTTCTTAGCGGAACAGTGTCTGAAAGTCCACTGTTGGCATTATCCCCATAAGCTGAGACAAAAAGGTCGGCATCTACCTGCGGAATCTTTCCATGCAGGACATTAAAAGAGAAATTATTGAACGGTTCGGCATAATAGGCTGTTGGATGCTGCACGGTGAATGTGTCGGCAACCACTTTAACGTACGAATCCGAATACAGGTCACGGCCTTCGGGTGCTATATTGAAATAGATATTGCAACGGTTAATACTGTCGAAAACCCCGCCAGACCCGCCAAAAAGAATCCCGCCACCTCGTGATGCAGCTTTATTGTAAGTTACCGTAACTTCTCCCAGATTCGGATTGCTCCCTGAATATGAGATTCCACCTCCGGAATTAGCTGTATTTTGAGTCACTTTGATGCGATGCAGCTTAGGGCTGGAGTTAGTGAAGTACATACCACCACCGAACCCGCCATCGCTTCCATACCACCAACCATAAGCAATTTGAGCAAAATTGTCAGCAATCTCAATATCTTCCAGGGTTGGAATGCTTCCGGAATATGCAATCCCACCGCCATAACTGGCGGTATTATGGGTAATTTGAACATGCTGCAGTTTGGGACTGGAATTCTCAAAGTAAATTCCCCCACCAAACCCGCCATACCAAAATTCCACACCCCACCATCCGGTAAAAGTTCTTTGAGCGGAATTGCCTGTTATGATCACATGCTCAAAAACAGGGTTTGAATTGCTGCAAAAAACCCCACCTCCGTTTTCGCCGGAAATTGATCCCCGGGTGATGGTCATCCCCGAAATATGTGAAGATGTGTTGTTAACAACTTTGAGGACCCTTGAAGAATTTTCCGCATCAAGGATGACGGAGGTATCAGACACCCCGGCAAGGCTCATGAAAGCGGGAAGAAGAATGGGGAAGATTTCGTTGTTGGTGGTTGGACTATACTTCCCTTCCAGCATATGGATGGTATGTGGATGTAAACTGTCGGCAGACATGATCGCTATGGCATGATGAATGGTCTTCAACGGATCTGATGCGGTTAGACCACTGTTACTATTGTTTCCTGAAGGTGAAACAAACAGGTCGGCATTTACCGGTAATAAATTTCCATGCCGGATATCGAAGGAAAAGTTGGCAAACGGTGAGGCATAATATTCTGTGGGGTTGAGCACGGAGAAGGTATCCACAATTACATCAAGGAAAGCATTTGAATAAATATCATTACCATCAGATGCCGAATTAAAAAATATATTACAAAGGTTGATACTGTCAAATACAGGACGCGAGGTCTCATCACAGTATATTCCTCCCCCTGATGCAGAAGCACTGTTATCGGAGATCGATACATTTGAGAGGACCGGGTTTGAGTAATAATCACACTTTAATCCTCCGCCATAGTTGGAATGATTGCCGGTAATCTTAACATTAAGTAATATTGGACTGGAATAAGAAGTACAACTTATTCCTCCACCCCAGTTATTATACGGACCCTGAAAATTGACCGAATTGCCCGTGATGATTAAATTGGTGAGTTTTGGGCTCGCAGTATAGCAATGAATGCCTCCCCCCATCATCAAATAATTTACATTTCCACCATTTGTAATCGTGAACCCCGACAATATGGATGTAGAATCCTCTGCATTTCCAAAGGTCACCACGATTCCCTGTTGTTGCCCGTCAATCAAGGTATGTAATATATAATAAGGATCCTGCGAGGTAAGGAACAGGGAAGCCACCGTGATCATTTTTCCGTTGAAATTGATATTTTCCTGATAAGTTCCAGGACTTACCAATACCGTATCACCGGAGTTTGCAGCATTGATACCCTGTTGGATGGTGGCGTAATCGGCCGGGATATGGATAATCTGGGCAAACAATACATCTGCAATAAGCAGGATTGCTGAAAGAAAAGTAATTGTTTTCATGATCAGGGATTTGATTTACGATATCTTTACTTACGGTTCACGTTTTGTAATGAAACAAATATAAGTCGTGAGAAAGGGGAAGAAAAGGGAGAATTGGCAGTCGGTATATATTACCTGATAACCGGTGGGAATTTAGCAATGGTTGGCGAAGGCGATATCGGAAAGAAACCCGGGGAGATCCTCTTGCAGCCTCAAATGATATTACTTTAATATCATGAGCGTTATTCCGCCGGGGACACAACCATCGCAGGAAGGAAAAAGCAGGTGGAGTTGTTTTAATGCGCTATGGACCATGGCAATAAAAAGTCATTTTAAGATAAGGGGACAAAATAAAATCATGGTAATAAAGTCACTTGATTTTATCTGACCTGGATGATCTTCGTCATTGAAATTCATTGCTGTAGTGCAGCAAAACCGGGTACAAATATGGTTATGGAATTTTTGAAGGCGACCTGGATAACCGGAACCCGACATATCCATATCTGAAGGATGGATTAGCGCTTTCACGATCTGTTACCCGTAAACCTGCATGGTCATAAAACCAGCTTCCACCGCGGATTACGCGAAAGTTTCCCTCATCCGGGCCGGTTGGGTTCGTTTGTGGTGAAATCGCGTACCACGTTGACGAATACCAGTCTGAACACCATTCAAACACATTGCCGGTCATATCAAATATCCCCAATTCATTTGGATTTTTCCTGCCAACCGGGTGGGTCCTTGCATTGGAAGTCCCAACTTTCCAGCCTACCGTGATATCCACATCGCTCCCACTGTATTTATATCCTTTGGAATGCATTCCTCCCCTTGCAGCGTATTCCCATTCCGATTCCGTTGGAAGGCGGTAATTCATCTGTGTTTTCTGATTGAGCCGGTCAATAAATTCCATCACATTGAACCAACTCACGCGTTCAACCGGGCAACTGTCGCAACCTTCAAAGTAGCACTTGTTGGTATCCTGGTCCATGATCAGCCTCCATTGTCTCTGGGTGACTTCATATTTCCCAATATAAAAATCATTCACCACTACCAAGTGTACCGGATGTTCATCTGTTCCACCGACGTTGGAACCCATCTTGAATTTTCCACCTTCAACAAAAACCATTTCAGGGTTTACTTCCTGAGCCTTCACAGTTGATGAGAAAAGAAGCAGCAATGGGGTGAGTGATATCAGCAAACATTCCATAAGCAGGTTTGCTCTCATTTTAATGCAGGTTTTTTAATATAAATTTTCGATCTGATATCTCCTTGCAAACTTCCTCCTGAACAGAAACATGACGTTATTTGGAAATGTAAAAATACAACCGACCTGGTTGTTTTTTATAGAAAATCGATGAAAATCGCAATTGTAAGGTTAGCTCAGGTTAAAAACCGGATTTTACCAGGGACCTGTTTTGCAGAGGTCAGGCAAACTGCAGTTCGCTCAGGTTCCTGTACAAACCGTCGGCAACCATGATCAGCTGTTCATGTGTTCCCTGTTCGACGATACGTCCATTGTTGAGTACAAGGATATGGTCTGCCTGGCGGATGGTGGAAAGCCGGTGGGCAATAACGATGGAAGTTCGTCCTTTCATCAACTTTTCCAGTGCATCCTGTACCAGCCGTTCTGATTCTGAATCGAGCGAGGATGTGGCTTCATCGAGAATGAGGATCTTTGGATCCTTCAGCACTGCACGGGCAATGGCAATGCGTTGACGTTGTCCGCCAGACAGTTGGGTGCCACGCTCACCCACAAATGTATCCAACCCATCGGGAAACAAAGAAATAAATTCCCACGCATTCGCTTTTATGGCAGCATTTTTAATCATATCGTTTGTAGCCCCGGGTTTTCCGTAAGCAATATTCTCACGAATGGTGCCGCCAAAAAGAAAAATATCCTGGGGAACAACCGCCATCTGGCTGCGCAAGGCAGAAAGGGACATCAGCCGGCTCTGCCGCTCATCGAAGAGAATCTGGCCTGAATCCGGGTCGTAAAGCCGCAATAAAAGGGAAACAAAGGTCGATTTTCCGGCACCACTCGGGCCAACCAATGCAATGAGGGTATCAGGTTTAATGCTTATACTCACATCAGAAAGTACCTGCATCTCCTGGCGCCCCGGATAGTGAAAAGAGACGTGGCTAAATCGAATTCCCCCATGCAGCATCTCATCTGTGGAGAGTTGGATAATTGTTTCTATCTGCTCTTCAGGTTCATTAAAAATCTCGAGCAGGTCTTCGGTGGCACCGATGAATTTCTGGACCCGGGAGAACACATCCGCCATGCCTCCGATGGTACCACCGATAAACATCGAATAGATCACGAATGAAAATAATTCACCGGTAGCGAGTTCCCCGGCAGCCAGCAACGCCGACCCTTTCCAAATTACCGCAACCATGGCGCCAAAGAGCCCAAGGATAGTAAATGATGAAAATGCCCCACGCAGTTTGCCATTTTTAATGCCTGTTTGAGCAATCTCAATAGTCTTACCACGATATCTGGCCATTTCAAAAAATTCGTTAGTAAATGCTTTCACACTTTGAATACCCTGCAAGGTCTCCTCCACGATGGTATTTGAATCGGCAACCTGGCTTTGAGCCTGTTTGCTTAATTTACGGATATACTTTCCGAAAAAAACCACCATGATCATGATTGCCGGTACGATGGCCAGCATGAAAACAGTCAGTTTAAAAGAAGTGAACATCAGCAGGCTGACTCCGCCGATGATGATGATCAGTTGTCGAAGGAATTCAGCAAGGGTGCTTGTCAGGGCATCCTGCAACAAGGTGATGTCGGAGGATATCCTGCTGTTGAGTTCCCCGACCCTTCGATGCTGAAAGAAAGTCATCGGAAGGCGGATCAGATGGTTAAAAGTGCTTTGCCGCAGATCGGCCAAGGTCTTCTCAGCCACATGAACGAACAGGTATATGCGAAAGTAGGAAAAAACAGATTGAGCAAGAAGCACTGCAATCAGAATCAAGGCAATACGGTTAATTTCATTGGCAAGCTTTCCCTGGTTTCCCAGATCGACCAATTCACCCAATAATTTCGGGAAGATCAGGCTGGCCCCGCTCGACCCAAGCAGGAAAAGCATACCCAGGCCATATTCAAATTTGTATGGCTTTATATAACTATACAGCTTGATGAGTTTACGCAATCCTGAAAGGGTGATTTTCTTTTGGACCTCCATTATTTTCAGTTTCTGATATTTTTCCTGCAAAGGTACCCTTTCACAGCATAGCTGGGTTGAAGAGGGTTTAAAAAAGAAAGCAACTTATTCAATTAACACTTATTGCTTGATAATCTTTGTTATTCCCATTTCAGCGCCATTGATCACACGGATCAGGTAAACACCATGCTGTCTGCCTGACAGGTCAAACACCTGTTGTTTTAAACCAGACATTTCCTTATTCAGTATTCTTTCACCGAGGATCCCGTAGATCTCCACGGAAATTATTGAAGACTCCTCAACGTTGTTAAGTTCTAAAGTGAAAGTACCTGTAGTCGGGTTCGGATAGACTTTGTAAAATGGTTTGTTTCCATCTGTCAATATCGTAGCTGATTCAACCACGGTGGCATCCTTAACTGGTGCCACGACACTGCAGCAATATGGTCCGGTTGCGGTGGTATAAGCATGCAGGTATGATCCCAGGTTACCTTTGGTTCCAGGCAGGAATCTCACATTCTGGCCGGCAACAAACTGAGCGCTGCCGCCACTTTCAACTAGGAATGTTGTCCCACTGCCAGCAACTGCGATAGTTTGTATAGCATTATAGCAGTTACCCTGTCCGACCGGTATGGTAACGTTGTTGAGCGGCAGGATGTCAACCAAAGGATTAACCTCGGTAACAGTCACTTTTACTGTATCATAGGCATGGAATACGCCATCGGATGCTTCAACAAAATAGGTTGTATTCACCAGGGGATAGGCAGCAGGGTTTTGATCACCGGATGAAAAGCCACCTGGTAATGAAGTCCAGGTGAAGGCTACGCCCTGGGCATTGCCAGCATCCGCATGAAGCTGAACACCATCCCCGCTGCAGATCGCTGCAGGCGATGCGCCGACTGTGACATGTAAACCGGTGATGTCAGTCAGCGCTGAAACGCCATTTGGTGTAAATACTCCATTATGAGAGGGATAGGTTTGATCATAGGTGACATAAATCGGGTCTACATAACCTGCGACCTCAGAACATAATCTCCAGTCAAAGACCTCATTGACGGCAAAACCATCCTTGATAGGAGTAGCCGGATTATCCCCGTATGCTATCAAAACCTGGTTGCCGGTACCGGTGTACTCCGTCATTCCGCCACATGCCAATACGCCGTTGTCGTCATGATAGAATACCCCGATCACATCTCCCGGAGTAATATTTCCCAGGTTACCGGGAAGTGTAATACAATGATCAATTGGAGTATAGGTGGTCACCCAATAAGGACATTCAAGAACCTTGTAATCTTCAACTTCACCATCCAGGGCAAGACCGAAATAGTTTAATCCACCAACGGTGTTAAATCTGAATCTTGCACGGGTAAAACCATATTGAGCCGTCATTGGAATCAAAAAAGAAACGTGGTTTACACCGGCGACCAATGGCTTGTTGGTAAAGATCTGTTCTCCGGCGCCCGCCCAGTCTCCATTTTTACTGAAATCCATCCAGGCATTGAGAAATCCGGGTACTGAAGCAGTTACATCGACATGGGCAAGCTGTCCGACATACATGGTTCCAGTGAACAGTACACCATCCTCGTCAGCAAAGCCTGCCAAATCATCACCCGTTGCCGTAGCATTTGGCTGACCATCTGGTTCGGCATCGATCAGCGCTCCCAGATGAATACCGGGATTGATTATATGGCGTGCTCCGTTGCTGGAAAGCAAGGTTGGATAATGATAACCAATCGGTGTGTTATCAGGGGCATCACCAAAGTCAAGCCCATGACACCCTGTGCAACTATCAATATAAACAGGGTAATCTTCCACCTCGCCACTGGTTGCAAGACCATTATAGGAAAGTGCCGTATTGGCCAGCCGGAACCTGAAGCGGGCATAGGATTGACCAACACCCGATCCGGCAGGTACCACGAATGAAAGTGCGTTGGGACCGGCGGTCAATGGAAGCGTGGTAAAGACATGTTCGCCGGCATCCGCCCAATCTCCATCCATATTGAAGTCGATCCACGCGTCAAGATATCCTGCAACCGAGGCCGTAACAGTAATATTCACGGTCCCTCCGATCAGCACCGTTGCCGGTATGGTAACACCATCTTCATCATCGCCGAGGGATGGATAAACACAATCATTGTCGTCGCAGTTTGCGCCGACACTGGGCTGTCCATCCGGTTCAGGATCCACTTTCGAACCCAGGTAAACACCAGGCACGATGATGTGCCTGGCCCCATTGCTGGCAAGTAACGTGGGGTAGTCCATCATGGTTTCAAGGTTGTCGGGTGCATCACCAAAATCCATGCCGGGAACTGGTTCACAGTGCTTTACATTCAAACAAAAAACACCGGCAGTATCACGGCAGGTATGGGCGGTTTCGACAACAACCGAAATCTGATGATTCCCAAGGCTGCCCGGAATAAAGGATAAGGTTTGTCCCAATCCAACCGGCGTTGAATAGTTACCATTGTCAATCCATTGAATGACAGGATACGCACTGGAGTATGTGTTAAAAGGTGGTGCTGCGTCAAGCGGCAATGGAATATAGAAATGGAATGTAGCTGTATCGCATATCGTGTCGCACCCCCGCGGGAACAGGCTTAAATCCGGCAGTGGAAAAATCGTGGCAGCAAGCACAGATGCCGTGCACCCTGATATTTTGTCGGTAATGGTTAAACCGTAGTTACCAGCCGCAGATACTGTAATATTCGGGGTTGTCTTTCCATTACTCCACTGATAATGATATTTCAACGGATTATTTGGCACGGGAGTTAATGTTGCCGCTGGCCCTTCGCATCCACTATAGAAAGGCACACTCAATACAGGTGTTTCGTTAAATGTTACACAGAGCGTATCCATATTCTCACAACCGGTAATAGTATCAGTAACCTTAACAATGAACATGGCGGTATAAGGCAAGCTGCATGGCAAGGCAAGGCTGGCATTTGTGATATAACTCAGGTGGGAATTGTTTGGAGTAAAGAGCGCGCCACCCGGAACACTTGACCAGCTATAGGAATATTTACTGTCAAAGAACGATGAAAGCTGGAATGTTGAAAGGCTGCATGCGGTTGCACAAACAGTGCCTTCACCGGTAATTATCGCTGCCGGCATTGCTTTCTCGTAGATGAAGATCTCGTTCGATTTGTTTGCACATCCAAAAAGATTTGTAACTATTGCCCAGTAATTTCCATAGTGATTTGCATTGTAACCACTGCTGGTTGCCCCGCTTATCGGGGTTCCATCTTTATACCATTGATAAGAACCCATTCCGGGGCAAGCGGTAAATGTTGAAAATCCTCCGGGGCAGAACATGGTATCATTTACCGATATCAGGCAGGCGGGTGTAGGGTTAACAGTAATCGGGATCACTTTGGTTGCAACACAGGAGCCAAGTGTGGCTGTCAACGTAACATTGTATGTGCCGGCAAATGCGTAAGAATGGCTGGTTGGGGATATCAATGATCCGGATCCATCACCAAAATTCCATTGGTATGAAAAACCCGGGTCGGTTACGTTCGGCAGCACTTGTGTTGCGGTAAAATTCGCAGATTCATTTTCACACAATGGATATGGGCTTATGGTAAAATCAATCGCACAATTAAATGGAAGTGGTGGTGTACCTCCTCCTCCTCCGCCGCCGCCACAGGTTCCAATGTTAATAAGACAATGATCATTTGCTGAGCATTGACCATTCGTCACGACCACTATATATCCATACACACCGGCAACCGCTGGAAATGGAGGGGGGGCATAAAAGCGGCTGGTAGCTCCGCTGATGATCCCGCCCGGACCATACCACTGGTAAGTTGCATACCCGGCAGCGACACCCAGTTTGTAACCTGTTGGCGGTACATTGGGCAGGCAATAATTAAATATTCCGTTACTGGCTGATATGACTGGGTTAGCAGGCGGAGTCGCAATCGTAACAGAGATTGAACCAGGCCCGCCACAACTTGATGCGGATACAGTGGCACCAGAAGGAGGTCCATGCCATTCGATTCCTACAGCACCTGTGCCCTGTCCCGATGTGATCGTACCCCTGTTGGGCGGCGTAATGGTCCATGTTATTGGAAGAGCCCCAGTGGCAGTATAAGTTGTAATCGCATCAATACATACCGTTGACGAACCTGTAACAACAGAAGGCCCATAAGCATTCACAACAAGTGTCTGTGGCAGCGACGAACAGAATACGGCCGGACTTATCTCGATTCGCTGAACCACACTGATGGTCCAGGGTCCGGCACCATCCAACTTCATGATGGCCTTACTCTGGTCAGCGGCAAACTGCGTTTGAACTGTTCCACCTGCTGATACCGTCCAGGTAAAAGGGACACCAGAAGTGTTCGAAGTAATGATATAAGCTTGTCTTGAACCCGGGCAAACCAGGGTCGGGCCTGTAATCGGGCCCAAAATCGGTATGGCAACCACCCTGACGACTTTAATGGCATTCACATTACAATAAAAACCCGGAGGCGGTGTGGCAGTGATCGTGTATAAGCCTGGTGTATTCCATGTAATGGCAGTAGGATTGCCGGATAATGGAGCAATAGTTGGCACACCAGGCCCGGTAACCGACCATGAGGCAGGTCCGTTTCCAAAATAATTTTCAGTTGAACCAGGACAAACCTTTTCAGGACCGGAGATTGAGTATACAGGGAGGGCGGTTACGGTAAAAGTACTCGATCCGCTGCATCCTGACAGTGGATTGTTGTAATTGCAAATGACCTGGAACGTTCCGGCACTGTTAAAGGTCAGGTTCACACTGGCAACATTCCGGTCTGCATCATTAAACGTATACGTTCCGGGAGGCGCCGTAGTGGTCCAGGTGTAATAGGTGCCCGGCATGGAAGGAAGAAAGTAACTGCCGCCAGACCCGACACATAATGGCGTCGGGCCGCTGATCGGGAGATTAGGATATAAAACAGGCACCTGTATGGTTGTTGTACCTGAGCAGGTTACACCAGGGCAACCCGGCACATCCAGGGAAACTGAAGTTGGAACCGTATATACTGCATTCCACTTAACTTTAATACAGGCGGTACCAACTCCTGCGATAATTACTCCCCCTGCAACACTCCAGTTATAGGTACTACAAACCAGGGCGGTACAAAATGAGGAGGTATCTCCGGGGCATCTTGTGCCAAAACAGCAGGTAGTTTCAATTTTCGGTCCCACCCCGGCCAAAACATGTATCACTACTGAGGCTGTGTCTGAGCAACCGCAAGGGATGGGTAGTTGCGCAGCATGTGGCCCTTTATCGCTTGCAGTTAGCATAACTGTATAAAAACCCGGTCCCGGGAAAATATGATCAGGCGGGTTGGCAAGGTCAGAGGTTGTCCCATCGCCAAAATCCCACAAATAATCACTTCCTCCGGCAGAGGTATTTGTAAAATGCACAAGGCCGCCTGCACATACAGGATTTGGAACTGATGTGAAATTCGCTGTCGGAGCATCAACAAGACAGACTGACTGGGTGATCGAATCATGGCAACCTGTTGCGCCATTGATCACAACGGTAATATATCCGGTTGCAGCGGCCCCCCATGAAATCGCAACAGGATTACCTGCAGAACTTACCGGGGTACCTCCTGTGATTGTCCAGGAATAGGTATACCCCAAAAGATTGGGAAACACAGTATAGGTATGCGTGCTTAATTTGCAACCGGCCATTGGATTCACCTGATTACCCTGCCCGGAGGTACAGGCTTGGGCGGACGGGCAGATTTCAACAGCATCCTGTAATCTGAAATCGGGACAACATACCTGGGCAACCGACTTTAATGTTAACAAAGAAAATATGAATATTATTGTCAATAAAGATAAACGATTAAGGGTCCTTATATAAGAGGCCATTCCATTATTGATTGATTTTATGTAACTGGGTATTTCTTTTTTCATGTCGGTTGCAGTTGCAATTGTTAATATTTATGTTACCCGCGAATTTATGTTTATTTAGTCTTAATAATACAAAAATGATAGGTAATAATTCCGCTTTGTGAAGGATATATTCCCTTTAAAAAAGGATATAAATCGTATTCATCAAAAAATCATCGTCTCAATGATTACATTCAGTTGATAATACCAATTTTTTATTAACCCTTCAATTTCTATTTGAAATGAAATCATGAGAAAAAAATGAGGCTGTCTCAACAGTTTGAAACAGCCTCATCCATTTTTATCAGTGTCATCATTTTAACTCATCGACACCAATTGACAGGAAATGATGTACTTATTGCTTGATAATCTTGGTTATTCCCATTTCAGCGCCATTGAGTACTCGGATCAGGTAAACACCATGCTGTCTGCCTGACAGGTCAAACACCTGTTGTTTCATCCCAGACAATTCCTTCTTCAGAATTCTTTCACCCAGGATCCCGTAAATCTCCACGGTAACTTTTGAAGACTCCTCAACGTTGTTAAGTTCAAAAGTGAAAGTACCTGTTGTCGGGTTCGGATAGACTTTGAAGAATGGTTTGTTTCCATCCGTCAGTATCGTAGCTGATTCAACCACGGTGGCATCCTTAACTGGTGCGACGACATTGCAGCAATATGGTCCGGTTGCGGTGGTGTAAGCATGCAGGTATGATCCCAGGTTACCCTTTGTTCCAGGCAGGAATCTCACATTCTGACCGGCAACAAATTGGGCGCTGCCTCCACTTTCAACCAGGAATGTTGAACCATTGCCAGCAACCGCAATAGTCTGAATAGCATTATAGCAGTTGCCCTGTCCGCTCGGTATGGTAACATCTTTGAGCGGCAGAATGTCAACTAGAGGATTTACCTGGGTCACAGCCACTTTTACTGTATCATACGCATCGAATACCCCATCGAACGCATGAACATAATAGGTAGTATTGACTGCAGGATGATCAACAGTGTACTGAACATCCGAAGTAAAGCCTTCGGGTAGTGAAGTCCAGTTGTAGGCTATACCTTCACCTGGACCTGCATTTGCATAAAGCTCGACCGGATCCCCGCTGCATATTGAAATTGGAGTAGCGCCTGCTGTCATATTCAAACCGATGATATCAGAAAGTGCAGACAAGCCGTTTTGAGTAAATAACCCGTTGCTGCTCGGATACGTAAAGTCATATGTTACATCAATCGGGTTTGCATCGCCTTTGACCACGGAACATAATTTCCAGTAAATTGGTTCTCCTACGACAAAGCCGTCTTTGACAGGAGTAGCCGGATTATCTCCATAGGCAATCATCATCTGGTCATCCGTTCCATTGAACTCAGAAAGACCTCCACATGCAAGCATGCCACTGGCATCATGATAGAATACACCAAGCACATCACCCGGATGGAGTCTTGATAAATTGTGAGGTATGGTAATATAGTGTTTCAGATTGGTATGTACCGGCCACCAGTAAGGACAGTCGTGAACCCTGTAGTCTTCAACCTCACCATTCGTTGCAAGCCCGTAATAGGTTAACCCTCCGAGGGTGTTAAATCTGAACCTCATAAAAGTATTCCCCTGAACTGCCGTCGCTGGTATGTTAAAGGTCAGGTTGTTCACTCCTGCAACAAGTGGCTGATCGACAAAGATCTGTTCTCCGGCATCTGCCCAATCACCATCTTTGTTAAAATCCATCCAGGCATTCAGGAAGCCTGATATCGAAGCAGTAACTTTTATACTGGCCGGCATTCCAACATACATTGTTCCGACAAACTGCACGCCATCCTCATCAGGGAGACCTGCCTGGTCATCACCTAAAGCCAGGGCGTTGGGCTGACCATTGGCTTCACCATCGATCAGGGCGCCAAGCCGGATATTGGAGCACACCACATGTCGCGCTCCATTGCTTGACAACAACGTGGGATAATTGTATCCGAGTGTTGGTAAGTCAGGGGCATCACCATAGTCAAGAGTATCTCCCTGGCAGCATTTATTGATGAACACCGGATAATCTTCCACCTCACCATCAGCTACCAGTCCATTATAACTTATGGCACCAGATGTAGTGCGGAAACGGAACCGCGCATACGATTGCCCCATGGTTGCAGTTGTCGGTACTGTAAAAGTAAGTACTCCAGGAACAGGTGCTGAACTAAAGACATGATCGATGGGAGCGATCCAATTTCCGGCAATACCATAATCGATCCATGCATCCAGGTACCCTGGAACAGAAGTTGTGACTGTGATACTATAGGTGCTCCCGATCTGGATAACTGAAGGCATGGTCACACCGTCTTCATCGGCGAGGCCATTGATGTCATCACCGTTCGCAGGGATGTTTGGTTGACCATTGGGCTCTGCATCGATCTTTGTGCCCATGAACACACCCGGAACGATGGTATGTCGGGCCCCGTTGGGTAACAGGGTCTGATAATTGTATCCACCTGCAGGATTATCCGGTGCATCACCGAAATCAAGTCCCAGGTTTGGAGGACAATTCCTTACATTCAAACAAAAGACGCCTGCAGTATCCGTACAACCATAAACAGTTCCTACAACTATTGAAATCTGATGGTTCCCCGGAACAGCGGTGTTGAAATTAAGGTATTGTCCGTATCCGATCGGTGTTGCATACACTCCATTGTCAATCCATTTAATCAGCGGATAAGCGCTGGGATAGGTATTAAATGGCGCAACTGCGTTTAATGGTAATGGAATATATAAATGCAGGGTATCCGTGCTGCAGATGCTGTCGCAGCCATGCGGGAAAAGGCTCAGATCAGGCAATGGATGGATCATCCCTGCTAATGCTGTCGCCGAACAACCTGAAACTTTATCCGTGATGGTAAGGCTGTAATTACCTGCCACCGATACGGTTATTGTCGGTGTTGTTTTTCCGTTACTCCATTGGTAATGATAAAGTGCCGGGTTTATTGGTGGGGTGATTGGAGCCAGGGTGAACGGGGTTCCTTCGCAACCACTGTAGAAATTGAAACTCAACGGAGGCGTCTGGTAAAACGTGATACAAAGTGTATCATGGTTTATGCAACCTGTGACTGTGTCGGTAACTTTAACAATGAAAGCACAGGTATATGGCAAAACTGCAGGTAACGTAATGCTGGCAGTAGTATAAAAGCTGGCATTGCTGTTATTGGGACTGAATGTTGCACCCGTAGGATTGCTTGACCATGAATAGGAATAGTTGGCATTGTAGAAGGCGGAAAGCTGGAATGATGCCACCCCTCCCCCATAGCCACAAACCAATCCATCTCCTGTGATTTTTGCCGTGGGCAAAGCTTTCTCATAGATGAAAATATGATTAGAAGTATTGTAACATAAATACACATTTGAAACCTCTACCCAGTAATCACCATATTGATTTGCACTGTAGTTCATGTTGGTTGCGCCGGATATCGAAGCACCATCTTTAAACCATTGATATGAATTTGCCGCACAACCGTATAGCCACACAGAACTGCCAGGACAATACATCGTATCCGGAGCGGTAATGGTACATGTTGGTGTAGGATTAACAATGATGCTATGCACTTTTGTGGTAACACAAGTCCCAAGCGTAGCTGTCACCGTTACATTATAAGTATTCGGAACTATATAAGTATGTTGCGTTGGCGTTTCAAAAGAGGTTGAACCATCTCCAAACGCCCACTGGTATGACCAGCCGGAACCATTCGGAACAATAGTAAATGTTGCAGGTTGATCAACGCAAACAGGATTCGGGGAAATTGTGAAGTCCACAGTACAAGGAGGATCTCCTCCTCCGCCTCCGTCACATGGAGGAGCAGCGATTACAATGGTAATACTCTTTGTAACACTGCAGATGCCATTGGATACAGTGACAGTAAAGGTGAAACTTCCCGGAACAGGACTGAAGACGGAGTTGGGTACCGGCGCTGTGTTGGTGTTACCTGGTGGCACGAATCCGGGGGGGCCTGTCCATACATAAGTATAAGGTCCGGCATTGGTTGTAAGGACCAGTCCACTGGGCATAGCGGGAAGACAGTAATATTTCGGGCCGTTTGCCGTAATCCCTGAAATTGCTGGCGGATTGACAATGGTCACATTTGTTGAAACAAAACCACCACAATTGGATGCTGTAACGGTTGCAGTTGTCGGAGGTCCATGCCAGCGTATATTCACTGTGTTCATTCCCTGCCCGGAAATGATCGAGCCCCTGTTTGCCGGAGTAACAATCCACTGTACAGGAGTGGGGCCGGTAACGGTAAAGCTGGTAACCGCATCAACACAGACAGTTGCAGGGGGCGCCGGAGTGAATACAGGTGGCCCATATTTATTCACAACCAGTGTTTGAGGCAATGATGTACAGAAAACACCCGGGCTGAGCTCTATTTGCTGAACCACCTGGATGGTCCAGGATGGTCCGCCGGTCAGTTTGATGATCGCAGTATTCTGATCAGGTCCGAACTGAGTTTGAACAGTTCCTGTTCCTGAAATGACAGACCAAGCAAAAGGACTGCCTGTGGTATTGGAAGAAACGCTGTAAACCTCATTTTTATTCGGGCAAACCAGTGTTGGGCCAGTGATCGGATTCAAAATTGGCACAGCAACTATCTGAACAACTTTTACCGCATTCACATTGCAATAAATACCAGGAGGAGGTGTTGCTGTGATGGTGTATGTACCAGGAACATTGTATGTTATGCTTGTCGGATTTCCAAAAGCAGGCACCGGAGTCACGGCTGCTGGCCCTGTAACCGTCCAGGTCGCATTGCCACTGCCGAAATAGGATTCCGTTGCATACTGGCAGGCCTTATCGTTGCCGGAAATTGAAAACACCGGCAATACATTAATGGTAAAAATACTGGTTCCGCTGCATCCTGCGAAAGGATTGTTGTAATTGCAAATAATCTGGTACGTTCCGGGTACATTGAAGGTCATGTTTACGTTAGCAACATTCCGGTCCTTATCATTAAAAGTAGAAGTTCCCGCTGCTGCCGTTGTAGTCCATGTATAATATGTTCCTGGCATGGAGGGCAGGAAGAAACTGCCGGCAGTTCCAACACAAAGTGGATTTGGGCCGGTTATTGGGAGATTCGGATAAAGAACGGGGACATGCAGAGTGGTTGTCCCGGGACAAGGAGCTGCGACACAGCCGGGAACCGAAAGAGATACCGTGGGAGGAACAGTGTAAACTGCGTTCCATTTAACTTTGATGCAGTTTGTACCCGCACCGGAAATAATAATCCCGTTCGCCACGATCCAATTGTAGGTTCCACAAACCAAAGGGGTACAAAAAGAAGAGGTATCTCCGGGGCATCTTGTGCCGTAGCAACAGGTAGTTTCGATCGTTGGACCTGCTCCGGATAAAACCTGGATAACTTTTGAATAGGTAGAAACACAGCCGCAGGGAGTCCTTATATCTGTACCCTGTTTGGGGGCACCCATATCGGTGGCTGTTAGCGTTACCGTATAGTTTGCGGCTACCAGGTACACGTGATCGGGTGGGTTGGCCAGTGTGGAAGTGGTACCATCACCAAAATCCCATAAATAACCACCGCCACCTGTGGAGGTGTTGACAAAATGTACCGGACTACCGGAACATACAGGGTTAGGTGCTGCTGTAAAGTTCGCCTTGGGGCCATCAATCAGGCAAATTGGCTGTGAAATGGAATCGAGGCAACCGCCCCCACTGATGACAACTTTAATGAAACCTGTCGAACCCGACCCCCAGGTAATGGCCATCGGATTGCCGGTTGGACTTGCCGGTGTTCCACCGGTTACTGTCCAGGAATAGGTATAGGGCGCTGTGTTGGGATAAACAGTATAGGTATGAATGCTGAGTTTGCACGCTGCCATACTGCCATGTCCGTTCGGCGCAGTCCCTCCCTGGCATTGGCCTTCGGGCGGACAAATTTCAATGGCATCTTTCAGGATAAAGTCGGGACAACAAACTTGCTGGGCTACAGATCCCAATGTTAACATTGTGACCAGCATCGTGAAAGCCATCATAAATGCCTGGCGAATATTTCCATTGGTGAACTGAGACCAGTACCCATCTTTGTTTCTGGAAAAGGTATTTTTACGGTTCATATATTTTCTCCTTTATTGTTTATCCGCTTTCGCGGTGTTAAATTATTTATCAAGAACTTGTGGCTACTTTTTATACTACCTGCATTGCAGATTAAAAATCGTGTTACACTTGCAAAAAATGATTATACATTCAGAGTACAAATATATATAGAATTAGTCTAAATTAATAATTATTTTAACGATTTTTAACTTTTTTTTTACGAGATATTTCCACTTTTATACAATATATATCGGTCACCCAACTCTTATCCCTTCAAGCGGTGCACTAAACAGGTTAAATAGTACCCCGTCGAAAAGGAAATGGTTATGTTTGGAAATATTTTGACAGGACAAAAATCTGATAGTAACTTAATTATTTTATCTTTGACATCCGGATGCCGTGAAAAACAAGCTGTTTATAATATGGAAAATAAATTTCAACGCCCTGAACAACAATGTACTACGTGTGAGTTCAAATCCCCGTTGTTTTGCTTTTTATCGGAGGAGGAATTAAATCTCGTTGAAAAAAGCAAGATTACAGTCAGGTTCAAGAAAGGGGAAACCATCCGGAAACAGGGAACGTTCATGTCGCATGTTATTTCAATAAACTCCGGATTAGCCAAGGTTTTCCTGGAAGGCATCGAGCAGAGAAGCGCCATCATCCGGATTGTTAAGCCGACAAATTTTATTGGTGGCCCGGGTATTTATCTTGACCAACGCCATCACTTCACCATAACTGCACTCACTGATACGACCGTTTGTTTTATTGAACTCTCTGTTTTTACAGACATTATCGATACCAACAGGTCGTTTGCCCATGAATTCATGAAAGATTACAGTAAAAACATTCTGTCAGTCTACAACCGACTGCTGATACTGACTCAAAAACAAATGCCAGGACGGATGGCCGATACCTTGCTATACCTTTTCGAAGAGATTTTTGAATCTCCAAAATTCACAATGCACCTTTCCAGGCAGGATATTTCTGAACTTTCAGGAATGTCGAAAGACAGTGCTGTGAAAATTTTACGGGAATTTCAAAACGACGGGATAATCAACCTCAATGAAAATGAGATGGAACTCATTGATCGTGAAGCATTACATAGAATCAGCAGAACGGGCTGAGCAATGTTGCGTGGTTATTTGAACAATATTCCATTCGGTGCAACTCCCACCGTATATTCTTTGATCAGGTTACCGTCTGCCGAATACCGGAGAAGAATTCCTGGTGAGGTAAAATCAACTGCATCACATGTGTAAATCTCTCCATTAACCGGATTCACATTAAATCCATAGAAATATTTGCTGCCATCCACAAGCGGTGACCCCGGGATGACCGGTGCATCGATATTCACGGCGTAAATCCCTGCATAACCGAATCCGCCGCCAAAATAAATGGTAGACTTATCATTACTGATATCAATATGTTGCGGATGTCGTTTTGGAGAAATATTGTACTCTGCGACCTTTTGAAACGATTCGCCTGATAACTTTACAAGTTTTGACGGCGTTTCAAGAATAATATTAAACATCGCATCATATTTAATATACCCGTAACAAACTACCCATATATCTTTGTTTTTATCGATCACCAATTCTTTGGGGTTATCTCCGACCATGACTGTTTGAATAACCTTGTCGATTGTGGGATCAATCACCGAAACAGTGGAATCGTGGTCATAGGCTCCGCCATTGCATACCAGGATTGTCCCGTTCGCGACGATTGCCTGTTCCGGACCCATCCCCACCTTAATGGTTCTCAGGATAGAATTCGAGCCAAGGTCTATCACTTTCACAACCCCTTCCTCGCCCCATTGGGTAATATATCCTTTGCCGTTATATGAAGTCATATACCTTGGTGAACTCAGTCCGGTAATGGCTCCTGTTTCTTTAAAATCATCAGTACTGGCAACGATCACTGTATCGGAAAGATTAAGCATCATGTAAACATTTCCGTTGACAGCATACATTGACTGAAGCAATTTTCCGAGCGGGTGTTTGTTTACAATGGTGAAAATTGAATTACTGACGCTATCTGATTTAAAATCATAGAAACCGACTGAAGCGTTCGCCTGGCCATATGTTCCTTCGTTGACAATAAATGCACCTTTGGCATAGGGTCCGGCTGGATTGTAAGGAGGCTCACTGTTCTTGGCACATCCAGTAACAAAGGTAATGATGAGCATGGCCCATCCAAACTTGTTCAGACTTGATTCCATGATAGCGATTTATTCATTTGTTCTTCACTTTTCTCCCGAAAGCTACGAAAATCGTCGATGGCAGGTCTTCTGGCTTGCTCCGTTATTCGAGGTCTTCCCATCCTCTAAAAGCAGGACAGTGACAAAAAGAGGTCGAAAACAATTGTAGAGCTCACAGCTGCGGGAACAGCTCCGGTTCTTCACCGGATTCCCTTTTCACACTGCATGAAGCAAATCACACGGTGAACCAGCAACAAATTCTTGGCAAAAATATGAAAAAAATTGGAGGAGGGTCAGATATTTAATATGATCCCCTCTTCAGCGGGATAGGTTTCAGGGAAAACTGCACGGGCTTCGGCAAGCAAAGGACCTACATCCTCATACCTGGCAGAAAAATGGCCGACAATCAGCTTTTTCACCCGGGCTTTGGCTGCAATGGTAGCCGCTTCCATGGCCGTTGAATGAAGCTTCCCTGCTGCAGCATCGGCAAGTGCCTGCATGAATGTGGCCTCGTGATATAGCAAGCCAACCTCCTGTATGAATGGAATAATGCTTTCGGAATAACCGGTATCGCTGCAATAAGCATAGGACCGGGCTTCAGGAACTTTGCGAGGAGGGTTTTTCTCCCGAAATACAAATCCACAGGTCGGAATGCTGTGCCGAAGCGGAAAACTATGCACCGAAATCCGCTCCTGTTCCAGAACCAGGTCATACTGGTCCATCTGAAGCGGATGAAAAACCAGGGAATAATTAAGTGTAGTCTGAGACACTTCCAACTGTAAGTTGATTATTTCCTCGAGCATAGCAGGAGCATACAAATGCAGTTCCTCTTTTCGCCCAAGCAGGTGCATAGAATTGAGCAGACCGATCAGTCCAAAAAAATGATCTCCGTGCAAATGGCTGATGAACACTTGTTTGATCCTTTGAAATGAAATATGGTATCTGCGCAGCTGGAATTGGGTGCCTTCACCACAATCAATTAAAAAGAAGCGCTCATTTGCATTGAGCAAATGAGCGCTTAGGTTTCTGTTGTTAGCCGGGATTGCAGCATTGCTACCCAGCACAGTCAATGTGAAATTCATGCATGATTATTCTGCAATCGGTTCCTCATTCACAGATTCAACATCCGGTTGTACCTCTTCTTTAACGGATTTGGCATCGCGGGCCAGATTTTCGGCCTTCACCATGTCTGCCTTAAGATTGGCAAGAGCGTCAATATCGCCAAGGGTTGTTTTTTCAAGATTGTCCTTGAGTTTTTTAACAGCCTTTTTGGTATCGCTTTCTTTTTTCAAGCCGGTCTTGGCATCCTTGTTTTTCTCAGCATTGGCAACATCCTGGTGAATCTTGCTGTGGCTAAGGATGATCTTCTTGTTTTCTTTCGAAAATTCAATCACCTTGAAATCCATGGCTTCTTCTTCTTTCGCCATGCTGTTATCTTCCTTCCCAAGATGACGGAGTGGTGCAAAACCTTCCACACCATATGGAAGAGCAATGATGGCTCCCTTGTCGTTCAGGCTGACAATGGTTCCAAGATGCACTGAACCAACGACAAAAACATTTTCGAATACATCCCATGGATTTTCTTCGAGCTGTTTGTGACCGAGGCTTAGGCGGCGGTTTTCAACATCCACATCAAGCACCATCACTTCAATGCTTTCACCAATTTTCGTGAATTCGGCAGGATGTTTGATTTTTTTCGACCAACTGAGATCAGAAATGTGGATCAATCCGTCAACCCCCTCTTCCAGTTCGACAAAAATCCCGAAGTTGGTAAAGTTGCGAACGGTAGCTGTGTGTTTGGAACGGAGGGGATATTTATCCCTGATGTTTGCCCAAGGATCGGGAATGAGTTGTTTAATACCCATCGACATCTTGCGTTCTTCACGATCGAGGGTGAGGATAACTGCCTCCACCTCCTGCCCTACCTTGAGGAAATCATGTGCAGTGCGCAGATGCTGTGACCAGGACATTTCGGAAACGTGTATGAGTCCTTCGACACCGGTGGTGATCTCAACAAATGCACCATAATCGGCGATGACAACGACCTTGCCCTTCACTTTATCTCCAATCTTGAGTTCCTGATCCAATGAATCCCATGGATGAGGTGTCAATTGCTTGAGACCAAGAGCGATGCGTTTCTTGTTTTCATCAAAATCAAGGATAACCACTTTGATTTTCTGATCCAGTTTAACAATCTCTTCAGGGTGGTTGATACGGCCCCAGCTCAGGTCGGTGATATGGATAAGGCCATCAACGCCACCCAGGTCGACAAATACTCCGTAGCTGGTGATGTTCTTAACAGTCCCTTCAAGGATTTGTCCCTTTTCCAGTTTCTTGATGATCTCAGCCTTCTGTGCTTCGAGTTCATCCTCAATAAGTGCCTTGTGAGAAACAACCACGTTTTTGTATTCATGGTTGATTTTGACAACCTTGAATTCCATCACTTTATCTACAAAGACATCGTAATCGCGAATGGGCTTGACATCGATTTGCGATCCCGGGAGGAAAGCCTCGATACCAAAAATATCTACAATCAAACCGCCCTTGGTGCGCGATTTCACATAACCCTTGATAATTTCCTGCTTTTCGTATGCATCGTTGATGCGTTCCCATGATTTCAGGATACGGGCTTTTTTGTGCGAAAGCAGCAATTGACCGCTGGTATCTTCCTGGTTCTCTATGTAAACCTCGATTTTATCACCGATTTTCAGATCAGGATTGTAACGAAACTCGTTCATCTGGATCACGCCATCGCTTTTGAAACCGATATTAACGATGACTTCGCGATTGGTCATGGTGACCACGGTGCCTTCGATCACTTCATGGTCCTGGATGGCCCGGAGTGTTTGATCATACGCATCCTCTAATTTGATACGCTCTTCATTCGTGTAAATTTCATGCTTTTTCCCGATGGCATCCCAGTCAAAATCAGCGGGGGCCACAGGGGGAGTATGCATTTTCCTGGCAGTTTTTACAGGCTCTGCGACAGTTGCAACAGGTTCAGCAGCAGCGACTGGTTCGGCAGCAGCAACTGGTTCGGCAACAGCGACGACCGGTTCTGCAACAGCAACAACAGGTTCTGCAGCAGCAACAGGCTCAGCAGCTTCAACGACAGGTTCAGGTTCTGCTAAAACAGTTTCAGCTTCTCTTACTACAGGCTCAGCTTCGACCGGCTCAACTTCGGCAACAACAGGTTCCTCAGCAATTGCTGCTGTGGTCTCATCCGCTACAGGGACTTCTGTTTCATCAAGTTCAATTTTTTCAACAATGGGTTCAGTATTCAGCTCCATGTTTTCATTGGTTTCTTCTGTAATCATTCATCTTTGCTTTGTGGCAGCGCGATTTGCGCTGACCGGGTTTAACATTAAGTTAACTGACAGGGATTCATATAAAGAACAGCCTCCATTTTACCCTTGGAAAATGGGGTGCAAAGATAGAAATAAATATTTAAACAATCAAGGAATTAGGACAGTACACCCTGAAATCTTCTGCCACGGGATGACCAGTCGCCTGATTGAAAAGTGAAGCTGCCTGAAATCTGAATTAAACGGGAACCCGGGCGCTTCGCCGGCGGAGGATATACAACGTTCCGACCGTTGCAAGCAGAATGCTTAAAATGATGAGGCCCCACTGAGAGAGGGTGGGGATGGCATATGGGCAATCAATAGTAAGAATTACCAAACCATATCCTCCCCCTGAGGCCGAACAAATAGCATTGGGGTCATCCGATACCAATTTTAAAATTACATAATGATTTGAATTATCTTCTACACCCGGTGTATAAGTAACAGCACCCGGAAATGTATTGCTCGGGGTGAACATGCCGTCTCCATAGGTGCTCCAGGTTCCGGTTGTTATACCTTCACCGGTTATTGAACCTGCTAATGTGGCAGTGCTGCCACAACTGATTGTCTGATTCGGCCCTGCATTAACAATAATATCAGCTGAAGCATTAAAGCTTATCAGGCAGATCAATAAATTCAAAAGGAACAATTGATAGATATTATTCATAATGTATATTTGTTTAGTAATTATTAATTAAATACACTCTAAAAAATTCTACACGAAACGATTGGACAAAAACATCATGTTCAGTGATTAGGCCATGCAACATTATCAGGAACCTTAACCTTTTCCGGCTTTGATATACATCCATTGCCATCTGTAACAATAACAGTATAGTTGCCAAGTTGACATGGAAATTTTGTCATCAAGTGTCCGCTACTCGGGTCATTCTCTGTTACATTAAAACCATTCGGGAAAATCCAATGGTACGAATAAGGAACACTGGTTTTTGGCCACACTTGGGCCCATAATTGAATTGTGCAGCAAACCCAGAGAGATGGATTTGGTGGTGGCGGATTTGAAAAATACGTTGCCCCTCCTTTTTTCCATTCCCCTCCCAACATTTGTGGTAATATTATTGGCTGTGGGGCCCCAGTTATGACTATCGAAGCGATGAGTATATTGTCACTGAAATTTACGATATACATTACAGTCGCTATTCCAAATTTATCTTTACACGACACATTGAAAGGAAAGTTTAACCATCTAAAAGCATTATCAGGATCTTTTATTACCCAATTACCACCTGGATGAAGGCGAATATCAAGCAAAGCATCTCTGACATCAATGACGGGACCATTATAACACAGCGCTGCGGTCGTAACCTCAAGAATAAGTTTTCCTCCTCTATACGTACCTGATCCACCCCCGTTATGCGGATCTAGAATATAAATTGTTAAAAGTTTAGAATTTATGAAAGCAGGACAGCATAAACTACTAAGACATGTATCAAACAGGACGCCTATTGTATGCGAACCGTTGCTTAACCTGTTTATGATACTTGAGTCAAGTACTGGGAAAACAGTCTGAGTATCTGCCGCAGATTTCACTGTAATAGTCCTGCTTACACCACTGACAAGATTGCTGTCAACGATCCAATGGTACTTGAGAATCATGCTGCCACTGTGTCCGGAAAGATATAATAGATCAGAATAGGTATAAGTACCATCAATTGCGCCACGAAAAAAAATTGAATCGCCGACCGGAGCCGCTGCACTGTCGATGCAATTCTGGGCAGATGCAATGAAACTGAAAAAAAACATCAGCAACATGCCAAATATCCTGAAACAGTTTCTTAATTTCGAAACTATCCGGAGCCGCTGCACTGTCGATGCAATTCTGGGCAGATGCAATGAAACTGAAAAAAAACATCAGCAACATGCCAAATATCCTGAAACAGTTTCTTAATT
>CAIVAT010000005.1 GCA_903903985.1 uncultured Bacteroidales bacterium | reverse complement strand
TGTACGTGCTTCCTCCGTTAATACTGAACTGGTATTCATTCGCCGCTCCTGACGATCCACCTGATCCACCTGTTCCGCTTACGGTACCGGTGTTGAAACCAGCACAAATCGTAGTTCCTGTCGATGGACTGGCTGTTCCCAAAGTGGGTGCCACCGGAACCGCCGAAACAGGCCATGTTACAATAATGGTCGGACCTGTTGCACTGCAACCGTAACTGCCCGCCGAACGGCTTGCGCGGATCAGTGCATTTACCGTTGCCCCTGCAGTGGTGATCGCTGCTCCTGATGTATAAACCGACCAGTTAGCACCATTGTTGATACTGTATTCATATAAATCAGCTGCCCCTGACGAACCGCCTGAACCAGCAGTTATTGTTGCACCTAGAGCATATCCTGCGCATATTGATGTGCCATTGACTGGTGTGGCAACATTCAATGACGGATTTATTGTTGCTGAGGAAACAGGCCAGGTGCAAATGGTGCTCCACGCCGTTGCTGAGCAACCAGTACTTCCTCCAGTCCTTCTGCCTTGAACGATTACGCTTCCGGTTGCTCCTGTAGTATTTATGGCTGCACCACTTGTGTAGGCGATGTAAGAACTTCCTCCGTTGATGCTCACCTGGTATTCATCTGCTGCTCCTCCGGAACCTGCTGTTCCTGCTACAGTCCCTGTATTATATCCTGCACAGATTATACTGCCATTGGCAGGACTGGCTAAACCCAACGTTGGGGCGACAGGAACCGGATTAACTGTTATCATCGCCACATTCGATTCATTTGTAGCTACATATGGGCTTGGTGAAACATTGTTGGTGCTGCTGAGCGCAGCATTCCGATAAAAATAGTAGATTCCCGGAACATTGAAAGGTGCTGTTGCCGTATTGGGTGAAAAGGCAGCTCCTGTTGCTCCAGATATAGCGGTTCTTACTCCTCCCGGAGTTGTACTGTAAGTCCATTGATATCCTGTACCTGAAAGGCTGATCCCGCCGGGCAGGGTGCCATAGATATCACCGCTTATTGCGAGGCCAGTATTCCCAATACAAATATTTTGGTTAATGTTTGTTGAAAGCGAGTTTGCAAGGAGCTGCGTAAAATTCTGGAATGTGACGCGGTTAGATCCGACATTTTCATAATAATCGTATACCAGCGGACTGCTACCGGTTAAACTCATCAACACATTTGGTCTTGAAGTATAAGCCTGGTCTCCCCAGTTATTGTAAACCAATGTCCCATCAACGGTGAGGCGAGTGCCATCATCCGAGCCAAGATCGGCCGTATACAATCCCTTTTTTGTGGAATTCATTCTGAATCTGACTGCATAGGTTATAGTAAGCAAGTTGGCCCTGTCAATGCCAGCTGACAACACAGGGTCGAAACAATCCACATCGCTGGTCCCGGTGCCGAATGTTTCATTAAAATTTTCAGTCTGTGTGTAATATCCCAGGTAATTGGAAAACGTTCCGTTATAGGCAACTCCTGTATTAGTACCTTCATAAAAGTGTCCAACCCAACTGTCAGCTCCTGCGATTGTTTCAATATCCTGCAGGTTGCTTCCCCCGCTAATATTAACATTGACGGTCAGCCCTGCAGGCGTGACTGAACTGCAACTCGTCCGTTTGTTGATGAGTACGCGAACCTGGCCTGAAAATCCTGCAGTAAATGAAACATAAACATTGTTTGAAACGCTTGTACAAGGATTTCCGGTATTTGAATAAGAGAATGCAAGGGATGGATCCGACGGCGCGCCCTCTTTGTAAACCACAAGTTTTAACTGACTTGCCGGAGCAGTACCATTACAGGTATACACCTCGTACGTAAGCCCTTTGATCACATTCATCGTAAAATACTGATGTGCCGCAAAAGAGGTTGAAACAGTTTGAGGGTTCGCCGGAAAATTGACACAGGGCATTACATCAGAAACAGCGGGAATGGTGCCATTGTCGCCATAAAGACATTCAATGGGAGCCGCTGATGATTCACCAACCTGGAAATCGCCAAAGGTGTTCAGACCGGTTGCCTGGGTACTGACCGAAGTTAATAAACCGGTAGCCGGATAACTCCAGGCAGAGGATAAATACTTTCCGACAATGAATGAAGTATAATCAGCTCCGGCAAGCAAGTCGGCAGGATTAAACGTAAAAGTCGCATCGAAAGAACTGAAGCCGGTTACACCGGTATTGTTCAGGGTCCAGTACCGGCTTGCGCATAAGGCAGGATCAATTAACGAAGTATTGATGCTCGGATGATTCCCTGCATTCGAGATTGCTGAAATGATCCCGGTACCATTGGTCGTTCCGTTGAAATTGATCACCACCGGGGTATAATATTGCGCATCACCGGTTTCAAATGTTATTGTAGACGTTGCTGCAGCTATCCCCTTTTCCAGGTTTCCGTTTACGTAATTCCCGGGTCCGGCCCCGGTTACTGTTGCTGAATTTCCAAGAATTACTGAATTGGTCCCGGTCGTAATTTTCCCACTGGTAAAAGTCAATGTTTCTGAAATGGTCAGATCAGATGTTCCTGCTCCTGAAAGTGTCAGTCCATTGATATTGTTCATCGAGAGATTTGAGATCGTCTTTGCCGCATTCACCGTAATTGCACCAGAATTATCAATAATGATTCCTCCGCTCCCTGTAAACGAGGCTATCCATTCAACTCCATTGGTTCGGGGTGTGGCCGTATTATACCTCAGAGAGGATGACGCACCATAAGTCGGGGCAGCAGAAATGGTGGCGATGCCTTCCATTGACAGAACGCCGTTTACTGTCACCCCGGTGGTGGTCTTTATATTGGAACCTGAGATAGTCAGATTGTTATAGGTCACGGCGGCACATGTTTGCACACCAGCAGCATTCCATTCCACTGTCCCTGCCGATGCTGTGAAAGTTCCGCCGGTTCCGCTGATACTGCCTCCAATTTTCAAGAGGCTTGACCCACCATTCAATGTACCATTGGTTCTCGTCCAGGCACCTGTAAACGTGTGTGTCAGTCCTGCCCCAAGATTCAAGGTACCGCCAATCCCATTGATGGTGATCGAGGCTCCATTGACATTTCCCTGAAAGGTGGCTGTTCCGGCAGTTTTTGTCATCGAAACGGCTCCTGTTGTGGTAAAACCGTCAACACTTTGAATTGCCATCGTATTGGCAACCGTAATTGCTGAAGCGTTGGCAGTTAAGGTGCCTCCATAGTTATTAAAATCCCCTCCGAAGGTAAGCGCATAGTTGGTTGCAGAAGTGTTCAAAGTTGCACCCCCATTGATAGTGAGCGGAACGGATACACCAAGAACTTTGGCAGTATTTAGGGTAATGGCTCCGGTATTGGTTATCATTACTCCCCCGGATGCTGTGAAAGTCGCAAGCCATTCGACCCCGGCAAGCCTTGCAGTTGCCGTGTTGTATTGCAGTGTGGCAGACGGACCGTAGGTCGGAGCAACGGAAACGGTGGCAGTTCCTTCCATCGAAAGAATGCCGTTCACTGTTACACCGGTGGTGGTCTTTGCATTGGACCCGGAAACGGTCAGGTTGTTATAAGTCACTGCAGCACAGGTTTGCGCTACAGTTCCATTCCAATTAACTGTTCCGGTCGCAGCGGTAAAAGTTCCGCCGGTTCCACTCACACTGCCTCCGATTTTCAGCAGGCTTGAACCACCATTCAAAGTCCCATTGGTTCTTGTCCAGGCACCTGTAAATGTATGCGTCAGTCCTGTTCCGAGATTGAGTGTTCCACCCAATCCGTTGATGGTCAGGGAGGCGCCGTTCACATTTTCCTGGAAAGTGGCAATTCCGGTAGTTTTTGTCATTGAAACTGCCCCGGTTGTAGTAAACCCCTGGATGCTGTTGGCAGCCTCCGTTCCGCTGAAAATTACCGGACGTGATGTGAAGTTTAATATACCTCCTCCTGTATTGGCAAGATTTCCCTGTATTGTAATAGTTCCGGAAGCCGAACCGGTTGTGGTTCCGGTTCCACTGAATGTGAGATTATAGTATGACCCTGAAAAAGCCTGGATAACAGGCGCAACGCCTGTATATTCCACGGTACCGGTTGAGGGAGTGAGTGCGGCCGGCCCTCCGGAGAATGAACCGCCAAATCTCAGCAAGCCGGCACCGGTAAAATTAAACTGGCATCCCGTTGTGCCTGTCGTTACAGTTCCATTGATGGTTACCGTTCCTGTGGAAATGGAAATAATATTGTTTCTGGTTGTCGTTGTTGCAGACATTGTCAGCGATCCCGCAGTGAGGGATCCGGCTCCAACGGCCAGTGTGTGTATATACCCCGTCGAAGGCCTGATCATGGTAATAAGCCCGGAAACGGTCAATGTGTTACTCCCGGAAATTGAAACGTTCGCACTTGAATTAGTTGCATTGGTATATGAAATTGTTGCACAGGCAGCAGCAGCGGTCACTGTGACCGTAACCCCTCTTTCAATGAAAACGTCATCTCCTGCCACCGGGAAGGATGCGCCGGAGGAACCACCCGATGTTGCTGACCAGGTGCCCGTTGAATTCCAATTGCCTGTGGCAACTGAATATCGGCTTGCACCCTGTACATCGCCAATCCCGGTGAATAAAAATAAAAGCATCCCAACGATGAGTAAAACCGCCGGGGCAGATGTTTTAATAATGGATT
>CAIVAT010000004.1 GCA_903903985.1 uncultured Bacteroidales bacterium | reverse complement strand
ATACTATCTCCATGTTCTACCTTTCCATCGATCATGTAGGTAACCGTTTCCATTCCACGATGAGGATGCCATGGAAAGCCAGACATAAAGTCATCCGGGTTGTCCGAACCAAAAAAATCCAGCATCAGGAACGGATCCAATAATTCCTGGGTGTGGTTACTAAGAATCCTTGTTAATCTTACTCCAGCTCCATCCGATGTGGGCTGTCCTTTTATATGGCGATCAATTTTTCTAATAGTTTTCATATTGTTGATATGTTTAAATTTTGACTACGCAAAATTGCACCCATTTACAAGGAAGAAGGTAATAGTATTCGGTAAAAGTGTTGTAAATTCTGGAAATGAACTTGCTCATCATAAGACTATAATTACGAACGGAAGCGGAATACCGCCATTTCAATATTCATGATTTTTCGGCTATAAATGTTAAAGCTTTTCCTTCAACAAGTATTTCATTTATTTTAAAGCCTGTTAACTTTAAAAATAACAAAATCTCATCCTTTGTAAAAGCTCTCAATGTTGTTACGTCATCATATTCAGATATTTTGACATCCTGCTCGATGATATACCTGGCATGCCAGTCGTAAGTCCAGCCGGTCGACAGATTTTTTTGTAATTTACTTATCCTTCTGATCTTTTTATTTTCGTGTTCAATGAGTTGTTCAAAATCATCAAAATTGTCGAATATCCCATTTGCCTCGAAAACGCCAAATACAAACAGTCCTTTAGGTTTAAGGGACCTTGACACTCCGTTAAGAGTGTCAAGTATCCCCAGATTTTCTGTTACGTAAGCAATGGAACGGCCTGTTATCAGAACTGCATCAAATTGCTCTTCAAAAGATAAGTTACGCATGTCACCCTGAATGAAGCTGTCTGAATTTGTCTCCTTTCTTGCGATGTCCAGCATTTCATTAAACAGATCAAGGCCAAGATAATCGTATTCATTTTTAAGGAACCTGCGTGCCAGCATACCTGAACCACATCCGATCTCTAAAATATTTTGGCAATTATTCCTTTTCAATAATGCATCATAGAAATTAAATTCCTGATCATAATCAAAAATATGCTGATACATCTCATGATATATAGTCGCCAGTTTTGAATAGAGCTGTGTCATGTTTTCAAATTGATTTATGTATTTTATCAGATAATTGCACGATATTTCCTGTTACTTATCCCTGAGACAACGTACCGAAAATCCCATCCACTTAGGATGGATCAGGCGGTTTACATCTTCCACACCATAAATTATGTTTCGGTACCAGACGCCTGTGGAATCATATTCGGTGCTACTCCACCAGAAGCCGCTCCTGCCCATAATGAAATAGCGCCCATGACTGCAGCGTTCACCACCCGGGAGGGCGGAGAACCCGGCATCATCAGTGCCGCTACCCTGAAAACTCCAGCCTGATCGTGTTTTTAAGCGTTCCCCAACATCGACTCCACGCCCTGCTGACTTATCCCAAACAGGGTCACCAACGCCGTATCTGCTGTCGACAGACCCCTCAAGGTTCTTCCATTCTTCATCTGAAGGTACCCTCCATCCATCGGGGCAAAGCCTGCCGGTGTTTACTGCGTACCAGTTATAAAGTGCCCCGTAAGTTTTCGCATTGCTTTCATCATTGCGATAGCAGCAGTAAGCGCCGGTAGTTAAACCCGTCCACACAATGCTGTCGGTAATGTTAGGAATTTTTGTGCCGTCGTTGTAAGTGGTGGTTTTAAGATTAACGGCCATCCACTCATAATTACCAATTATAACGGTTCTGTATATATTTCCATCAATATCTTTCACGCTGTCTCCTTTCAAGGTCTGGGCTTTGGGCGATAATGTGCTGAGCAGGAGAAACGAAAAAACTATGTACGATATACCATTGATCATGCAGGATGAATACTTTAGATTACTTTAATGCTGCCTATCTCATCAATTGTTTTGTTTAATGCCTGTTACAGAACAGCACATTTGCGTGTCATGCTCTGACTGCCTGTTTGTATGCGGTAAAAGTATATTCCGGGAGCAAGATCCCCTGTATTCCAGTTCACACGGTAATTTCCGGCCTGCCGGGTTTCATCGACAAGGGTTGTGACCAGCTTGCCGTAAGTGTTATAAACTGCTAATAAAACTATGGATGCTTCTTCGAGATTGTATTGAATCGTTGCCGTTGAGTGAACAGGGTTGGGAAAGACCGGCTCAAGCAGGTTACTGTTAAGGCCATCTACGTTTTCATTGATTCGCAGCAGGGAAGTCAGTTTTCCTATAGCGTACTTCAGCTCAACATCAATGCTGTCGATATACAGCTGATCGATCACCGTATCATTTAACGGAACTCTGATATCGGGCCGGATCCCTCCCTGCATGGTTGAATCACTGTCGACCTGGATCTTCATGTTCTTATCGAGGGACCGGCCAACAGGATACCTGAAATAGAGGTCATTGGGAGGGGGGTAAAGATAGTGGTACGACCAGTTCTCCATCATGCCAAAAGAACCGTTGCTCCCGTAAAAGCTGATTACTTTATTTTTTGGCAGCCGCTGAAGTGCCATTGGCACACCTTCACCGCTGCTGATATTCCTGGGGCCGACCATGATCATGACAGGTTTTGAAAAATATATTCCCTGTGGCTCTGTATATTGCGCTCCGACAGGATATTTCGGGTTGATGTATGTGCCCAGGGTTTGTGGATTGAAATGGGGCAGGGGCAGGGGCCATATATCAAACTGTCCGCTGCCGGGGTTATAATAACTGCGGTATTCATATAAGGTGGTATCGGTAGTGAAAAATCCCGCAAGGGCAGCCGACAAAAGGTCTTCGCCCCCTGTGTTCACCCGCATGTCGAGTATCATTCCACGGGCTCCAGCAGTAATGAATGAAGAAATTGCCTGCCTGAAACTGACGTAAACCTGGGCCATGCCGGCTGAATCCCCGGGTTCGGAAGTCAGCTTAATATAGCCGTAGCCGCCAGGCTGAAGTATGCTATACGATATCGTTGGCCCGGGATCTATCGGCAGGAGGGAGGTCTGATCAAATGTTGCATAGTTGTCGTCGACCGCGGTAAGGGTCGCTTTGACAGGAATGGAAGTCCCCCTGTTCAGGAATTTTACT
>CAIVAT010000003.1 GCA_903903985.1 uncultured Bacteroidales bacterium | reverse complement strand
GCACATAAACAAAGCACCCCTGTTCAGCAACTCTGGAAGAAAGGTGCAATCACGGGGGATTATGGAAAGGCGATATTCAGGTACATCAAAAAATATGTGGCATTTGTCAACATTCCCGACAATTCCGAATCCTACCTGAAGGAGCACCACCACAATGGTGATGCCTATTTTAATTTGTATGAACAGATGAAATATGTTCCGGCGCCGGGTGATGTGACCATTACCATGAAATTCCTGTCGCGCATCTTCCAGGATAAAATTGAACTCGTCATGGATTACCTGAAGATCCTTTACGAAAACCCGACGCAGAACCTGCCGGTCATCTGCCTTGTCTCGAAAATACAGGAGACTGGCAAATCCACATACATGCTGTGGCTTTGTTCCATTTTCGGGCGAAATGCCATCATCCTGGGCAACGAGGAATTCAGCACCAACTTCAATTCTCTATATGCCAGCAAGCTGATCGTTTGCATCGACGAATCTTTCATCGATAAGACCATCATCAAAGAGAAGATCAAGCGGCTCACAACCAGCGATTCTATCAACATGGAAGCCAAAGGAAGGGATAGCATACGGATGGATTTTTTTGGCAAGTTGGTTCTGTCAAGCAATACCGAAGATAATTTTATCAAAATGGACGACAATGACAACAGGTTTTTTGTTGTAAAGGTTCCGGAACTCACTCGCCAGGATTTCATCCCTGATCTTATGGACCGACTGGTGGAGGAAATCCCGGCATTCCTTTATCTGTTAAAAACCCGTCAGATGGTGTATCCCAGGAAAAGCCGGTTATGGTTTGACCCGAAGGTTTATGAAACAGATGCTTTAGCCCTGATCAAGGTCAATACCAGGAGCATTATTCAAAAGGAGCTCCTCAGATGGTTTGGCGACATCTTTGCTTTTGATGAAGTGGGGGATCAAATCCATGTGACCCCGGTCCGGTTGGCTCAGGAACTTGAAAAAACATTAAAGCAGGTTACCGGGTTACCCAGCCAGATCAGCCATATCCTGAAAGAAGAATGGATGCTCCCACAGGCAAAAAACAGCAAGTTCGATTTCCCGTCGATGATCGATGAATATAGCGATTCGGAACGAATGATGGTCTCCAGAATTTCTTTCACAAAAAACACCGGCACCTATTATACGATCACCCGTGAATTCATTGATTCAAAAAATTAGTTTCTCCAAAATCTCTTTACTTTTTTACAAATAAGCTAAAACATAGATGTATCTAGGTAAATCAGAGGTAAATCAAAAGTAAAAGGAAGGTAAATTTACCGGTTTACCACTGATTTACCACACAATAAGTTAATAATCAACACATTAACACAATAGTAAAAAAGTAAATCAAAAATCCTGAAATTATTTTTTTATAAACTATTTCCTGAAATTACTCGACAAGGCAAATTATCATCTAATATTCAATAACTTATGAATAATTTAGGTTCGGAGAAAACACTTGAACGGATCACACAGTATTACATGAGTGACAAAACTAAATTATCCCGGCAGGATAACCATATCCGTGTCCGATGGGAAACTGCCTATTCCATGCTGATCAACCAGAATGGGGTTGAGCTGGATGTCGTTAGGATGCTCATGAAATTTTACAGTATTTCTAAGATGCAAGCTTACCGGGATGTGTACAATTGCACCCGGTGTTTCGGTCTTGTAGGTGGCATGGACCGTCAGTTTATTCGCCACATGGTAACGCAATGGGCCATGGAATCTCTACAGCAAGCAGAACTAATGAATGATTTCGACGCTATAGACCGATTTCTTAACATAATTATCAAGGCCAACAACCTTGACAAAGAGGATATTGATATTCCTGATCCCTCGAAGATCCAGCCTCCCGTTCAACTTCTTTCTATCGACTATTCTTTTCTAAAATCGGAATATTTCAAGCTAATTGATCCCAAAGCACAGAAAGCGCTATTGAACCTGCACGAGCAGGTGGTGGCATTGATCGATGCTTCTCCTATTGCTCATTACAAGGAAATCCTATTGGCTGCTTCTGATCATACAGAGGACTCATACAATGATTCCTTTTATTAGGGGATGAGTGTGATGAAACAGTATTCTGGTCGGCATAGGGGAGCTTCTCCCCTTCTTCCTTGTTGCATACTCCTGCCAGACATACATATATAATATACGACATATATACCATCAATTCATATATCCCTAAAAAAAACGAGAAAGTGCAATTGCATTTTTCGATAGGGCGGGGCGTGCACTCCGTGAGGATTTGATAATTTTAATGGAAAAAAATTCCATTAAAATTATCATAATCAATGAGATGACAAAATTTATTTGTTACTCGCTATTTCGCCGGACTTCTTTTCTTTGTGCGGATGTCAAGAAAAGAAGCAAAAGAAACCATCTTCCAACTCTGTATTTTTCTACGAAAAGCCTTGTTGCCATTGAGTCTTATGAGGTGCAATCCGACTTTTACGGACTTTGAATTGCAGTTACTTTTACGGCGGATTGGGGGAGCTTTTTTATCAAAATCCTTATCAAATTTTCATTCCCAGGAAAAAAATAGGTCCAACCAGCCAAATGGAAACAGTAACCCGGGATTTCTTTCCGCAGTTGTCTTGTAAAAATTGTTTGCCGTTCATGATGGTTTAGAATTCCTTGTCAACTTTTTTAAAGCAATTAACCGGCCATGGGAGCAAACCGTATGCCTGCAAGCTGCTTTTTGAATCCTAATATATTCAGAATCAATTCACATATCCCTATTACCGCGTTAGTGCAATTGCACTTCCCGATAGGGTGTGGCGGGCGACGGACAGACCTCTATATTTTATTCTTTGCTGATCCTGTTCAAATGGATACCTGTTTAACCAAATCTACTGCGCATTTTAACATTAGCAGTAGATTTGGTTAAACCATTTGTTACTCCTTACCTTTTACCTGTTTCTTCGGAGCTCTCTTCTTAACCAGCAGTTTAGCATCCTGGAGTTTTCTGCCCAGGATATCATCTGTTGCTACTTTCAGTAGATCCTTTTCAAGTCCCAAAACAAAAAGGACCTGGACATATGCTCCCATGGCAACCCCGGAGGATCCTTTTTCGATCGACGCCAACGTTGGCCGGCTGATATCTGCACGATCTGCAATCTGGGTGGCGCTTAACTTTCTGCGAAGACGGGCCAGTTTGATATTCTCGCCAAACTCAGCCAGGATATTTTGGGCTTTGGGTAACAGGACAACCTTTCTGTTTCTCATAATGTAATATATATACTCCAAATATAGCTTATATTGATAAATATAGTTACCATTAATGTAAATGCCGACTTTTTCTTTCAATGACAGACAAAGAAAAAGCTTAGCCAAAAGAAACCATCAACGGGCAGCTTTTAATCAAAAGCGAGCAAAACCCCACGCACAATATAATACTTGAAATCCTTACAAAGCTACCTACATCGACAGGGCTTCCAGCTCGAAGTGAGCTGTTACTTGGAACTATAAAGGGCGACCTCCTTTAGGAACAGTCGTACTCCGTAGGCTTTCAGGTTGTACCAACCAGACCCGCCCCCTTGACATTATCCAATCGATCCGGTTT
>CAIVAT010000002.1 GCA_903903985.1 uncultured Bacteroidales bacterium | reverse complement strand
CGTTATCAAATATAAAGGTAAGGCTGTGGGGGCGTTCCGGCAAAAGCCGGAACGCTGATTTTTATGCGGTGTGTGTATGAACCGCAGTTTTTATGTAAGTTTGTGCCTCTATTCAGGAAAACTATTCAGCCCATGGAAGATCAGAACTCTTCATCCCGTAAATACAAAATCTATTTATCCGTTGCAGCCCTCCTCTTGCTGGTGCTTCTCTTCTGGCTTTTCATCCAGCGGTCTCAACTGATGAAACTGGTCAAAGAGAAAGAGGCTGAAAAAGTAGAGCTTCAGCACAACCTTGATTCGTTAATGACGGAACACAACAACATCAAAGTATCCTACGGCGCACTCTCCGATTCATTGAAAGCCAAAGACAGCATCATTCAGAAAAACGCACTGGAAATAAAGAAGTTGCTCGATACTGAATGGGAGTACAACAAGATCCGCAAGAAATTATCCATGTTACAGAAGGTTGCCCAGGGATATGTTCACCAGATGGATTCATTGTATACCGTGAACCGGGAACTGACCGCCGAAAATGACCGGATCCGGCAGGTGGTGAAAACCGAGCAAAACCGGAATCAAAACCTCATGAAAGACAAAGAGGAACTGAAGGAAAAGATGGACCAGGCTGCTTTTATCAAAGCATACGACGTTACAGCCACCCCTTTTAAATTGAAGTCGGGAGGAAGCAAGGAACAGGCAACCGACAAAGCCACCCGCACCGACCGGATCAAGGTTTGCTTTACCCTCGGTGAAAACCCCCTGGTGTCCTCAGGTAAAAAGAACATCTTTATCCGCCTTGTCCGCCCGGATAATGTCGTGGTGATCAAAAGCAAATACGATACTTTTGTTTTCAATGGGCAAACGACTCCTTTTTCGCTTCGTGAAGAGGTGGATTATTCCGGAAAAGCCGTGAGGGTTTGCGTGGACTGGACAAAGAAAGACAGCGATAAACCTGCAATGAAAGGAAAGTACATGGTCACGGTATTTGCCGATGACAAGGAAATAGGAACCGGTTCATTTGACTTGAAATAATTCCACCAACATGAGAATTGGCATATTAACAGCCGGAGGCGATTGCCCCGGGATCAATGCAGCCATCAGGGGCGTAGGAAAAACCGCCATTCTCGAATATAACATGGAGGTAATCGGCATCTCTTCAGGGTTCCTGGGCCTCATCAACGAAGAATATGTCAACCTGGATGAAGGAGTCCTATCCGGCATCCTTACGCTGGGAGGCACCATACTTGGGACATCCAGGGAAAACCCATTCAAGAAAAGCAGTGCTTTCAATGCCATTGATAAGCCAAAACTCATTAAAAAACATTACCATGAACTGGGTTTGGATGCATTGGTCTGCATCGGGGGCAACGGTACACAACGCACTGCTGCCCTGCTTTCGGAGGTCGGTCTGAATGTGATCGGCATCCCGAAAACCATAGACAATGATGTGTGGGGAACCGATATTACCTTTGGTTTTGATTCAGCACTGTGGATTGCCACCGAAGCCATCGACCGGCTGCATACCACGGCAAACAGCCACAAACGCATCATGGTGATCGAGGTGATGGGACATCATGCGGGATGGCTTGCACTGTACTCGGGCATGGCCAGCGGTGGGGATGTGATCCTGCTCCCCGAAATTGATTTCGACATCAACATGGTAGCCAGGTGCCTTAAAAAAAGAGCCATCAATAAAAAGCCATACTCCATTGTGGTGGTTGCAGAAGGAATTCCTACTCCAAAAGGTGAATCAGCTGCCCGTTATGTTGCCAACAGCATCAAGGAACTCACCGGTCTCGAAACCAGGGAAACCATTCTTGGATACATTCAGCGCGGTGGAAGTCCTTCGCCCATGGACCGTGTGTTAGCAACCCGTTACGGAGCCTATGCCGTGGAATTGATTGCCCAGAAAAGATTCGGCCAGATGGTTTCTCTCAAAGGCGACACGGTCACCTCGGTTTCTCTTGCAGAAGTCGGGGGAAAGTTGAGACTGGTACCCGAAGACCATCCGCTGATTGAAAAAGCGCGCCGTATGGATGTATGTTTCGGGAAAGAGCCCCGTTAATCAGAAAATTTAATGTCTTTGATATTGAGCTGCAGGTTCACAGCTCCATTCCATTCATTTTCTTCAAGATGGTAACAGATATTGAAAGGTATCTGCTTTTCGATCAGACCAAACCGTTCGCCCTGTTGAAAAGCAATGGCTGAAAACGGACCTCCTGCAATATCCGGATGAACTACCGAGAGTTTCAGATGGTTTTTCCCCACGATTCTCGATCCGCCTGCATCCATTACTCCTTTTGTCATAAACATCGGGGCCATATTCCCCGGTCCAAACGGGGCAAATTGCTTAAGGACGCCATAAAAACGGGAATTGATGCTATTCAGGGGAAGTTCTGAATCCACTTCAAGAACAGGAACCAGTTCAATCCCCTGCAATCGGTCCCTGACTGCACTTTCAAAACGTGAGCAGAAAATTTCCAGATTTTCAGGTTTGAGGGAAAGCCCTGCAGCAAACTTATGCCCGCCGAAATGTTCGAGCAGGTCACTACAGGAATCCACCGCTTCATAAATGTCGAAATCCCTTACACTGCGGGCCGAACCGGTGATCAGTCCGTTTGAAAGGGTAAGAACGATCGTAGGCCGGTAGTAAGATTCGGTGAGGCGGGATGCCACAATCCCAATCACTCCCTTGTGCCAGTCGGGATGGTAAATCACGGTTGATTTTGCCGTTCTCAGCCGTTCATCCGCTCCAATCATGCCAATGGCTTGCTGTGTTGCAAATGAATCAAGCGTTTTTCTCTCCGTATTGTGCGCGTTGATTTGTTCCGCGACATGTTTTGCACTTTCGAGATCTTTGGTTATCAGCAGTCGCACCGAATTTTTTCCGCTTTCGATCCTGCCCGCTGCATTGATGCGCGGACCAATCATAAAAACAAGGTCGGTGATGGTCAGTTCACGGGTGAAAACACACCCGCCCAGGCCATCATCGTTTTTCATCATTGCCGAATAACGGAGTAACGCTTCCAGCCCGGGCCTTGGCCGGGTATTGATCAGTTTTAGTCCGAAATAGGCCAGGATCCGGTTTTCACCGGTAATGTCAACAATATCAGAAGCAATGCTGATTGCAACCAGATCAAGGTACTGAACCAGGTTTTTAAAAGGAAGATTGTTCAGCTGCGAATATGCCTGGATCAGTTTAAACCCGATGCCGCAACCCGATAACTCCTTATAAGGGTACAGGCAGTCGTTCTGCTTCGGGTCAAGGACCGCAGCAGCAGCAGGGATCTCTGCACCTGGCCGGTGATGGTCACAAATAATGAAGTCAACCCCTTTGGATGAAGCATAAGCAACTTTTTCAACAGCTTTGATCCCGCAATCGAGTGCAATGATCAATTTTACATTGGTTTCAGCCGCAAAATCAATACCCTTTATTGAAATACCATACCCTTCACTGTATCGGTCGGGAATGTAAAAATCAATCGCAGAATGAAAACTTTGAAGAAAAGTATAAACCAGCGCAACGGCAGAGGTTCCGTCAACATCATAATCACCGTAAACCAATATATTTTCCTTAAGGTCAATCGCCCTGCTGATCCTTTCAATGGCTTTGTCCATATCCTTCATCAGGAAAGGATCAAAAAGATCGTCCAGCGTAGGTCTGAAAAAGGTTTTCGATTCATCAAGTGTTGTTATCCCCCGCTGAACCAAAAGGTTGGCAAGGTACTGGTCGATACCCAAACCCTTTGATACTTCCTTTATTTTTTCGGGATCACCCGGTGGTTTTAGCACCCAACACTTCTCCATCATACTATTATTAGTGCTAAATTACGATTTTTTCCGAACCGGCAACAACTCTTGAAATAAAATGTCTTTCAAATACAGGGGGGCATTGGTACGAGGTAACCAATATCGACACGTCCCCTCGTCCATTTGTTCGCTCGTCTGCTAGAATTCAGCATTCTTCGGTGTCCTCGGAAAGGGGATCACATCACGGATATTCGACATCCCGGTGACAAACAGGATGAGCCGTTCAAAACCCAATCCGAACCCGGCGTGAGGTGCCGTTCCGAATTTGCGGGTATCGAGATACCACCATACATCCTTCTCCGGAATATTCATTTCATGAATCCGTCCCAGCAAGGCATCCAGGTTCTCTTCGCGCTGGCTTCCGCCAATAATCTCTCCGATTTTTGGAAAAAGAACATCCATGGCCCGGACTGTCTTGCCGTCCTCGTTCATTTTCATGTAAAATGCCTTGATATCTTTCGGATAACCTGTAAGGATCACCGGTTTGCCAAAATGTTTTTCCACCAGATACCGTTCATGCTCAGCCTGAAGGTCTGTTCCCCAGTCAACCGGGTATTCCCATGTTTGTCCCGAAGCCTTGAGAATTTCGATGGCTTCGGTATAGGTAAGCCGTTCGAATGTTCCGCCAACAACCTGTTTAAGCCTGTCGATCAACTCGTTATCCTGCATTTCATTGACCTTATTGAGAAACTCAAGATCATCATGACAATGATCGAGGGCGTACTGCATAAGGTATTTCAGGAAATCCTCCGCCAGGTCCATGTCGTCAACGATATCATAAAAGGCCATCTCGGGTTCGATCATCCAGAACTCTGCTAAATGCCGCGGGGTATTTGAGTTTTCAGCCCTGAAGGTGGGGCCGAATGTATACACAAGCGAAAGCGCCATTGCCCCGAGTTCAGCCTCAAGCTGGCCGCTCACCGTGAGGTTTGTTTCCTTGCCGAAGAAGTCCTGTGCGTAATCCACATGCCCGTCAGGCAATAGCGGCGGATTTTTATCATCCAGGGTTGTCACGCGAAACATGGCTCCAGCACCTTCGGCATCGGAACCGGTGATGATAGGGGTGTGAATGTAGTAAAATCCGTGGTCGTTGAAATATTTATGAATGGCAAAGGACATGGCATGGCGGATGCGCAGTACGGCGCCAAAAGTATTTGTACGGGGCCGCAGATGGGCGATCCCGCGCAGGAATTCCCAGCCATGTTCCTTTGTCTGTAAAGGATAAGTCTCCTGGTCGGCGGTTCCGTATATTTCAATATGCCTGGCCTGGATCTCAACGCTTTGTCCCTGCCCTTTCGACTCCACCAGGATTCCTTTTACAGCGATGCAACTTCCGTTGGTGACTGATTTCAAAAGGTTTTCATCGAAATTTGCAACTTCTGCGACGACCTGCAGGTGGTGAATGACCGAACCATCATTCAGGGCGATGAAATTGACATATTTACTGCCACGTTTTGCCCTGACCCATCCTTTTACGATGACTTCACTGCCAAAGTCCTTCGATTTCAATAAATCGACGATTTTATTTCTTCTTGTATGTTCCATTGATTTTTTTCTTGAAGGTGCAAATTTACTGAAATGCGGCGAATTTCTTACCATGTAAAAAATCAATTGCCTTCGGGTTGGTTTGTTATTTGAGCACGGGCTATGTCTTTTATAAACTGTTGTTAGCGACTTTGACTTACTTTTCACCGCAAAGACGCAAAGAGGCTAATAATTGTTGACATAACGGCGAATTCTTTCCTTAAAAAGTTCTTTATGAACCCGGTAACCAGCATCAACGATCTGGTATGCAAAGCTTTCAATTCGATGTTTTCCCATTGATTAAAATACTCAAGTTTCGGGGTTGAAAAAGCAATATCCAGTCTGTCTGATCAAACACTGCCTGTCGAAATTTTCTTAAGCCCTGCAAGGGCGCAATCTGTCAATACCGGGTGAAGCCCTGTGTATAAAGTATATGAAAAACCATCAAGCCCTGAAAGGGCGGAATAACGAATCCCAAACGTATCGTTCATCATATTCGACCTTATACTTTTTAAGAAAAGCTCTGTATTCTTGCTTAAAAGTTTTTTAACGATTGATCTTTTGTCTTCATCCACTTTGAGGAATGAGATTTCAACGCTTCTAAAAGTTTCGTGAGGGCAATTTTTTTTGAAAGCATACAAAGGATATGCACATGGTCGTAATAACCACCAATTTTTACAACTTGTGATTCCAGATTATTACAGATCCCGCCTAAATAACCATAAAGTTCTGAATTGTATGGCGGATGAATAATTGGAACAAGCAGTTTGGTGCTGAATACTATATGCAGGTAGTTTTTTACAAGTGACTGTCCCATATTTTATTGATTACGCCCTTTCAGGGCTTTTAACCAGGTTCTTGTTTCTCTTCGATGGGCTATACCCGTCGTTAATGTATTATGCCCCGTTCGGGGCTATTTAAACCCTTGGAGGGTCATGGACCCTCCAAGGGTCGGGTTAAAATTTCGCGCTTACAGCGCTTGCGGTTACCGTAGAACTGACATTGTACAAAGATTACGCGCCTATGGCGCTGTCCGGTCAATAATCAAAAATATTACCATCCAGATTCAAATTTGTTCCCTGCCTTATAAATATCACGGGTGTGATTGTGATCAATCAGAAAGATTAAGTAATTATATGCTTAATCGGTTTTTACAGGAAAAGGTAATACAAGAAAATCATTTATTTTTGTGCCTTTGCGTCTTTGCGGTTAATGGCATTTTTATTTCCGGGGAAAAAATTACGAAGATTCCACATCAATTAGTTTCTGTAACTTCTTTTCATTTCTGTCGTCTAAAAAGCCTATTTTTCATCTATGAACAACCATCGCAACGAAAATATGCCCCCATGGGCCCAACGGGTTGATTCTTATGGCCCCAGGCATTGGCATAAGGAAAAGCCGGTTAAATCAAAGAATGGCGAATACATCGGGGCCATCATCTTAAACCTGGTTTTCCTGTGGATTGTCAACCACATTCCGGAATGGCACATCGGGTTTATCAAAGATAACTTCATGGTGGTGCTGTGGATCCTGAATGTGAACATTTCAGTTCAAATCGGGGGGAATGCACTGATGCTTCTCTCGGACCTGAAATTCATCCGCTACCTTTCATTGATCATCATGGAATCCGCCAGCTTTATTACCCAGATGGTACTGTTTTATATCTATCCCTTTGATTTTACGAACTTTCACGGACTGTTCTGGCTGGACTGGTTCCTTCCCATTGCCCTCATCATCGGCATGGTGGTTTCGGCACTCAAAGTAATATCGAATCTCTGGAAATTGATTTTTTGGCGAGGTTGAAATTCCTACCTTTGCCCCCAATGACTTCAACACTGAACATTGCTCCTTTGGAAGAATGGCTGGCGGTTTCTGAAAAGCCCCTGGTCATTGCAGGCCCATGCAGCGCCGAAACAGAGAAACAGGTCATGGAAACAGCCTTTGGAGTGGCAGCCATTCCCCAGGTCAAGATTTTTCGTGCCGGAATATGGAAGCCGCGGACCAGGCCGGGTGACTTTGAAGGCGTTGGCACACCGGGCCTCAAATGGTTGCAAAAAGCCAGGGAACAAACAGGGTTGCTGTTAACCGTGGAAGTCGCCAACCCAATGCATGTTCGGGAGGCAATTGATCACGGTATCGACCTGCTTTGGATCGGAGCCCGCACTGTTGTGAACCCTTTTTCGGTGCAGGAAATTGCAGAGGCCATGGCCGGACATGACATTCCCGTGATGGTTAAAAATCCGCTGAACCCCGATCTTAAATCCTGGCTTGGCGCCATTGAACGACTGAATTCCATGGGTTTGAATAAGATTATCGCCGTACATCGCGGGTTCTCGTTCTTTAACCGGTCGCCCTACCGCAATGCGCCCATGTGGGAAATCCCCCTTGAACTCAAAAGGTTATACCCCAACCTGCCCATTCTTGTCGACCCCAGTCACATCTGCGGAAACCGGGAACTGATCCCTGGCACGATCCAGAAAGCACTGGACCTGGAAATGTGCGGGTTGATGGTTGAAACACATATAAACCCCGGTGATGCTCTTACGGATAAAAACCAGCAGGTCACCCCTGCTCAGTTGCAGGATATTCTTTCAAAATTAATCGTGAAGCGTGATTCCGGCAACATGCAATTTTCCTTGAAACTGGAAGAACTGCAATCCGAAATCGACAAACTGGATGAGGAATTGCTGGACATCCTTGAGAGACGAAAAAAGGTGGAAGAGGAAATCAAATCGATGAAATAAACCAGGAAGAATCCTGACCGTGGGTTACATCCATTTTTTCATTTTGAAATAAACGAACATCACGACAGCGATGCCAAACATCACTCCTGCTACAATAATGAAGGAATGGGCATGATCCTGTATTGGCAGCTTGATGTTCATTCCGTAGAGGCTGGCAATAAAAGTCAAAGGCAGCAATACCGAAGATACAAGGGTTAAAATTTTCATTACCTCGTTGGTTTTGTTTACCTGAAGCGAATCAAAGGTCATTGAATAGCCTTTGATCAATTCACCGTCGTCTTCAACCATATCCCAGATTTTCTGGTAGTAGTCCATGATGTTTCCCCAATAATCTTCCATGTTCTCTGCAAACCCTTTAATTGCACCGCTTTGCAACTTGTTGAATAAGACCATTTGCGGCTTGAACATGGTATTGAGCAGGATGACATTTTTCCGGGTCATGGAGATCTTCTCGATCGTCGACTCGGCCTTTCTCGAAAAAAGGGATTTTCCACAATCATCAACATCTTTATCCACACGCTCAACAAGGCGCTGTGTATCCTTCATCAGGTGGTCAAGGATTTCGTATAACAAGGCATCGCTGCTGCCAACCTCCATCCTTCCCGAAACGGGCGATTTCAACTTCTCGCGGTTAAACAGGTCCTTCAGCATCCATTGCGATTTACCGATACTGATCAGGTAATCTTTCCCCCAGAAGAACTTTATTTCCCTGATTTCAACAAACTGTTCGGTAACACCGAAATCGGGGAAATGAAGAATGATAAAATGGTAATCGTCGTAAATATCAATTTTAGGCCGTAAATTCACCTCCGTGCGGCAGTCCTCCAGGTCAAGGGGATGAAAATGATACCGTTGCTGCAAAGCCTGAAGATCATCTTCGGTAGGGCGAACAATATGCGACCACCTCAGGGTTCCGAATTTGATGGTTTCAATCACAGCAGGTTACGATTAGGAATGGATGATCACAAGCTTTTTCACTTCCGTCGATCCAAAGGTACCAATTATCCTGTAAAAATAAAGTCCGGGGTCAAGATCATTGACATCAATGATGATAAAATTCTGATTAATTGGAACCGGGTAGGTCCCTGCAATAAATCCCCGTGAATCCATCAGTATGAGCGATCCCCGGGAAATATCCGAACCGGGCATGCACCGTGCATCAAGCGCATACCGGATGGTAACGGAGGCGGAGGCAGGATTCGGGAATGGATCGGAAAGTTTCGGTTGCATGGAAAAGTGCGGGTCTGTTCCGACCTGTGTCATATCGACAACCGTCACCGTAACATCGTCAAAATAAAATCCGTCAAACGTAGTACCCATATCACTCTTCAAAAGAAATTGCATTTTAAGGGATTTGTCGGCAAATCCGGTAGCAACAACCTGTTCCTCCACCCAACCGGGCTGGAAGCCATCATAAAGCGGTTGACCCGGGTCTTCCATGTAAAATCCGGTTTTGGTATATCTTCCTTTTTGCGGAATCCATGGACCACTGTTCCCAGACAAGTTAAATTGCACATAATCATATCCCTGTTCGGTCTGCCACTTCGACCAGTAATTGATCACCGCTACGGGAGAGCCCTGAAGATTTAATCCATTGATCGTGGTAACTGCAGCATTTGCATTATTGCCGTAATTGCCGGAACGGGAATCGGTGATTGCCCCCGGCGCAGAATGGTACTGTAATCCCGTTACATTCCATTTTGTCGAGCTCCAGTTGGACATGGTGGATGCACTATCGCGAAAAATGACCAGCGGCGGGCCGAAATATTTCATGACCGTATCCCGGTATGTAAACATCCCATTGTCAATTTCATACACGAACCGGATCGAATCGCCGGACGTGATCTCAGGCTTCAGTACATAGGCAACCGAATCGGGAAAGGCCTGCAATTGAGCCGGATTATTGAATGTTTTCGGGCCGCCTGTTGAAACAAACTGGGTCGCATCCAATGGATGCAGGGAGACGGAGTAGCTGGCCGGTTTATCCATTCCGTAACGCATAAAATCGTAATGGAAATACCCCTCTCTGCTGGAAAGGATAACCGGCGACCGGTCGTGCGCCTCTGCATAGCGTAGGGCGAAATGGGCGATCATCAGGTTGGCATACATGGTTTCCTGGGCAAGCGGGATGATCCGGTCGGGAGAAGGCCAGAAGCCATCCGTCTGGTTCCCTGTTTCAGTGGTAAAGCTGATGATCTTTGGTTTGGCAATGGTATCGCCGTATTGCCAGTCAATGACATCGCCGTTGGTATTGTATAAAATTTGCCCCGGCGTGCCGGTTAAATACCCGTTTTGTTTCGTCAGGTAACGGGCATAGGTAACCTGCAACGCACTGTCGGGCGTGAATTCGGTTTGCCAGCACCACGGAAACATGGTATAATCACTGTAGGTATGATAGCTCATGGATATACTGAAAGCTTGATCCATGCAAAAATCACGGACGATCCTGGTTTCCGGTTCCGAAAAAGGAGCGGTTCCGCGATACGTTTCATCGACTGGAAAAGGAGATGACCCGCTGTTATCCCATCCCCATTTGAAACCAAAGTTTCGGTTCAAATCAACCCCGTATTCTCCGCCCCCATTGTCACGGCGGTTTTTCCTCCACATTCCGCCTCCCTCAGGAAACATTTCATGGTTATATGCATAGCCATCCGGATTGGAAACGGGGATAAAACAGAGTTCCAGGTTATCCACCAGGTATTTGATTTCATCGCTGGTACTGTAATTTTCCAGCAGATACCACATAAAAAAAATCAATTGCTGCATGCCCATGGGTTCACGTGCATGGGTGAGCGCGTTGTACATTACCTTGGGCTTCCCGGTTGCCTGGTTTGGGGTATTGGATATCCTTACATAATATATTGGGCGATCTTCAATGGAGGTGTTGCTGCCGGCTGTCATTTTTACAGAAATGAGGTTCGGGTAATTCGCCCGCATGCTGTCAAGTTCATCCAGAACCTCTTGCAAATGCAGGTACCCACCCATTGTTCCAAGATGGAATTTCTGTGGAACGGCGTAAGTGCTTGATCCGGCATTGCTGATTGCTTCCCTGTGGCTGTTGATGTAATTTATTTTGCTAATTAGGTTCCGGTTCCGGTCAGTGATGTATTTTGAATAATCCGAATGCAACACTTCAAAATGATACCCTGCGCGCTCAAGTTTTGCAACCTCCTCCCGGGATAAAACAGTTGTCCAGGTTCCGTCTTTGCCATGGAAACCCTCCTCCACAGCCAAACCCAACCGGGCAAGTCGATCAAGATCCTGACGGCCGGCATGGATTTTAACCTCCGACCAGGTCTGCGTTTGTGCGCTGAGTTGGACGGCAATCATGAACATTGAAACAAACAAAAGGAGATTTTTCATTGAGTTGCTATTTTTTTCCATCGAAAAGTAGTGATCATGTGTGTGATGTCTGTTTTAATGGATTCGATGACCGGTGCAAGGGAATCGTTATTGGGAGCCTGGTTGAAATAGAGCGCTCCTCTTACAAATTTGGAAATACTGTCAGTCAGGTAAAACTGGTACGGTGAGGCGGCATCGGTTCCCCTGATATCGTACACCAATCCATATACATGGTTGGGGCGATCGACAAATTCGCGTTGCGTGATGGCGTTGGCCTTTGGAATGTGCTTGTTCACGAGTGCATGCGCATCATCCAGGTATCTGGGAAGATTCCCCCTGATCACTTTGTAACTAAAGTGCAGGGTCGCATTAAATCGTTTATACTGAATGTTTATCCAGAATGGTTCTGCCATTTTGCTGCTGTCGGCAGTAATTTCAGCATATTCAGGATATTCAAAGGTATACGGAAATGCCGAATCAAAGGCCCGGTAAGCATGTTCCGGCAGGTCAATGCGGAAATATCCCCTCGGTTTCGGGGTGTAATTGTCGCTGCAGGAGGAGACCAGCAGGATAAGAAGCATGGAAAGCAGTAAAATCCTCATATAAAAACAGCGAAATAACGAAATAGCGAAATAACGAAATTTCACCTTCGCTATTTCGCTATTTCACTATTCATTAAAACGGCAGATCATCCTCCGGCCCGTCGGTAATTACTCCATCAACTTTTTGTATTTCTGCTGATTGCGGCGCTCCGCTGCCCTCATCTTTTCGGGGACCGCTGCCGAGCATCTGCATGGAATCGCCAAGAATTTCGTAAATGAATTTTTTCTGACCTTCCTTGTCTTCATATTCACGTTTCCTGATCCTGCCTTCAACATAAATAGTATTGCCTTTTTTCAGGAACCGTTCGGCCACATCGGCCAGTCCCCGCCACATCACAATGTTATGCCACTCCGTATGGGTGGTTTTTTCCCCGTCTTTGCCTTTGTATGCTTCCGTGGTGGCCAGTGTGAATGTAGCCTTTTTTACACCGTTTTCGAAATTCTGAACCTCCGGATCCCGTCCCAGATTACCGATCAAAATTACCTTGTTGACTCCAGTTGCCATGATGATAAAATTTAAGTGATAGACTCCGTTAACAAAAGTACTCATTTTTCATGCTTAATCGGGTTACAGGCCAAAAGGTAATACACAAAATGGAAGTTTTTTTTATTTTTAAGAATAATTTTCTCAAATTTGCAGCAACCTGCTCACTACCAGCACCAATTTTGTTACACTATTTTACGTCGTATTTCCCTGTTTTTTAAACTATTACGAATAAATGAATAAAATTTACCGCATTATTGCCGGAATTCTCTTTCTCCTTTTATCTGTGATTGCCATTACCCTGATCCGGATAGATCCCTCGACAACTACACCAAGCCGGTCAACAGAGGCGCGCACAGCCGGAATGATGGAAGGGCTGATGCCGGGAATGATCCTTACACAGGAATTCACAGCCATCAAGGATTATATATGGGGTGTCGATCTGCTTTTTTCACATAGCGGAAGAAACAACACCAATGAGAATACCCTGCTATTGCTCGATGCAAATTATAAATCCCTTTTAAAAACAACCTTTTCCTCGACCATTGTGAAGGAAGGGACTCTTTTTCCCATCCGCTTCGACAATTCCATCTTCATCGGAAAAGGAAAGCGGGTCTATCTTTGTCTTTTTTCAAATGACGGGGCCCAGAACAATACCATTTCCCCAATTTTCAATCCATCTGATTCAATCGGCGCCCTCTATTCTTCAAAAGTCTCAGGAAATGACCTGGCTGCCTCTATCCAGAACAAAGTCAGGAAATACCACGGGAGTTTCATGTTCAGAACTTATGAAACCGATACAAGCCAGTTCTGGCTGATGAAAATTTTCCTATACCTGCTCGGAATGATCTTATCCAGCCTTATCATTTGGTTTCCATGGGTCAGGTCGACCCTGGTCCGGATCAGGATCATCCCCGAATGGGTCTTTCTCTTCATCGCCATCCCTGGTGCGGCCGTTTTCACCTTTATCACACCTCCATTGCAGGTTCCTGATGAAGGAAATCATTTTTTAAGAGCCTATGAATTATCAGAATTCAAATTTTTCAGCCAGGAAAAAACTTTTCCGGTATCCATTTTAATGCTGGACTCTGCTTTCCAGCATCTGCATTTTTTAGCCGGTCAAAAAACAACCATGGCCGACATTACCAAACACATCGGCGTGAAACTTGAACAGGAGAAAAAAGCACCTGCCTCCCCTCCTACCTATACACTGCCATACCTGCCTCAGGCGATGGGGGTTTTCATCGGGCGGATCATCGGTTCCTCCCCCCTTGCACTGATGTACCTGGGAAGATTATTCAACCTGCTGATATCTGTACTCATCATGTTTTTCGCGATCAGGATCATTCCACAGTTTAAATGGATTTTTCTGCTCCTCGCCCTGATGCCCAAAACACTGTTTCTATTCGGGTCTCTGTCCTACGACAGCCTTACCATCAGCCTTTCATTCTTCACCATCGCCGTATTTTTTTATTATGCTTTTTCCTGTGAAAGGAAAATCAACATCAAAGACCTGGCGGTGATGGCATTGCTGGCATTGCTGTTACTCTTTTGCAAACCTCCCTATTTCCTCCTTGCATTGCTCTTTTTCATTATTCCACCGAAGAAATTCGGACACCTTTATAAATATATCATGATCGCCCTCGGGGTGGTCATTCTTGGATTGGCAATCTGGAAAGGCCCTGCCGCAATCAGTTCCTTCTCCTCTACCGATACGACACAGCAAGTCGGTTCTGCCGATCCTGCCGCCTCAGCCGGGAACCATTCGGTGATCAGACCGGAAGACCAGATCAAGCTGATCAAAAATGATATCCCGGCCTATCTGAAACTGATCGCAAAAAGTGGTTTCGACTATTACCGGTCGTACATTCTCAAGAGCTTTGTCGGTGTACTCGGATGGATCGATGTGGAACTTCCCGACCTGCTTACCTATTCCTACCTGGTCCTGATTTTATTGTCTGCACTGGTGCTTTCCGGCGAAAATGTCTCCCTGGGGATGATGAAAAAACTCCTTTTATTCCTGCTGCTGGTGGGCACCTTTGTCATTGTTGAAACTGCCATGTACGTTTACGCTACCCGGCCTGGCAGAGACCGCGTATTCGGTGTCCAGGGCCGTTACTTTATCCCCATGGCACCGCTCTTTTTCATGCTGTTCTACAACAGGTACTTCAATCCGTTACTCAACCTGCTTTTCAGCCCCCGGCGAAAAGAATACCACAAGGCAAAAGCCAAGATCAAACCGGTTATTTATAAGGAAATCCTGGAGAAAGAACAGTTTTTCGACAAGTCAATTTACATTTTCATAACCTGCTTCTGCGTGTTTACGCTTCTTTATGCAATTTATGTTACATTGATAAGATACTATAATATCTGAACCCAATTACAAGCAAATGTATCCTGAATTTCAGCTGACGGTCATTGTTCCTGCATTCAATGAGGTTGACAACCTCGAAATTTTCCTGACCCCCCTGATAGACCACTGCAGGGAAAACAATTGGCGGATTATCCTTGTCAATGATGGTTCAACCGATAACACCAGGGAGTACCTGAAGAACTTTGAAAATGAGCCTGTTCTGTCGGTCTTCCATCATAAACTGAACAAAGGATACGGAGCGGCCATTAAATCAGGCATCAGGGCATGCGAAACCGAATTTCTCATTACATTTGATGCCGATGGACAGCATTACCTCGAGGATATTGACAAATTGCGAAACTTCCTGATTGAAAATGACGCCGACATGGTAGTCGGTTCCCGCAAAGGGCTCAAATCCTCATCTCATTTCAGGGGGATCGGGAAAAGCATCATCCGGCTGATCGCCAGCATCATGATGACCGTCCCGGTGCACGATATCAACTCGGGGATGAAGATTTACCGCACCGAACTGGCAAAAAAATATCTTTATCTCACCACCGACACCATGTCGTTCAGCGATGTGATCACCCTGGTCTTCATCAACAACCGGCATCTCGTCCTTGAAGAGCCCATCCGTATTAAAGAGAGAACCAGTGGTAAAAGCACGATCGGTTTTCAAACAGCCTTTCAAACGGTAATGGAAATCCTGCATATCGTGATCCTTTTCAATCCCATGAAGATTTTTCTACCGTTATCAATCCTTTGTTTTGTCCTTACCGGCTTCTGGGGCATCCCGCTGCTTTTTGAGGGGAGAGGGCTTAGCGTCGCAAGCCTCCTGGGGCTGATCCTGGGAATCCTGCTGTTTCTCCTCGGATTGATCGCCGAGCAACTTTCTCTGATCCGGAGAAATCAAAACGCATGAAGGAGTTTTATAACCGAACTGCTCCCAGCCGGGAAAAATGGAAAAGAAGGAACCGGTTTTATCATCAGTCACTGCAGCGCTATTTTTCCTTTGTCATTGCCCCAAACAGCAGGGTCCTGGAAATAGGTTGTGGCCTGGGCGACCTGTTGAATGCCATGAAACCTCAGCCGGGAGTGGGAGTTGATTTTTCGGAGGCCATCATCGCGCGGGCCAGGGAAAAATACCCGGATCTGGTATTTCATGTGATGGATGCCGAAGAAATGACCCTTGCCGGAACATTCGATTACATCATTTTATCCGACCTTGCCGGTTGCCTGATGGATGTCCAGAAAGCCCTCAGGAACATCCGGCAATTGTGCCACCCTCATACCCGGCTGGTAATCTCCAACTATAATTTCCTTTGGGAACCGGTGATGCGGCTTGGGGAAACCCTGCATGTAAAACTTCCTCAGCCTAAACAAAACTGGCTATCCACGGCCGACCTCGATACATTGATGAATCTGGAAGGCTTTCAGACGGTTACGGTTCAGAAAAAACTGCTCTTCCCGAAATATATTCCCGGATTAAACTTCCTGTTTAACCGGGTTTTCGCCAACCTGCCGCTCGTAAATCGCCTCAACCTGGTCAACCTCATCGTTGCCCGGCCTCTCCCGGTAGCCGATACGGATTATTCCGTATCTATTGTCATTCCAGCACGGAACGAGCGGGGGAACATTGAAAATGCCATAAAAAGAACTCCTTCATTCGGACTTTCACAGGAATTCATTTTCGTGGAAGGGTTTTCTGCCGACAACACCTTTGATGAGATGCTCCGTGTGAAAGATGCTTATCCTGGTAAAAACATCAAAGTGATCAGGCAAACCGGGACAGGCAAAGGCAATGCGGTGAGGGAGGGTTTTGAAATTGCTTCCGGGGAGGTACTGATGATCCTCGATGCAGACCTGACCATGCCTCCTGAAGAGCTGGTGAAATTTTACCGTGCATTGAAAGAAAACAAGGGGGAATTCATTAACGGCTGCAGGCTTGTTTATCCCATGGAAAAAGAGTCGATGCGTTTCCTGAACCTTGTTGCCAATAAGATCTTCAGCCTGTTTTTCACCTACCTGCTCGGACAGCGGTTGAAAGACACCCTTTGCGGAACAAAGGTGTTGTTTAAACATGATTACCTTTCTATTCAGAAGAACCGCCATTATTTCGGGGATTTCGACCCGTTCGGTGATTTTGATTTATTGTTCGGTGCCGCCAGATTGAACCTGAAAATCGTGGAAATCATCATCCGTTATAAGGAAAGAGAATATGGATCCACCCAGATAAGCCGCTTCAAACACGGGTGGTTGCTGATTAAAATGACGTTGTTCGCCGCCCGGAAAATAAAATTTGTGTAAACAGGTATAAGGAAGAGTGTGTGAAGTTCAATTCCGATAATCCAATGAGGAACAATTATTGCAGTCAGCTTTCGTCCTTCATAATACCCCACCCCCGACCCCTCCCCAAAAAGGGAGGGGGGCCGGGGGGATGGGGCCAGATCTGTCAAGTGATGATCGTGGCCATCCTTCGGGAAAATTTGGCGGTTTCTAATTATGCTTCTGTCTGAACAGCGACTGCACTGCTTCAAGAACTCTATAGATGAACACAGTACGCATGATTTTTACCCGGTGTATGAAAAGCCGCCATTTATCCTGATCATATTTCGTGTGAATCAGGTATTGCTCTTCAAACTGTTTCTTATAATTCCTGGAACTGATGGATTGACGGTGTACCCTGAAACAAGCAAGGTCATCATTTAAATAACCGGGTTCGCCAAGCTTTGCAAGCCTGAGCCACAAGTCATAATCCATGGCTGTCGGCAACTCCGGATCGATCGGCCCGGTGGCTTCCAAAGCCTCGCACCGCATGAATACGGCAGGCTGCGAAATGAAGTTTTCAACCAGCAACCGTTCAAAACTGAATTTCCTGGACAAGCTGTTTTTATAAGTGGTGACCCATTTCCTGATTTCATGATCATGCTCATCGATGATACGACAATTTCCATAAAGCCATAGACAATCCGGATGGTTGTCAAAGTAATTTTTAACTTTCTGAAGTGCCCCCGGTAAATAAGTATCATCGGAGTTAAGCCATCCGATAATCTCACCTTTCGAAATGGCGAACCCTTTATTCAACGCCTCCTGCATCCCCTGGTCAGGTTCTGAAATATACCTGATGCTATCGGCGTGTTTATGAAGAATATCCAGGGTGACATCTGTGGAACCCCCGTCGATCACAATATGTTCCACCGGGAAATCCGTCTCCTGGTTCAATACGCTGAGCAGGGTCCGCTCAATGAATCCGGCCTGGTTAAACGAAGGGGTAACAATGGATATTTTCACTGAAGTCATTTTATTTTTATTGGAAATGATGATTTTACCAATGAATACACCTCGAGTCGGCCAAGAATCGAAGGTCTGAACGGATTCCGATATGTTGTTATAATCGCCTTATCATTTGTATATACCAGGGAATCGATCCGGTAATCCTTTAAGTGGGTTGCCTTTGCGCAATTGATACAAAACAGGTAGACCTTTTTATCAGGGGCGGGATGATCCATGGAAAGATACACCGGCCGCGGGGCAAAGTTGATATCCAATCTCACCTGGTCTTCTCCCATGAAAACAAATACCGCATCCCTGGGCAAGAGTTTATCCAGGAGAAGATAATCTTTCGTGAAAGCAATCTTCTGGTGATAAAATTCCATTTTATCCTGGAATCCGAGCGCAACCGGGAAGAACTGGGATGAATAGAATATTTGCAGCCCAAGCCATGGTACGAGGCAGGCAACAGAACCTGCAACAACCAGTTTCCTGAACCTTTCAGGCAGTTTCCAGCCCGAACGCTCTTCATGGATCATCCAGGTGATCAATACCCCATGGAGTAACCCTCCATAATACCTCGGATCAAAGATAACAATGAAAACCAGGATGAAGGTCTGCATGACCAGCAATAATAATCCCGCCAGCCGCAATGAGGAAGGAACATTCCTGTCTGCAAAAAAAAGAATCACCCCAATCCAGAATATTGCCGGGAAGTAGATCAGCAGCGATTCAAGGATGATTTGCGGCGATGGAAGGTTCACCTGCCTGTTCACATGCTGTATGTTCCTGATTATTTCCAGGTCATACACAGAATGTGTGTTCAGAAAACCCGCAAACAACGGGCCGTATGGTGAACCGGATTGCCGGAAAGTCCAGGTCAGAATGGGTAAATACAGGATTATCCATGGAACAATGGTATAAAAGATCACCATCAGCCACTTCCGTTTGCTGAAAGCTCCGCTGCGACCGACGTAAAACAGCATCAGTAAAATGGTGGCCAGCCCCAGCGGCAGCAGGGTGACTTTTGAAGAAACAGACCCCAATACCAGGAGAGAAATGATCAAGGCAAAGTTGTTCATCCCTGTTTTTGCGATCAACTCCTTATGCGAAAGCAAAGCCACCAGGGCAATAGCCGTCGCGAGATCACCCATTGAATAACTTCCGCCCGTAACATTCCAGATAACAGGATAAATCCCCGTGACCAGGCATGCAAGTATTACAAACGACCATCCGCTTAACTCAGCCTGTACAATTGCAACACGCCATCCGAACCAAACCAGCAGCGTGATCAGGCCCCAGCTAACGATATTCCCGGCATCCGGAAAACCCATTGCATGCAACGGGGTGAGCGACATCTGGTAAAGCATGTGCGGAAAAATGGCACCCTCCCAGGGTAAAAGGTAGAAACGCAGGGCACCATCATTCACAATCCGCGAAGGCAATGTCATGTATTCGTATAACTCGTCTATTTTTGAAGATGGGGCCACCGCGGCAAAGAGGTTGGTGATCAGGGCAATCAATAACAGTCCAAAAGGAATAATGGCCCAACCCTTTGGTATTGGAACAATGATTTTTTTCATCCACACCTCATCCCGGATGAAAATGAAACATCCGGTCAGGACCATGACCAGCCAAAAGCCGATCAGAACAGGCTTCGTCGCCATTCCTCCCATGGAAATCGCCTGTATGATCAGGCTGGCACTTAAAATACCCAGGACCACGGCGGTCACCTGCTTCCAGGGATTTGGCAGGCTGACCCTGAAGAACTTCAGCAATGCAATGCCGAAGCCAATAAATCCAAAGAACGTAGCCAATCCGATCAGCAGAACGAAAAGGGGATTGTACAATTCAATGGAATAAAAGGATGTCATTTTATGCGAATCAAGGGTTGAAACGTGTTAAATTAGAATGTCGAATGCATGATATTTTTATAGTAAATGAATGCCTATGATATCCCTGAATGCCAAATGCATGACATAATAATATCACCACATCGTGGTTAATGGTGCTTTGCAATTTCCAATTCTTTCACTTACCCCGGCCTACAGGCCGGGGGTTACCCTGGTCAAATTACCCGGGGCTTCAGCCCGAAATAAATTTATCAAAACCGTACTTCTGCATAAACTCATTATACTCTTCCTGAAATGATTTTTTCCGATGATGTTCTTCCTGATTCTTAATATACTTTCTAACCTGATTTACAGCAGATTCACTCACAGACACCGCAAAATACTCATCCTGCCATTCAAATTTCTTTCCGGAAATCATATTGATGTTGATCCAATGGGATGATTCTCCCTTCAACAACATTAGGATTTTGTCAATATTTTGCCCGGAACCTAATGAAATAAGGCAATGAACATGTTCATGATGGCCATTGATTGAGTCGATATAAATACATTTATCAATGGCATTTTTTCGGATATGATCAAAGACCTGGTATCTTATTTTGTCATTTAATAACGGTTCCCTGTTTTTGGCTGTCCAGACAAGATGGACCCATATTTTCACATACCCCATCATTCATTAAATTTTGGGCTGAAGCCCGTGAGCTATATCTTGTTCTAACCCCCGGACTGAAGTCCGGGGTTATTCATAAGGTATTTCAATATTTTTATTTTTTCTTCCTGCCATTTTTTAAAACCGGTGTTACAATCTGCCCTTGCCCTGGCAGCCATGATTCCAGCCTGTGAAAAATCAAGTGGCTTCAGATCCTGCGCATCATACAACAACCCGTTCCTTCCATGCACGATGTATTCATTCATGGTCGGATGATCGGGCGACACAACCAGTTTGCCCTGCGACATGGCCTCGATCACCGGCATGCCGATACCTTCATACAGCCTTGGAGTGAAGAAAACATTGGCCTGCGACAGAACCGATAAATAATCTTCCTTTTTGTCAAACCACCGGGTTATGGTGATTCGGTATTTCTTCATCTCCTCTTCGGTGGGAAGAACTTCCCGGTACCAGATCGGATCCAGGGCCAGGTGCAGATGAAAACTTGAAAAGTCCGATCCTTCAATCAGTTTCCTGATGTGGTCCCAGGTAATATCGTTGGTGCGCTGCCAGAAAAATCCTTTCAATTCAGAAAAAGGATCTTCATGGTATGCAAGCGTTGCCGGATCAATAAAATATTGAAAATATGCCGACCGGATGCCGAGTTGATCGAACCGACGGTGGAGTTCCCGGCAAAAGGAGATAAACCGGAATTCGCCGAACCCTAAAAATAATTTATCAGGATCGGCATGGATGTCATCAAACATGGGAATGATGATGATATTCTTGCAATTGAGCTTTTTCAGTTTCTGCGGATCGTAGTAAATCATGATCTGCCACAGGATCAACAGGTCGACCGGTTCACCGGTCATCCGGTTGAATGCGGGGGATTTCCCTCCGTTCCATTGGCTGTCCCATACCACACGCACCGAACCCAGCTGTTGCAGCAGCGTGATGAAAAATGCGGAAGAACGTGTTTTATAATGATAGGAATGGTCGATGACCACAATTTCTTTATTGCCGGCCTCGCTGGCAGCAGGATAGACAGTGTCGGGAAATTGAACTGAGGCAGCACTCCGGTTGAAAATCCTGATGATCCGTAATACTTTGGCGATGATAAGCTTCAATTTGTAAGTCCGGAGAAAATCCATTTTATTCTGGATCATCCTGATGATCGGGGTGAAAGGATAAAGTACAACGAACAAAGTATTTCTCAGGATTTTTTTCATGGCTGGCTGGATTCAGAAAGGATTTGATCACGGTATCTCCGCCAGAGCATCGCATTGATGACCGTCACAGGCAGGAGCCGGTAAATCCATTCGGTTAATACCGATTGAAAAATAACCTGGTAATGGAATCTTTTTTCATGGGGTGCTAGCGCACGGCTTGACTTTAAAATCTCCAGGTTCGACCGGGCCGATTTAACCATGTTTGAGTTGGAAGTCCCGCGTGTATCAAAGACAGCAATGGTTTTGGGAACATACCGGAAATTCTTTCCCGAATGATGCAACCACAGGACCACCTCATAATCGGCGCTGAAAGTCAACCCCGGCATATAGGCTCTGTTTTTAAACAGGGTGGTCCTGAAAAACATGGCCTGATGGCAGCAGATCATTCCTTTCCAGATATCCTCCAGCGGCATGGCCTTCCGCCACGCTTTAAACGCCGGATAATGTGCAATGCTGTCACCATAGAGCACATCTGTATCCTCCATGTCCTGTATAAAAATGCCGGTGAGTACTTTTTCGCTGAAAAAAACATCCCCGGCATTCATGAAATTCACCCATTCCCCGCTGGCTTTTGCCAGGCCCTTATTCATGGCATCATAAATTCCCTTGTCCGGTTCGCTGACCCAATAAGCAACATGTTCAGCATGTGATTTGATAACCTCAACCGTGCCATCGGTGGATCCGCCATCGATAACAATATATTCCACCGGCGAGTAGTCCTGTCCGGCTACGCTGCGCATCGTTTTCTCCAGATCCGCGGCTGCATTGCGAACGACGGTGATGATGGTTATAAGTGGTTGATTCGCGTTCATTTAGGAATGTTTTTACAACTTTTGATGGTATCGTTTCCCCGATGAGTTAAGGTGAGGATAACTTTGAAGAATACTTCGTTTTAATTTCTTTAACCGCACTTAAAAAACCTTTTCCCCATTCCAGATCCGGTTCAAGGTAATTTCCTTCCGCCCATTCATTCCATGATTTAATGAATATCATTTTATGCTCGTTCTTTTGTTCAATGACGAACTTGATTGTGTTTTCAAAATGCTTTTTGAACAGTTCAGGCGTTGATTTGTGAAAAACCCAACCCATCGTATTTAATCTTGGGGTGGTGTCCCAATTTGGAACGATGGTTGGGATAAAATTATCTTTTGGAAAATCATTGAAGTGATACCGGGATATAAGCCTTTCGTAATTTATAACAAAGGGAAACATCCTTAAGTTATGTCTTTTACAGAATCCACTGATGCGGGAATATAAATTTTTCTCATAAACCGAAATATAATGAGCAGGCTGATGAACGGTATGTCCGTCAAACCCGTCTTTCCCCAACTCCACCTTATTGTAATTAATTGCAATGAAATGAATGCCGTTAAAACCATTTTTGATGGCAAGTTTTTGCCAAAGATCCAGAAACCTTTTTGTTTCAGGAATCTCTTCTGGAGAATAAATAATAAAAACCGGTTTGTTATTGATTTTTATATATCGTTCATCACGGAAAGCTTCAAGTAAATGATAAAAATGCGCCGTATAATCTTCTTCCCCCGGGTATTTCTGTTCAAAAAGCATATCATCTTTCAAGCCATGCCATTTGCCTATCCAGGAGTGATTGGCCCAGGCAAGGCAAAAAGGAAAATCAGGCTTGCCCGTTTTGAGCATCTCATTAAAAGGTCTTTCCAGGAGCTGCCTCCCGTTACCAAACCAATAGTGCCAATATATGAAACCATCAATTCCATATTCCCGGGCCAGCTCAGCCTGGGCTATCCGTGTTTCAGGAACCCTCAGGTCATAGAACCCAAGATCAGATGGGAGGTGAGGTTGTTTATGGCCGGGAAAAGTGGTTTGGCCTTAGCTGTGTTGGTCCATTCTGTAAATCCTTTTCCCCACCATGTGTCATTTTCGGGGATGGGATGGTACTGCGGTAAATAGAATGCGAGAATTTTTACCATATGATCATGAATGAACTTAGATTTCCAATGTATTATGCTGGTAATATATAAACATTAACACTCATCCCCTTCTCTTTAAAAAACAGACATGAACGGACAAATGTACAACGAAAAACCCTCTGCCATGCTGCCCGGTCCGGAATAATCGTGGAGCAGAACAAGCAAATGGCTTGTACTTTTCTGCGATTGCCGGATAAAAAAAGTGATATATTTGCGTGATCATTATAAAATATGGCATTTAACAGCGTCATTTTTCTTTTCCTCTTTTTCCCCGTATTTCTTGGATTCTATTTTCTTTCGGGTAAAAAACCACAAAATCTGGTTCTCCTCCTTTTCAGTATTCTATTTTATACCTGGGGGGATAAAATGCTTATCCTGCTTTTTCTGGCATCGGCCGCCATGAATTATTTTGGTGCGAAATATATCAGGAATATCAATGCAATCTCAGGATTGATAGCCATGCTTGCCTTCAATATTGTCCTGCTCGGTTTTTTTAAGTATTACAATTTCGGGGTAGGCTCTTATAACGACCTCCTTTGCCTGCTGAATATCAAAGGCTTCCATATTCACCCTCTTTCCAATCTCGTGTTACCACTTGGAATCAGTTTTTATACCTTCCGGGCCATCTCGTATATTGTTGATGTTTACAAGAAAAAAACAGAACCCTCTGATAACCTGCTTGATTTCATGACATGGATCAGCATGTTTCCACTGATATCCGCGGGCCCGATTGTCAGATATTCGGATATTCACTCCCAACTGAAAACAAAAAATATAAGCGTATCCCGTTTTGTGGAAGGGATTGGACGGTTTATCACGGGCCTGGCAAAGAAGGTGCTGATCGCTGGCACCTTTTCCTCAGTTTCATCATGTGTATTTTCAGTCCCTGTCGCTGAAATTTCAACCCTTTCGGCCTGGGTTGGGATCATTGCTTTTACATTTGAAATATACTTTGATTTTTCGGGATATTCCGACATGGCAATCGGCATAGGGAAAATGATCGGGTTCGATTTTATGGAGAACTTCAATTATCCTTATATTTCCAGAAATATCCGTGAATTCTGGCGTCGCTGGCATATTTCATTGTCCCAATGGCTGAGGGATTATCTGTTTCTGCCCATCTCCTTTTCACTATCACGGAAATTAAAAAACGAAACGTACCTTAAAATCAGGACAGACAGGATTTTATACCTGGTCGCAACCCTGATAACCTTCCTTATTTGTGGTTTATGGCATGGGGCAGCCTGGACCTTCGTTGCCTGGGGTCTTTATTTTTCAATTTTCCTGATCCTTGAGCAATTTTTCCTGGGGCGCTTTCTTAAAAAGCTCTGGACCCCTTTACAGCACTTCTATACACTGTTGATTGTCACCTGTAGCTTTGTGATCTTTAAATCTGATAGCCTGGCTGATGCCGCTCATTATTTTGGCAGGATGTTTTCATTCACATCCGGAGACCCGGCGGTGAACAGTTATATCAGGTTCTTTACCTTGACTGGTGAAACGATTGTTGTTAGTGTTTTTGCAGTCCTTTTCTCAACACCGGCTGTGCACAATTCCTGGTCATTCATAAAAAAAATATCGGTTTCCAGGCCGGTCGCGGCATATCTGCTAAAAAGCCTTGTTATAATAACGCTTGGCATCTTGTTCATTATAAGTATAACATACATGGCTTCAAACACATATAATCCCTTTATCTATGCCAGATTTTAACATTTTGAGGTTCAGACCTGTTACAAATCTTGTAATCTGTGCTGTTTTTGTGATCACACTGAGCGTGCCGCTTGTTTTTCAGATTTTTGGAATCCGGTTCAATATTGCAATGGCAGATAAAAGAAAAAAGACAGAACTCCCGGCTTTTCTTAAAACAAACAACACGATGTCTTTTCGTTCGGTTGCCCTTTTTATTGACAATTTTAACAGCTATTATTCCGATAACTTTGGGCTGAGAGAACTCATGATTAAGTTTTATTTAACCTTTAAAATTAATCTTTTACACACAAATCCATTTCCCGAAAAGTTTGTATTTGGAACAGAAGACTGGATTTTTCTCAGTGATTCCTATTTCAATGCAATAACAGAAACAAAGGGGATAAAAAACTTTTCCGGGCAGGAACTTGATGAGATAACAAAAAATATTGTCACCTGTGAAGACTATTTTGAACTGAAGAAAATAAAGTTCTTTTTGGCTATCGCCCCAGAAAAATCGACTGTTTATGGTCAAAAACTTCCAATAAAAAAATCAGGCAGACCAACAAAATTGGAACAGGTCAAGAAACGGTTATCAGCAATCGGTTTTAACCTTATCGATTTAAAAGATGATTTCAATAAAAATCAAAATTTGCCGCTGTATTATAAAACAGATTCACACTGGAATCAAATTGGTGTCTATTATGGATACCTGACCCTGATGAAAGCAATTGGCGCATCCTATCCGATGCTTAAAATTCATCAATTTAAAGATTTTTCAATTGATTCTTCTGATCATACTTACACGGGAGATATGGCAAAGCAATTATCATTAAAACCCATGGAATGCAAATATGTTCTTACTCCTCTTTTTGAAAAGGAAAGCATTGAACTGCCTAAGAGGATGAAAGTGCCAGTTTTATTCTCCCATGACCCGAAATCATATGAGCGCCGTTTTGAAAACAAGAATGGGAAACTAAAAATATTGATATTCCGTGATTCGTTCTTCCAGGTAACTTATAAGTTCGTGGCTGAGAGTTTTCACGAAACCGTTTTTATCTGGTCAATATGGAAAAAAGACGTCATCGAACAGGAAAAACCCGATATCGTTGTTTTTGAATTGGCTGAACGTACAATTGATAATTTGCTATATCCCCTGAATTAGATTTTTACTTTCCGGGGCATGGCCAGACATCATTTTCCGGGATTGGATAGTATTGTGGGAGTTAGAAAGCAAGGATTGTCAACATTTAATTCAAATTTAAAAACCACATTGTTCATTTTAAATATTCCTCCCGCTTCTTGTTAAAACGGAGAACAATCGAAAAGATATAAAAAAGCACATCACCTCCGATGGTTACAAATCTACCAAGAATGATGGCCTTAAGCAACTCTCCCTCGCTGATGACGGAGTGAAGTAATGCCAGGAAGACCAATTCACGCACCCCTATGCCAGCAGGTGCTCCGGGAGTAATCAGACCCGCAAGCCATGCAACAACATAAACGCCGATAATTCCAATAAAAACAAAACTAAATTCGGGTTGAACTGAAGTAGCAACAATTAAAACACCATTGAAAATAATCCCTGAGATAATAAGAAATAGCGCATACAACTTCAAAGCCGACCCGGCTTTAGGTCCGATCCAATGATTAGCGCATAAAACACTGCAAAAAAGTAGAATTATAAATAATACAAGGGCAATCTGATATGTTATTTGAACCCAAAAAAGTGGAATTATCAAAACAGCGAAGAGCGTGCCGGTAGCAGCTATCAGACCAATTTCCCAGACTACTGACTTTGCAAATGGCAATGTTGGTAAACCTGCGGCCTGTCCGATTGCCTGCCGGCTTGCAAAATGAAAAATATTACCCGGCACATATTTTCCAATTTGTGCAATACCATAGGTTTGAATGGCCCATTTTTTCGTGGTTTCAACTTTTAAAAACTGTAATAAATCATGCCAGGCCAGGGCAAGCAAAATATTTGCAAAACAATATGTTAAAAGAAGTCCGAAAAGAAAGAAAAGGGATAAACCAGTAAGTGCGGAGATGTTAATTTGGTTGGAATATTCTATTAATTTCCTGACAACAAAGACGACTCCAAGGATACCAATACCCAGCCCCCCCCAATTAAAAAGATCCTTCCATTTAATAATTTTCACCCGAGATTTTTATTTCTGTTTACATAAAAGCATTGTCCAGGGCACAGGGGTGTTGATTTTTACTATTTCGAAATATTTGGAAACAAGGCTTACAAAGCCTTTTTTAGACCAGCGCTGAATATGGCCAGGCGTATTACCCCATTTATCCCAATATTTGCCTCTGACCATATTCAGAAAACTCCATAGCGGTTCGCATGGCACACAAATAATAAGGTATGGGGTTGCAACTTGCTTTAAAGATTCAAGAGCTTGTTCCGGTTTTTCCAGGTGTTCCAATACCTGGCAGCAAACTACAAGGGTTGCTTTATCCGTTAGCGGGTCAAGATTATAAATATCTCTGACAACAAAGTTTTCATAAGGGAGGTTTCTCTCTTTTGCATTTAATCGTGCCATATTAATTACGATGCTTGAAAAATCAGAACCTCTTGCAGGAATCCCTTCTCCCAGCCATTTCAAGGTCCAATAGCCCTCACCACAACCGACTTCATGAACGACAGCAGGATTGGCCATCCCTACCAACTCACCAAGCGATGAGTCATAGCCCTTCATCATTAATCTGACAACCGGATTCCGGGAACTATATTTATCAAATGTATTTCCAATTACAATTCCATCTTCCTTCAGGCCACCTGCAACTTTTAAATTATGCTGTTGTGTCATTTGATTGTTGGATTTCGATGCTATTAATATTTCATTTTCCTAAGTTTATACTGTACATCTTCCAGCAATCGTCTGTTGACGGACAGAAGATCTGCTAAAAAAGCCACCAATATTGTCTGGAAGCCAATTCCCAGCAATATCGAGGCAAGGATGAGTGATTGTGTATGTCCTTTCCCTTCGCCAATAAAATCGAGATAAAGATATCTGATTCCTAATAAAATCCCTGCTCCGAATAAAAAAGAACCAATAACGAAAAAGAAACGAAACGGTTTATAAACAACAAAAATCCGGAAGATAGTTACGATGGAACGTTTGATATACGAAGGAATACTTTTCAACAAACGAGATGGCCGCAAGTCACCATTGACACTAATTGGCACTGAAATAATTGATAGGTTTTTTTGACCAGCCTGAATAATTGTTTCCAGCGTGTAGGTATATTCATTAAATACATTCAACTGCATTGCCGCTTCACTGTTCATTGCCCGAAATCCACTCGTAGCATCCGGGATGTTTGTGTGAGATGCTAAACGAACTACCCATGAGCCAAATTCTTGAAAAAACTTTTTAATATATGAAAAGTGCGCTATTTGCTGAATAGGCCTGGCTCCAATTACAATTTGGGCTTCCCCTTCAAGTATGGGCAAGGTCAACTTCACAATATCATCTGCACAATACTGATTGTCAGCATCAGTATTAACAATAACGTCTGCCCCTTTTTGCAGGCAGGCGTCCAGTCCGGCCATAAATCCTTTTGCCAATCCCTGGTGCTTCGGCAGGCTCACTATGTGATCAACACCATTTTCTCTGGCAACTTCGATAGACCTGTCTGTCGAACCATCGTCAATGATTAACCATTCTACCACATCAAAACCGTCAATCCTTCTGGGCAGCTCAGCTAAGGCCATGGGTAAAGTACGCTCTTCATTGTAACAAGGTATCTGAATAATGAGTTTCATGACCTGGGGTGACTTAATGGTTTTTTAATCATTTGACTAGCCCAAACAAATAATATGATGAGAGAAAAGATCGCATATAACATGATGAAAAAAATGCGACCTATAAAATCGACGTGAAATTTTAAATTGAAATTGCTGTAAAATGGTATTACTTGCGAAAGAAAAACATTCATCTCGGTAAATGCCATGACTAAAGCAAGTAAAATAAACAGATGTGCAGCTTGTTTTTTAAAAAGTGCAAAAGCCGGACCAATAATGCCTACCATTATCAAAGGGATTAATGGATACAAATATCGGCCATGGGTTGCCCGTAATTCCCCTCCCAAAATGAAAAAGTGATAAACTTGCCGTAGCAATATAACAATAAAGAAAAATATAATGATCCAGGCATAAACTACCAACCGCTGCTTTTGCTCAAGCGTACATAGTATCAAAAATAACGAGAGTACCCATATATAGTTTAAAGTCGAAAATGCGATATGGCGAAATATTGAATCTGTTGGGATTAACCACGTCACTATGGCAATAATCATTCCATAACAAACTATCGTCAACCGGATGCCCATCCTGGCAGTGAAAAACGATGTATACCTGGAAATAAAATCAAAAACTGAATTGCTCTTTTCTATATACTTCTCATTTCCCCAAATAACCACATAAGAAAGGTACAACAATACCATCAATAGTAAAAGCATAACAAACATTGAATACACCGTGAGCGGCCAGGAACCAACAGGCAACCAGCAAAGATTACCCTTGCCGGTACCAATAAACCCGAATAAACCGAAAAAATTAACAAAAAACTGCTCAATGGCTTGTTGTTTACCTAAATAATAGAAAAAACTGTCTGTTAATGGATTGCTGTCAAGACTAAATCCTCTTTGTCCTGCAGCTGTCACAAAAAACTTACCAAAATAATAATAACTTCGAATCATCCAAAGACCAGGTAAGATGAACCAAATTCCAAAAATTATTGCGGCTTGTTTAATACGCAGTTTCCAGGAAGATTCCAGCTCAAAAAACATTATAAATAACATTGGCGCCGTCAATACCAGCGCAGTAAGCTTTGTAAAGCAAGCCACGGACAACCAGATTGCTGTGTAGCAGGCATACTTTACATTTTTTTTCTGAATTAAAAACCTGGTCCAATAATAAGTCGCCAAGCAAACAAATAATGTTAAAGTAATATCTTGATTGGTACCCGACGACATATGTGAAAACATGGGAATAAAACCAATACTCGCGGCAAATCCCAAACTTGCCAGTCGATTACCAGAAACTAAAACGAGTAAAAAATACAATACAATAATTACCAAAGCTCCTGATAAAGCAGATAACACCCGGGGAACCCTGAATAATATTTCCGGATCAGCTGTGAAAAATGCAGCAACCTTCCAAAGCAAACCTGCCGGAATGTAATAAGCAGGTGGATGCTGGGCTATCCAATTTATTTTAGTGCTTGTAACCACAGATCCAGCGACGTGGCTTCGAATATCGGTTTCGATAACAGATTTCCCTAAAACCGGGATCCCTTTGCCACTTCCAATATCACGGGCATAAGCAAAATGACCTGGTTCATCCGGAATATCCCATAATGGAGTGATCCAGAATGACAGAATTAATGCCTTTATAAAGAAAATTATGGCAATAAGCCAAATCCACTTATTTGAAATCATAATGCTGTAAACATAATCAATTCATTTGTATTTCAATTCAATACGGTTGGAATAGCATGTTAAATATCCCAATTACAAAAGCAAATTATTAAGATTATAGGATCATTTGCCAACATCCACATATTTATCAGCATAGATAATCCCTGTTTGGTTCCCTTTTTCAATATATAAACCAACCTGGTAATGACCCTTACCCAGGTTTCCTGCTGAAAAATGAGCAGAAAAACCTACTGAATCAAGGTTCATCTTCATTTCTTTAAAAACAAATGCAACATCCTTTCTGGTTTTGACATTAGTCGAAAAAATAGTCACAATTTCGTTTTTCTTTAACAGGACATATGATTTCATGGAGTCCGAATCCAATCCCTGAAGAAATCCCCATCCTGTGATCGTAAGTTTATTGCCAGTACAACTAATAGTTTCAAAATCACTCTTGATATTGCAGTTAGGAATTTTTAACTTTATTGAAACTTGATTCGAATTAATTTTTGCATCCATTAATGAATCAAAATCGTATATTTTAACAGACCCTTTGAATATTACCAATTCCTTTGAGGTCATTGTAAAGTGTTTTCCTGTTTCATCCAGGATGACAAATCCAACCTGATACGTATTTTCTTTCAACCGGGAAAGGGGAATGGACATTTCAAATCCATGATTGTCTGTTCCTCCTTTCAATAGAAAATACTTTGTAACGTCAGGTCTATTCAGTTGATCTTTTTCTATTTCAAAAATAAGGTTGCTGTTTTTTGACTTTAAAACCAGGTAAACATCTCTTTTTTTTTCTTTAACATCTTGTCTGAAGACCCACCCCTTTATAAACAAGGCATCTTTCCACTTTACTTTTTCCAATTTAAGTTCATCGATGCCAAATTTAATATATTGTGTTTCACCTGGCAGATCCATCTTAACAAGCTTTGCTTCTCCTTCTTCATTGAATATCATCGTAAAACAGTACCAGACAGACCCGGAAATTGCAATAAAGAATAACAGGAAAAATGTGATTTTTGCAAAGTTTTTAATTGATTTCACTTTACCAATCTCCTAAAATTAAAGTATTATCATGCCTTTAATACAGGTTAAACAAGGAGAATCACCTGCGTGGATTAATATGTTCAAAGGTATTAATTTAGCATCATATACTCAAACTGACCTGATGAAGTTTCCCGCTGCATGCAGCAGTGTACATTCGGGATTTAGATTTTATTCGCCGTAAGTGGCGGGGAACTAGCCCCAAAAGAGATTAGTGGCGGGGAACCGTTTGAGGAGGAATCTTCCTATTTCCTCATCATAACCCGGTACTGGGCAATGTGAAAAATATTTGCAAAGGTCCAGTATAACACCATTCCAGAAGGGAAAGAATAGAATAAAAAGAAAAACATCAGCGTCATCGCGATCAGGAAGACGTTCTGAAGCCCTTGTTCCTTTTTTTCAGCAGTCGGTGCCGGGGCCAGTTTGAATGAAAGCAATGTAAATCCTGCCATGAGGAACGGAAGGAGGTTAAAATAGCTGCCTATCAAAGGAACATTGAACCCGTAAGAAAAAAGCATGTCTGGTTCAGCCAAGGATTGGATCCACAAAAACCGGGCATCACGCAACTCCTCCGCTGAACCCAGTACATGAAAAAGAGCGATCAGGATGGGAAGCTGGATGAGCACAATGCCCAACGGTTTCAACCCGGCAAACGGACTCACCTGATGCTTTTTATATAACTGCAATATCCTTTCGCTTTGTTCTCCGCCTTTATAATGCTGTTTGATCTCCTTAAGTTCCGGCAGCATCAGTTTTTGTGCAGCAACAAACTGCTGCTGGCTGGTCATTGCCTTCTTTGAGAGCGGATACAGAACAATGCGCACCAGCAAAGCCAGGAGGATGATGGCCAAACCCCAATCCGGAATGACCTGGTGAATGAGCCTGAGCAAACCCAGCAACCCTGCATCAATCCAGCTCATTAAGCTCCATGGTACTGAAACAAGTATGGTATTGATAGGAAGAGAACCCAGGGCAAGAGAAATCAAAGGAATCTGACTTGTCATTTTTTAGGATCACCCTGCTTTTCTGAAGGATCGGGATTGATGCCCTTTCTTATACCTAAAAACTTAAGGATGCGATGCCAGAAAAGCTTCACAGCGATTAATGCTCCCACAACGCTGGCTACCAGCGCCTGCAAAATAATACTGCCCGTTCCAGGATCAATATACGCTAAAACATGCAGCATGACTGCAAACAACTGTAAACTCAATAAACTAAGTAAAAGGCTTTCCATATATGTTTTTTTGGGTTCAGAGCAATTATACTTACAGAACTTGTACTGTTCCAAATTTTCTCTGCGGCTCTCTGTGCGTTTCCCTGTGGTTCTCTGTGAAATGGTATTACACAGAGTTACACGGAGAAGTCACGGAGTTACACAGAGAATGTGATTGCAAAAATAGCCATTCTCATTTTCTTTTCATCCAAAAAATTGTTCTTTCCGAATCAATGACCTTTTCTTTTGCCATGATATTGAACAACACTTCAAATTCCCTGACGAATGCCTCTTCATGATACTCTCCGAAAATATCCCTTCTTGACTCAAGTAGCTTCTTGACCTGTGAATCCGATTTAGGAACAAATTCAATAATAAGGTTTTCGCTCAATTCGCTCAGAAACCGGGCAATTTTGCTGAAAGGCAGATTGTTGGAAATAGCCAGATGATGGATCAATGCCAGGGCAATGACCGTTTCCGGCAATGGCCTTGATTTAAATCCCATCCGCTCTTCGTTGTTCCACCCGATCGATGGGCTTGGGTTCGTCAAGTCCATCACCAAGGGAAGGATGTTGGTTATGCCTTGCTGTTTTATATGATTATAATTGGAATCAACCGCTCGTGGATCGATATCAAAGGCAATGCAATTCACCCCCCGCTCACTGGCAATCCGGGTGAATTCGCCCGTGTTGGCGCCCAGGTCCCAGAGGGTTCCGGGGTTGATCTCCTTCAGGTACCGGTCGATGATCTCCTTTTTATATGCAAATGATTTGTCGGAATAGTTGGTGAAAGTATAGTAATCTCCCCATTCGGTACTTTGATTTTTTAACTTGAATTTTCGCACAGTACCGATCAAACTCTCGATCAATGCTGCAAGATTCGACAATTTTATCTTTATATTTTTTCCGGCAGACCCCCTGCTTTCATATTTTGTCTGTGTTTTGGCATGAAGATGCAGGTGCATCAGCATCGAAAAGCTCATCTTGGTTTTAACCGGCAGTAAACTGCTGGTCAAATCAAGTGGGATGCCGTCCATGTATAGTTTCAGCAACTGGCTCAGCCGTATGTCTGTATAACTCATCAGGGCCAGGGGTGCCAGGAAATGCTGGCAGAATTGCTTGTATGCCTCCCATGGTTTGCCATCCGTGTACTTTTCAAAAGAGAGGGTATCAATAAAAACCGGCCGCCCATGATGAAACTGGATGTTATAGGCGGTACTGTCTTTAAGGGTCATTCCATGCTGCAAGGCGATTTTCTGAATTTCCAGGGTGACCAGTGCGGCATCTTTTATCTGGCTGAAGGACCATTCGTAAGGGTAGGAGATGAAGTTGACCTTCTCGGGCATGATCACCATATATGTGCCGGAATTCAAACCCATGTGCCCTGGAATTTCCTCATGCCGGATCAACAGATTCTTTTCGGTGAGCCTGGTGTAAAGCCCCGAACTCATCAAAATGTCGTAATCACCCTGATAACAAGTATTCACCTGCCTTAATAACTTCCCATCCGCCTCGAAAAGAAACCCGCTCGGGTCGCGAAATGAACTCGCCAGGATTTTATCTTGAACCATTTAAATGAGAATTTATTTTTTTCGTTATCAGCCTTGCGGGAAACCTATTCCCCGATTTCAATAAACTTATCACTATATACAACCCCACTTTGAATACCCTTTGTAAAGTACATACCCAACTGGTAGCTGCCCTTTTCCAGGTTCCCGATAGGAATAACAGATTTAAAGCCGGATGAATCCAGGTTTAACCCGGTCTTTTTATTATAACTGGTTACATCCTCTCTCAACATGGGCTTAACATCAAAAACAAGAGTATTCCCATATTTCTTTAATAAAATATACGTTTTTAGCGAACTAGCATCCAAGCCATCAAGAAAACCCCATCCACATATTGTGAGGATCTTCCTCGATTTATTGACAGTATCGAAATTATATTTCGCCTCTTTCGTTGGCTTTTGAATGGGTACCGTTAACTGATGTGATAATGAGGCCGGGTCCGGTCCTGATTCCGCCTCTGTTAATTCTGCCTTCAAATCAACCACCGTGAAATCACCGGATATTTTTCTTAATTCCAGCGAGGAGGTGGAATAATATTTACCTGTTTCATCTTCTATAATAAATCCGATATGATAAGCATCTTCACTCAGATAAAAAAGTGGAATTACCATCTCAAATCCTTTCTTGAATCTGGTTGATTCCAATTTAAAATAGTTCAGTACATCCTGCCTGGGAATATTATTGTTTTTCACTTTAAAAATAAGCGTAGTACCTGTTGATCTAAGGACCAAATAAACATCTTTTTTCTTCTTCGGAACTGGCAATTTCAAAACCCAGCCCCCGATAAACAAACCATCTTTCCACTTCAAAATCTGCCTGTTAACTTCTTCGACATTAAATTTCACAACCTGTGTTTCCGGGGGTAAGCTAAAATTGACGGTTCCTGATTCTTTATCGGTTTTAACCAAAATATTAAAAATATAGTTGGCAGAAAACTGATACATGATGAAGACCACCAGCAGAAGCAAATAAATGATCACTTTTCGATTCGTTTTCATCTAATGATCCTCCAACATATTATAGGCCTCTCCGAAAAACTTGTTCAAAACCACTCTCATGGTATTTACAGGAGCGATGCTGTCATTCAGGTTTCGATAGTCTCCATCCGGGAAATAGACCGCATTAAAAACCTCAAACGAGTGTGTTTTGTCTTTTAAAAAAACCTCATGGGGCCTTGGGCCGTGATCACTCTCGATAATTATGATCGGGCTGATCGCCGATTTGTTCTGCATCTGACTTTTAACAACACTTTTAATCTCATTGGTAATATAAATATATTGTTCAAGGTAGGCTGCGTTTACCGTGTTTTTTGCCGGCATGAAAGCTCCTTTCAGCTGTTCATTTTCATTAATTGGCAGAATATAGTTCCCTTCTTTATCAAAAACATAGGGGATATGCGGGCACATGATATGAGCATATGTGAATTTCGGACCTGATGAGAGATAAGCATCCTTTTCCAGGTAATTAATAACATATTTTGTCCCGGCATAATTTATATTGCAGGATTGATCAATTTTAAAAAATGTTTCAAAAGGGAAAATCATCGTTTTTTTAATCAACTCGATGTAAAATGCATCTATTAAAAAACTATAACTATCAGATCCATTGACATCCTGATAAGAAAAAGTACTGTCAGCGTCCCAAATGTGTAACGTTGAGTAGTGCTGGCTTAATCCCTCTAAGACAATTGTCTTGTAACCGTGTTTTATTAAATACTTGAAGAGAAAATTATGGTTCCACCTTTTAATCTGTTCTTCGAAATCAATTTTCGCCAGCACATCATATATTGCCAACCCTTTTATCCGGTTGGGCTCATAAATATAATCCAGGAAGGCTTCCTTTTGAACAGGCCCGGTTAAATAGCCTAGGTTTAGTAAGCTTGGCATATTCCAGGTTGTCTGGTCGTACCTTGCTTCACTTTTTTCAGCAACAAAAAAACCATTGTCCCTTAAAAAGCCGGCAAACCCGCTGTTGTCATAACCCCATTCCTCTTTTATAGTATGAATGCTGGCATATTCGTCCAAAATAATTAAATAAATATCCGGATAATTTTTACCGGCAATACCTTTATTTGATTTATTTCTGCTTTGAGAATGATCTTTGGCGGCGATCATTCTCCTATATTCCACAGGCAGTATCGTCACAAGATTCATTACGACCAGAAGCGATATCGGGATGATAATTATGATATTCAGATTCTTCAGCGTTATGTGCTGCCTGATCCTCGTGATAAAATAGACCAGGTGAAAATAGAAGAACAACAAAAGGGGCAGCACATGCCAGTGCTGCAAATTCCCGATTTTAGTAATGCCTGAGTAAAGTAACCCGTAATTCCAGAAAATAAACAGAAAAACCACGGTTGCCAGGCTTGCCTGAAGGTCATTCTTCAAAACGAACAACCAAAGAACATATACAATGGATGAAAGCGCTAGGGAAATGAGGATCGCAAAGAATAACTGCCGCAGCAGCAATTGATCGGCATTGTGCACGTATAAAACCACAACGGGATATATTCCAGTCAGCCAAACGGTGAGAACCGGCAACAGCCTAGCAAAAGGGACTGCTTTAATAAACTTCATATCCTTGTCAGATTCAATAATCGTTGTCTCCTCAGCAAACACGCTTCCTCTCTGAAGTTTACAAATGCAGATGGATTTTTGATCCCGGAGTTTCCCGGCAGGAAATACAACAATTGAGTTTTCGGTTTAGTTTCAAAATTTACAGGGCGATTTAGCAGGCTTACATAAATCACGTGGGCATTGAATCATTTTACGATATCCACGAAATTGTGGGAATAAATGAACCCCGCCACGCTCCCACTGACAATATAGATACATACCTGATATTTACCCGCCTCTAGGTCTCCTCCCTCGATCATACAGGTAAAACCAGATAAATCAAGGTTCAACCCCGTCTTTTTATAGTAGATAGTGACATCCTTTCTCGTTTCCACAACCACTGAAAAAACCGCTGTTGTTTTTGTATTCTTTAAAACTATGTATGTTTTCATTGAGTCCGTGTTCATTCCCTCCAAATTCGCCCATCCTCTGATATTCACTTTGTTCCCTGAAAAATCGCACTTTTCTAAATTATACTGGATTTTGTCAGTTGTAGGCTGAATAGGAATTGAAACACGGTTTTCTAAAAACTTAGAATCATTGAGCTTAACGGACCCATCGGAAAAAACAAGTTTCTTCTGAGACATTGAGAAATATTGCCCCGATGCATCTTTTATTATAAATCCGATCCGGTATGAGGAGTCTTTTAAATTATCCAGGGGAATATATCCATCAAAACCATGGTTATCAGCGCCTCCAGTCATTTTGAAATACTTAGTTACATCAGGTCTGGGAAGATTGTCATTTTCAAGATCAAAGACCATGGTGCTATCTTCTGCTTTCAAAACAAGATACATTTCCCGGGTTTTTTCCTTAACATTTTGTTTGAAGGCCCATCCCTTTATCATCATGACATCTTTTTTCAGCATCGATTTTTCAATCATCACCTCTTCAATATTCGATGTTATATTCTGTGTGGGAACAGGCACAGTCATCTCTACAAGTTTTGCCACATTTTTCCCTTTATCATCCCTGATGAAAAAATAATAGACACTAAAAATAACTGCAATAAGAATTATTGAACCCAATGCGATTGTTACTGCTTTTTTCGATTTCATTTTTCGATCTCCTGGTTTTTATTGTTAAAATATCTATAATTGCTTGTTATCCAGATACATATATCTTATTCTGGTTGTTGAATTGCACTGAAATTGAATCCCCGCTGCAAAATTAACAATTAATTACAATTTCTCATTCCCGTGCAAAGATTGACTTTAAAGAATTTGTTAATCAGAATCATACCTGTTGATATTAACGGGTGGAACTTTGATTCTAAAGGACCCCTCCCCGGCCCTCCCCTTGGAGGGGAGGGGGATATCCTGCCAAATCAGACTCCCTAAAAATCTGTTAATCATTTAAATAATTAAATATGCCTGGGACATCAATGCTGACTGCAAACCCGACCTTCTCCCTCCCCTCCAAGGGGAGGACCGGAGAGAGGTCCTTAACAGCAGGCTAAGGTTTCTTGACTGTAACTGGTACGATGGTGCTGGATCCCTAAAAGAATCTTAAACAATATTTATTCACCAAACATGCTGTACAATAAGAATAAATGCGCACCCTTGCTGATTACCATTTTTTCTTAAAATCACCCCTTGTAAAGAATTTTTCAATCAGGCAATACAATAAAATAAAGAGGTAGCGGCTCCCCATTTCCCGGATCTTCAATTTCGATTGGCCATGTTTCCTGTTTCTCCAGGAATTGGGAACGACTGTATAGGAATACCCCCTGATGATCGCTTTTAAAGGCAATTCAATCGTAAGATTAAAATGTGGTGACAGAAATGGTTTAATGCCTTCGATCGTCTCCTTTTTGTAAAGTTTAAATGCATTGGTAGTGTCGTTATACCTGATCCGAAAGGTAACTTTAATGATAAAATTGGCAACCCGGTTGATTATTTTTTTCACCCTGGGATAGTCATAGGTCTTGCCTCCTTTTATAAAGCGACTTCCAAACACACAATCATAATTCCCCTCCACCATTGTCCGGTAGAATTTAACGAGATCGTTTGGGGAATCAGAAAGATCTGCCATCATTACGGCTACACAATCCCCTGAAAAATTGTCCAGCCCTTTTCTTACGGCATAACCAAATCCATTGGGGGCTTGATTTGTAAGAAAACGCAATGTTGGAATTGTTTCACCCAGTTTTTCAAGAACGGCAAGTGTGTTGTCTTTCGAATTGTCATTAATCACGAGAATTTCATGATCGATGTTTTCTCCTGAGAGTTCAGAAAAAAGGACCGACAGGGTTTCAGGTAAAGAGTCTGCCTCGTTATAGGCCGGAATAACAACCGATAACTTCATCGTTGCAAAGAGTTAATACTCATCAGTAAATGCGTTTGCGGCCTTACAACCGGTTTCTCATCCCATTGTAGATCTGTACCAGGATATCTTCCAGGTTATAGGTCCAGTTCCACCCGGGATAGTGCGACTTGAATTTTGAGAGGTCACTGATATACCAGATGTGATCGCCGATTCGGTTGGTTTCTGAATAGGAATAGTTCATTTTCCTGCCGGTAATTTTCTCAGAGAGCGTTATCGCTTCCTGCATGGAACAATTGGAATACCTTCCTCCTCCTGCATTGTAGGCTTCTCCCTGGCGGGGATTCTGATAGAAATGCCAGAACATATTCACCAGGTCCCAGCTATGGATATTATCGCGTACCTGCTTCCCCTTATAACCATAAATCGTGTACTGATCGCCTGTTATCGCACACTTCATCAGGTACGACAGGAAGCCATGCAACATGGTTCCTGAATGGTTTGGGCCTGTAAGGCAGCCACCACGGAATACCCCAACATTCATGTTAAAATACCGGCCATATTCCTGCGACAATATATCTGCAGCTGCTTTCGATGCACCGAAAAGCGAATGTTTGCTGTGGTCTATACTCATGAATTCGTCGATGCCATGCTCAAAATATTTGTGCGATTTGTCAATTTCCCAGCGGGTCTCAAGTTCAACCAACGGAAGAAAATTCGGGGTATCTCCATAAACTTTGTTGGTAGAGGTATATATGAAAACTGCCGTGGGGCAATACTGCCGGGTCAGTTCCAGCATGTTCAGTGTGCCATTGGCATTGACGGTAAAATCGGTGATGGGTTCATTGGCGGCCCAGTCGTGGCTGGGTTGTGCGGCAGCATGGACGATCATCCTGATATCACCGGAATATTCTTTGAAAATGTTTTCCATTGCCTTGTAATCCCTGATATCGGTTCCATAATGCAGATAATTGGGATACGTTTCTTCCAAATGCTTTCTGTTCCATTCGGTAGATGCATTTTCGCCAAAAAAGTAGGCCCGTAAATTATTATCAATGCCAATAATTTTATCAAACTTCGTCGATAAAAAGTCAACAGATTCACTGCCGATCAACCCGGCAGATCCGGTTACGATTGCAATTTTCATAATGGTAAAGGATTTAGTTAAGTATATTGTTTAAAATCAGTTGGTTTTCTCTAATCCATCCATGAATTTCCGCGATGATATCTTTTGGGTTCTTTTCGGGTCTCCATCCGGAAAGGGCCGTTATTTTTGTATTGTCGGTGATATAGGTCCTGATATCGGCCTGCCTGTTTTCCGGGATATTTTCAATCACTATTTTATTCCCGGTCACCTCTTCGCAAAGGGCCGTCAACTCTTTGAGCGAAACACTGCACCCGTGGCCACCGCCCACATTGAAAACCTGGCCGTTAAATTTATCCATATCATGAACCTGGAGGTCAATCAGGCGGTAGAGGTCATGGATGTGAAGGATATCGCGCACCTGCTTGCCTTCGCCCCCGTAACCGAAATAGCCGAGCTTGTTTTTCCAGAAATGGCGGGCAACCCACAGCACCACCACACCCTGATCCACTTTCCCCATTTGATAAGGACCCGTGATGACACCACACCGGTTGATCACGGTTTTCATCCTAAGCATGGCATTGTATTCATGGATGAGCAGTTCGGAAGCGAGTTTGGTCGCGCCATAAAATGTGCGGCAGCCATCGAGCGGGAAGTTTTCGTTTATCCCGGCAGCCGAAACGCCAGTCATATCCTGCGCTGCGAGCATTTCAAAGCGTGAGGTGGTTTCGGTGAAACGGATATTTTCTATATGTTTAATCGGGTATACCCTGCTTGTGGAAAGGAATAAAAACCCGGCCTGATGTTTTGCCGCATAACCCAGGCAATTGATGGTCCCGTTCAGGTTGGTGTTGATAAGATAATCCAACGAGGAGTTGATGCCTGCAAGCACGGATGGTTCAGCCGATGCTTCGATTAAAAGGTCAATCGGGCCTACCTGGTCGAAATCTTCCCTATTCCGGATATCACCATGAATGAATTCCACCCCTGCATCTTTCAACCTGTTGATATTCAATTCAGAACCCCGGCGTTTGAGGTTGTCGAGGGCAATGATGGAATAACCAGGATAGCTGGTTTTAAAGAAAACGGCAAGGTTGGAACCCACAAAGCCACAGCCACCGGTGATCAGGATTGTTTTTTTCATTTAATATCACTCCAAGTTTAATTCTCTTGAGATTTGGTGATCGTTATTGGAATTTTAAATTGCGGATAAATCTTTATTTTATCAGAATGCTTTACTGCAATACTTAAAATATATTGCCCTTCCAGTAATGATATATCGCCCAACGTGCTGAAACCGCAATCCTTAAGTTCAGGATTCTTTAAATATTCGCCGACATCTGGACGAGGCGTTCTCTGCGTTCTTAAATATGAACGATTGCCATGATCATCGGTCAAAACCACATAAACAGTGTCCTGTAGCATCGCCTTATCAAGGGATGTTGCCAGCCATCCATTAACTCTCAGCATACCTGACACTAAAATGCGCTCTGAGGCAGGAGACATGTTGTCTACCATATCAATATTGCCATTGCATTTCCCCTCGAATGTTACTTTAGATCCCGATAATTCCGTGTCAAAGTTATCAAATTTAATTATTTTTGAAAAGTCGACCGCGGAAGTGACGCTAATCTGGCTTAGCGTTACGGTATATTCATCGTGCCAAAGCATGGATTTTCCTTGATCCGGCAAAATTGAGAACGATTTCACCCGCTTTGCATCTAAAAAGCAATTTTTTACATATAACATTCCGAATTCTTCCGTGTTTTCGATGAGTGGCGATAATAAAAAGCCGGATTTCGCCATGCCGGCGATCATGCGGTACTGCTTTTTTCTGCCGTTTTTGAGTTCAAAAGTAATTTGAAGCTGGCTTGGCTTGAATAAGAGACTTGCTATACGTCCCCAAAAAGTTGGTTTAATCTCGAGCTGTGCAAATATTGATTGACTTGATTGGGGTATATTTACATTCTCTCCGAACGCATGTGTTTCGCTTGTTAACTTCAATGGCTCTGTATATTCACTGGTACCTGCTTTTTTTCGGAGAAATAAAAAATCATTCTTAACATGGGTCGGCTGATAATTGGCCATCAGCACCGGCCAACTTGCCCCATCCTCAATCGACGGAACCCTCCCACTAATTGGTTCTACGCTAAAAATAATATTATCTGGCGCCTGCTCCCCCAGGAGATGGTTCCTGTTGATCTCAGCCAGCGCTGGCGTGTAAACAGAATAGCTCTGAAATATTGGGCGGGGAGACCAGGTGTTTCCGGAAGAAATCAAATAGGCCTGATTGAAGGAGTAAATGTCTGTTGTGCCTTGCAAAACAGGAAAAGATGCTTGCTTTCGCAAGGAGGTCATGACTGTATCAAAGTCACGCCTTGGCCAGTTTCCAATTTCGATTCTATTTTTAAAGCCATGCCACTGAGTTGAATAAGTTGATACGATGTTATTGAAAATATTAGATGGTGAGATATTGACGTAATGACTATAAATGTATAGACATGAAATCAATGAAAAAACAATGGCTAAGAGGAGCATGCGTGAATTAAAAATAAAAGGAAGCAACAGCGCTGCCATCAAAATAGATATGGCCGGCGTAACTGCATGTAGATCATGACGAACAAAACCGGCTTTAAAGGCCAGGAACAAAAAAACGAATAAAATGCACAATAAAAATATTTTTGATGAACGGTTTATTTGCTTTTGCAGGGATATTGACACCAATATAAAAACGGAGGCAACCAAATAAAAAATTATCTCCAGGGTGCTGCCGCTACTGGACATGGCTTCAGTAAAGCCGGAGACAATGGAACCCATGCTAGTGAAGTAATTTGGAAGACTAGTAACGGATTGTCCCGATGCTATCCAAAATAAGAGTATCGAAACCAAAGGAGAAACCAGGCAAATTATTGCGAGAACGCTCTTCCTGTTAACAACAAAAAAAACTGAACACAATACAGCAATTGCGACACACAGGATCAACATGGTCCCCTTTATCAGGGGGATCAAACCGAAGGGTGCAAACATCAATGCCACTAAAAATGGGGCGTATCTGCTCCTGGCTATCGCCCCATCTGCTGAAAATACTATTTTGAAGGTAGTCAATCCGACAAGCAGCGGAAATGAAAAAAACAAAGCATCACGCAAATACATCAATCCGGCGAGGCTGGCGCAAAAGGCCAAAACCCAGGGCAACCGAACACCTCTCATTAAAATGATAAAACATGCCAAATATGACAAAGCCAAATACAGACTTCCACCAACCATCATGAAATCTGTTGATGGGTGGTATAACTGCGTAAAAACGGAGGCAAATGGCCCGAAGGTAAATATGATTTCCTTCCCGATGGAGAGACCCTGAGCTATTCCTTGATTCATTCCAAACATCCACGAAGGATCAAGACCGGCCGCTGGCATACTTGGAGAAAATGGGACGAATACAGCAATGATTGTGATCAGCACTACAATCCATAAACCGACGTTGGTCGCCAGGCCCAGGTTCCTAAAGATAAATTCATAAAGTATTTTGGCATACACCGTCAGATACTTTTTCAGGTGCCGCAAACCGCTAAAAAAAGATCGTTTGCGCCAGAAAAACATCACCAGGTAATTCAATCCTGACAGAATAAGGAAACTCAGCAAACCATATCCGGTGATTATCCATCCATGCTTTTTCAGATAATCTGTCCCGATGGTATATTTATCGAGGGAGGAGTTTGCTATTTCAAGTATTGGGTCCTTTGCATTTTCAAGGGTTTTAATATTCAGAATGCCTTTATTAATATTCATTGCACTTATCTGATTTACTGCCTTAAAATCACGGAGAGAAAACTTTTTAATAATATCACCTTGCTTGTTTACGATCCGGGCGGCTTTTATCTGAACTTCTCCAGCCGTGTCCAATGGATCAAATCGAATTGATTTGATACCATCATTCGCTGGTATCAAGAAAATATATTTTTGTAAGTTTTTATTTTGTAAATGAAATTTATATGAATCCTTCCCATTATAACCATTCCCTGTATCAAAATAGACCTGACAAACTCCATTGGTTGAAGAGCCCATTCTGACAATGAAATATAAAATATTGAATGCTTTATATTCTTTATATCCAACTAATCCCGTTACCAACAGGGTAAGAACTGCATATATTATTATTGCTGTCCGATTGGATATCCCCTTTACCATTTCCCCAAAGCTGCTTAGAGCCTGTTAAATTTCATTCAAAATAGGATTAAAATCCGGCCGGGTCATTTAAGAATCGATGCAGTCATTGTATTCCTTAATCCCTTTGCCTCTTTCAGATAGATCTTTACCGAGCCGATGATCAGTTCAGCTTCGACAAATACGGGTACTTTATTCTTATCTGCGGTGAGCCATACCACCACATCCGATCCCTCCTTGAAAAAGTATACCGTGCTGTTAATCCTGATCGTGAATTTGTTGCAAAGATACTTCTTTCCATTGCGGGCCTCTATGGTGCCTTTACCCGCCGCAATCATCTGCAGGCTGGTAGGCTGATTGTTGAAAACCAGGGATACCGGTATCGCTGTTCCTGGCCGCATATTTTCAAGATCAAGAGTGCGTGGAAAATAGGAGGCCGAAACCATGTCGTACATGCACTTCTCAACCGGGATCTGGCCTTTGGTTACCGGCTCATTATTGAGCTTATAGGAATATAAAAAGAATAACTGGGCAGGGTAAAAGAGTTGTGAAAGAAGGATGGTATTCTTATTGTGCACCGTGTATTGAAGGAACTTGATAGGCTCCCAGGTCCGGGGGTTGACCCATGATTCATAGGAATCGCGTATCTTGAACAAATGGTCATACATTGGATAAGTTTTCCCGTTGAGCTTCATATGCAATACCTCCCTGCCACCGAGCACCTCCTTTGTAGTGACAAAGGTGACCAGGGCAATGTTTGACCAGGTGGGCCCCAGGTTGTATGACACATCGTAAGAGAGGTACTCACCCATTCCCACCGAGGTGTTTCCCTTGAAACACTGTGCTTCAAGCCGTTCAGAAGCGATTATAAACAGGATAAAAACGGGAAATAAAATCAGGTTCCTCACACGCAGGTTGGTCTAGTTCTATACTCAATCCTTACTGGATTGCAAAAGCAAACCTCCGAAGACTCAGTATAATAATGTTACATATCCGAGTACTTCTTAATCTTTGATAAATATTGCAATCCCCATTTCAAATCAGGTTCCAAATGATTTCCTTCTGCCCATTCGTTCCATGATTTTATGAAAATAATTTTCTGCTCATCCGGATAATCCTTAACAATATCTGCCGCATCTGCAAGGTGTTGTTCAAATAATTCGGGTGTTGAATTATGAAATATTACTCCTCTTTCACCTGAACGGGGTGTATTATCCCAATTAGGCATAACCGCCGGATAATAATAATTTTCAAGCTTGCCTTTATAAATCAAATGTTTTATTGCCTCTGAATATTCAATACGGTTCAGCTCGGTTTTTTTTAATATTCTGGTTTTCAAAAAAGTCTGAATCCTGTTTTTTTTGTCAGAAGGATGCAGCACGCCCCAAACTTTATACATTAATGCATAAGAAACAGCATCAATATTATATTCTTTGGAGCCCCATTCCGGCGAAACTTCTGTTACAACAAAGTGAATGCCCGGAAAACCATTTTTTATTGCTAAATCGTTGAACAACTCAATAAAATGTTTTAAATCCGGAATTTCCCTTGGTTGATATAGAAAAAAAAGAGGTTTCCCGTTAATTCTAATGTATCTTTCATCTCTGAAAGCAACTAATAAATAATTGAAATGGGCGATGTAGTCCTCATCCCCGGGATAGGTTTGTTCAACCAGAATTCTATCTGTTGCACCATACCAGATTCCGCTCCAGGTATGATTTGCCCAGGCTAAACAAAACGGGAAATCGGGTTTTTTTGAAGCCAAAACTTCATTAAACGGGCGTTCTAAAAGCCTTCTTCCATTCCCAAACCAGTAATGCCAGTAACAAAATCCATATACACCATGTTCTTTAGCCATTTCAGCCTGTGCCTCCCGGATTTCAGGCACTCTAAGATCGTAAAATCCCAAATCTGCCGGAACATGGGGTTGATAATGATCTTTATATAATGGCTTTGCTTTTGCCGTATTTGTCCATTCAGTAAATCCTTTTCCCCACCATTCATCATTCTCAGGTATCAGATGAAATTGGGGTAAATAATGTGCAATAAATTTTATTTTTCCCATTTAAAACCAAATATTAATTGATAATATTAAACACGTAACGTCATTAATTCAAGATAATTTCTACAAGCTTATTGAGATCATTAATCTGCCTTGTTGTAATGAAAGCATACCTGTTCGCCAATACTTCCCTGGATGGTGGATTTTTTAAACTTTTAACAATGGCCTCTTTGATGGATGATACATCATATGGATCACAATATATCGCAGCTTCCCCGCAAATCTCAGGGATGGCGCTTACCGCTGAAACAATACTGGGAACATTGTAACTCATTGCTTCGATCGGAGGATATCCAAAACCTTCACTTAATGAGGCATATATCAGGCATGCCGCATGGCAATAGAGATATTCCAGGTTTTCCGCGGAGAGGAATCCTAAAACGATAAACCTGTCCTTGTTTTTAATTTCAATGTCCAGTTGTGCCAGATTTTCAATACCCGTCAATACCGCATAATAATTATCAGGAAACACATTTTCGGAAACCAACTCATCAATTGCTCTGGCAATGGCAGGGCCATTTTTCTCAGACCTGCCAAGGTTTATTGAAAGGAAATACTTTATCTTTTCAAAATCATATCCTTTGGCACTGAATGGCTCCGGAGAATATCTGGGTTTCATGCAGGAATATAAAACACTGAATTTGAGCTGTAAGTCATCATTAACATTAAGATTTTCTTTCATGCTTTTCATCGAATAATCTGAAACAGTGATAATATTGGTAACCACTTCATCCTCAATTATTTTTTGATACATCTCCCGCAGGCCATCTGCATAATCACCAAATGACCGTATATTTTTCTGTAATTTTCGTGAGCTAAGTTTATTTTCAAATCTGCATCCGATTTTTTTTCTGAATTTATATATTTGATTATAATCCATAGACATTTCAAAATCCCTGATATCGTGTAAAGTACCGATAACCCGTGTATGGGAGCAAAGAAAACCCAGTTCCTTTCCTGCCGTTACCAAATACTGATAACCTTTCGAATAAACAACCAGGGCGGGTGTGAAAAAAACATCAAATAAATCCGTATTGACCAATTTCCTGATGTCACCTATATTATTGACATCTATAGTTCTAATGCGGTCACCGTTATTTTGACATAAAAATAAAAGAGATTCGTCAATATATAATTTAGGGTTAAGTGCAACATACATGACATATTCATTCCGGGAAATCACTTTGTTAACCAGTTCCCTGAAAACAGCCTTGCCATATTCTCCGCCTCCGTGGAAACCACCCTGGCAAAATAACAAATCGAATAAGACAGATTTCTTGTTTTCTTCAATTTTCAAGGGCTTGATCTGAGAAAACAGCGTCAATGCATTGCGAATGGCCTGAAGCCATGCATATCCATATTTTTTATCCGGCTCCAGATGTGCTCCTTCTCCCCATTCATTCCATGCATTCACGAAAATAAGTCTTTCATCCAGACTTAATTTAAATCTCTTTATTGTATCTGCTATGGCATCTGCCAACCAATTCTCAAAGAGCTCCGGTGTATTATTTACCACTATTGATCCCATCGATTTTCTTCTTGGAACATTATCCCAGGAAGGGCAAACTCCTCTGAATAACTTGTAATCAGAAGTTTTAATACTTTGTGTTTTCTCCAAATTAGCCAACCAATTAAAAATGTGCAGAAATTTTTTCCTTCCCCTGGGTTTAATACCATTAAATAACCGGGTATCATCTGATTTTTCCGGCGGAAATTCAATGGCTGCGTCAAATCCATAAGAAATTGGAAAGACTTTTTCAAACGATTGCACATAAGCCAAGTATATTTCTTCCTGGTTATTGTTGTGAAGCCATTCACGCCAACTATTTGTCGTTTGAACAGGATCAGGAAATTTAGCGGGGCGATATACAAGTAATAGAGGTTTGCCATCAATGCGTATGTACCTTTTATCTTTAAAATACTTGCTGACATATTTTATAAAACTTATATCATCATCCGGGGAATATTGCTGAGAAATCAATATCTCCGAATCATAACCATCCCAACGGCGTGTCCAGTTTTCATTGGCCCAGCAAAGACAAAATGGCAGATCTAAAGATGGATCAGACTGGTAGTTTAGGATGGGTGTTTCTAAAAGTGTTTTCCCGTTAAACCAGTAAAAATAAAAACAAAATCCAGTTATTCCATACAATTGAGCCAGTTCAACCTGGCGTTTCATTATTTTGCCATCCAGTAAATTATAATAACCCAATTCACCCGGCAAATGGGGTTGATAATGTCCTTTAAAAAGAGGTTTGGCTTTTTTTACGTTTGTCCATTCAGTAAATCCATTACCCCACCACTCATTATTTTCCGGAATTTCATGAAATTGAGGCAAATACAGCGCTATTATCTTTACGGGCAGTGAAGTAAGCGGACTTGCATTAAGCAATGGAACAAATGGATCTTTTTCAGAGACAAGGAATACACCATTTGTTTTATGATATTTCCTTTTTTCTTTCCTGCCAATGTTTTCGTAATGCAATAAAGGATTTATTCCAGCCTTTTCAACATCCGGATTTAAAAAAAGATACGAACTTCCATCAAACAGCGGAGATGGATTTCTTTTTTCTTTCCAGCCATGATTAAGATAGTGGTCAACCGGATCAACATTTGCTTTTTCAACATCTTCGTTATAAAATAAATACCATTCTTTATTGAACAGGCTGGAACTTATAATAGTAGCATAATCAGGATTTTTATATTTTCTAATATTTACCTGGTATTTTAAAATAAAGTAAAAATAATCAGCATATCGTCTAATAGTCCCTAGAAGTGAATTAACAATACTGTTCATATACATGCTGCTTGTTCGATATTAAAATGGTTATCGTGTAAATACAAGGCTGACTTGCCTTTAGAAAGCAAAGGTAATTATACTTTTGCAAAAACAAAGCAAAATGAAGAAATAACAGGAAATGAACCATGCCTTCAAACCCTATCAAGGAGGGGTCGATTTCTTTGACAAAGGTTATCGACCACACACAAGTTCAACTACTCATTGATCTTCTTTATAACAAAGTCGCGCCAGGTCTTTGCGATTTTACCAGGATCGGGCATCCGGCCGACCCTGTATATAAGCAACAGCAACATGCTATTCACACGTATATATCAAGTATCCTGCAATATGGGATTCGTAATGGCAGGGAAATAAAGGTTTTGCTAAAGCCACATTTGCCCATTCAGTAAAGCCCTTCCCGCACCAGGTCTCATTCTCAGGGATTTGATGAAACTGGATTTCAACTGATCAGAAGAGATGAATTTATCATTTTATAATAGCTCTTTTACTGCCTGTTTTCATGCTTTTTGCGGAATTTATTTCACAATTTCAATCACGGGACATCCCTGTTATCAAAGAATTATTAGCTTTGTAATGCCTATATGCAATATATTAATGTTAAAGCATTGCTTACTCCTTTCAATTGAAAGTATTAATCATAATTAAAAATGATGTTGCCAAAAATCACGGTCATTACCCCAGCATTGAACACCGGGGCATCTATAGAAACAGCGCTGAAATCGGTTGCAACTCAAACCTATCAGAATATTGAGCATATCATCGTTGATGGCGCCTCAAAAGACAAAACACTTCCAACCATTCGCAAGTATCAAAAGATGTATAAACACATCCGCCTGCTTACAGAGAAAGACTCAGGAGTCTATCAGGCAATGAACAAGGGAATGGATCTGTCCACAGGTGACTGGATGTATTTCATGGGCGCCGATGATGCCTTTTATAATGAAAACACCCTGACTGATCTCTATGAACAAGGTCTCTTTCAGGAAGAGCAAATTGTATATGGGAATGTATCCGTTCTTGGAGATACTTCCTGGGCGAAAAACGGCAGCATATATGACGGCCCGTTTGAATTAAAAAAACTTTTAAAAAAAAATATTTGTCATCAGGCCATTTTTTACCCCAGTAGCGTAATAAAGCAAATCGGATATTTTACTGAAAAATATTCAACTTCTTCAGATTGGGATTACAACTTACGGTGCTTTATTAAATACAAATTCACCTATGCAGATAAAATCATAGCTTTCTTTAAAACAGGAGGTATCTCCATGGGTGGCGACGATTCCTTGTCAAAAGACTTTGTGAATAATATCAAACAACATTTTCAACTTGATCCATATTCCGTGAGTGTCTATGACGAGGATTCACCATTTTATTACCTGATGTCACGTTACCGGGAAATGGAACTTCATAATCGCATCATCGCACTGGGAGAAGAAGCGGAGCGCTTAAGACAACACATTGCAGGCCAACAAACAGGCCATCTTGAATCGGTCACCAACATGGGAAAGCAACATGAAAAAGTGATTTCTGACATGCGGTTGGAATTTGATGAAACCCTCAGCAATTTAAGGACTGAAAACACGAACTTCCTTTTCACGCTAAGAACAGAACACGATCAAGTTATCGCCGCATTAAAAGAAGAGAATGCTTCACATCTAACGAACCTGAAAACTGAATATGATCAGAAAATCAATGACTTAAGGGAAGAACAGGCTGCTTTGTTAACCAGCCTTAAAACTGAATACAGTCAAGTTATCGCCACTTTAAAAGAAGAACATGCTTCACTTCTGTCGAACCTGAAAACTGAGCATGATAATAATATCAGCAATTTAAAAGTTGAACACGGCCATTTTGTAACAAATTTAAGAACGGAATACAATCAGGAAATCTCAAACCTGAAGATTGAATATGATCACCTTTTATCAAATCAGAGAACAGAGCATAACCAGGAAACCACCAACCTCAAAATCGAGCATAGTCATTTTGTTTCCGATTTGAGAATTGAACACAACCAGGCTATCGGTCATCAAAAATCAGAACAGGATCTTTTGGTCAAGGCCTTGAAATCAAGTCACATCGAAGCGATGAACGCCCAAAAGGAGGACTACGAAGAGATTGTAAGATCGCTGCAGGCTGAAAAAAGTTCATTCCTGAAACTCTTCCAGCAAAAGGAGGCTGAATTCACGCAGGTTATGGAGGCCGGCAACCAACATGTTGAACAACTTACATCTGCCCTGGCAAGCAATAAGCTGCATTTCGCTGAAACAATTGAAAGACACAAGGATGATATCACGAACCTTCAGGCAGCAATTCTCGCCAAACAAAAGGAAATAGACACTATTTTCAACTCCTATACCTGGAAAGTCGGGAAGGTTCTGCTTTCTCCCCCGGTTTTCATTGCAAAGAAATTAAAGCACGAAAAAAATTAGCCATCAACCCCATTCATAATCCAGGTGAACGATCCCGGTATTCAAATTGAATGCCTGTACCTGGAAATAATCTTTGGATTGATCAACAAAATCGATCAGCTTTTCAGCCTGATCTTCATAAATTCCTGCCCTTATATAATATTTATTCGTTCCGAGGTTGATCCGGCTGAAATGAACATCACAATATCCCTCCTGTATCATTTTTTCGGTATTGATATTATCCAGGAGCGTGTTGATGCCAAAAATAAAATAATCTTCCATGGAATAGATGGCCACCCCAAAGTTCAGTTTATCGATATTTTCATTTTTCGTAAACCGGATCCTGACACCCAGGTCGTCACCGGTTTTAAAAATATTTTTCAAATCTCCATTTTCATCCAGGAATTCAATTTTTTCTATCGTAGCCGCTTTGTTCACCGGATTGTTATCAATAAAAACCGGATCAATGTTAATATTGTCAAGCACTATTACCTCGGATTCTTTTTGTTGTGCTTTCTGAGAAATCCTGTGCTCTTCATCCGACATGTTCTGCAGTGTGTATTCTGAGGCTACCTCTTTTGCATGACCTGTCATCACATCCCTGCCACTGCGAAGCAGCATGAGCCGGTCACAGTATTTTTGCGCGACGCCCAGGTCATGGGTGACCAGGACAACCGTTTTCTTCTGGTGTTTGTAATTGACGAATTCAGTGAGACATTTTGTTTGAAAATTGAGGTCACCAACAGCCAGAACTTCGTCCATGAGCAGGATTTCTTTATTGGCATGGATGGCAACTGAAAACGCAAGCCGCACCTGCATCCCACTGGAATAATTTTTTACTTTCAGGTGTATAAACCGTTCCAACTCCGAAAATTCGATAATTTTGGGATATTTCTTCTCAATTTCCTTAAATGTCAACCCGAGGATGGTACCATTCAGGAAAATATTATCTTTTCCCGAAAGTTCAGGATTAAAGCCCACCCCAAGTTCAAGGAAGGGAGATATCTGCCCGTTCACTGCTACCGATCCGGAATCGGGAGAATAGATGCCCGCGAGAATTTTTAACAGAGTTGATTTACCGCTTCCGTTCCGGCCAATGATCCCGAAAAACTCTCCCCGTTTTATTTCCAGGGAGACATCTTCCAGTGCATTATATTTTTCGTAGATCGTTTTTTTTCTGAACCCGATCACCTTCTCCCGGATCGTATTCCTGCGCTCCTGCGGAATTTCAAACATTTTCGAAATATGATCGACTTTTATGGCAATATCGTTGTTCATTTCAGTAAGTTATAACTACATGCTTTCAATCAGGTTTTTTGAGGATTTTTTTAAAAACCATATACTTCCAAGGAAACAAGGGATAAAAATAGCTATGAATATCAGGAGATGATCAAAACGGGCGATGCCATGATCAATTAAAGCAACCCTTGAATGTTCGATAAGCAACGTCATTGGGCTTATATACAAATAGGTTTGTACATCTTGAGGAACCGCCGACATCGGATAAATAATGGGGCTTGCATAAAATAAAACGCCAAGCAGCACCTCCCATATCTGGTTAAGATCGCGGAACCTGACTAATAAAGGAGCAGCAAAAAAAGAGTAGGTCAGTGAAATTCCATAAATAAGAATAATATAAATAAGGAATACTGAAATTTGTAAAATTCCAGGAAAAACATTATAGGCAAGAAGGAAAATAAACAGAATAACCAGGTTGAAGAAAAAAGCAAGGGCGCTATGAACCGTTGAAGAAACAATGATGAGCCATAACGGAATATAGACCTTTTTTAATATGGGAGCTTTTGTGAGCAAACTATTCATTCCGACCGTTGTTGCTTCTGAAAAGAAAAACCAGAGGACGAGGCCAACCAACAACCGGATCGTGTAATTTGGATTGTGTTTGAAAAACAGATTCGAGAAAACAAAATTCAATATTAGGAAAAGACAAAACGGTTTAAGAAAAACCCAGATGGCTCCCAGCCAGGATCCCTGGTACCTCATCTTCAAATCAGTCTTGGCCAGCATCCAGATGGTGTCCCAGTAATGAAGCTGTTTTTGGTGAAACATATTTTTCATAAATAATTCATCCGTTTAATAATTTTTCCTGCTTTCAATATTTTAGCAGACAGACCGACTTTTATCAATCATGATCCTTATAACAATAAAAAAGGGTAAAATTAGCAATTTTTGACTAATTCCAAACATAATGAAGCTGAATGCTTATCGAATGCTTAACGAACGCTAATCGAATAAAAACTTGGAGATGGCTTGGAGCAGCAGCATAAAAAACAAAAAAAACTACGACTTGATTGATTTATAACATGTTAACGATAATGTTAATAATTCAAAATTTGTCATTCAACAATATT
>CAIVAT010000001.1 GCA_903903985.1 uncultured Bacteroidales bacterium | reverse complement strand
CCCATCCACTCCTACAGCCGGTAATAACGGTCCGGTATGCGCCGGGTCAACACTATCTCTGACTGCCTCTGCGGTTTCCGGTGCAACCTACTCGTGGGCAGGACCGAACGGCTTTACCTCAACAGATCAGAACTCCACGGTGAGCGCCTCTGCAACAGCTGCCATGGGCGGCGAATATTCGGTCACAGCAACAATTGGCAGCTGTACCAGTCCGGCAGGTAAAACAACGGTTGTAGTCAATGCATTACCGGTAGTAAGTGCCGGATCCTCGGTATGTGTTGGAAGCACGATCGCGCTATCTCCAATCACAGGAGGCACCTGGACAAGTAGTAATACCGCAGTTGCACAAGTTACCGATGCCGGAGTGGTAACAGGAGTATCGGCTGGAAGCGCAACATTTACGTTCACATCAACAACTACCGGATGTAGTAAGACCACTTCTTCGGTGACAGTAAATGCCTCCCCAACCATAACGGGTACACTGGCGGTTTGCGTTGGATCAACCACCAAACTTACAGGTTCAGGGACAGCCGCTTCATCCAGTCCCTGGGTATCAGGGACCAAAACTGTTGCAACCGTGAGCTGTTCAGGTTTGGTTACAGGAGTAGCTGCAGGGACAACTATAATCACCTATAAAAACAGTGCAGGGTACACAACTTCAGCAACAGTTACAGTTATTTCAACACCTACGATTACTGGTGCTCTTAACGTTTGTGCGGGATCAACGACACAACTTATCGGATCGGGTACAGCAACCGCAATCAATCCGTGGGTGTCGGCAACGAAAAACGTGGCGACTATCAGCTCAATTGGACTTGTCACCGGTGTAGCAGCAGGAACCGGTGTAATTACCTATACTTCCAGTACCGGCTGTACTCAAACGGCAATCGTAACGGTAACTGTTGCCCTGGCAGCACCTGCGTCAAAGGCCGCATGCAGCATCACGACAACGGGCTTTACAACCAACTGGTCCGCGTCCAGAGGTGCAACGGGATATTATCTGGATGTTTCGATAAGCTGTACTTTTACCAGCTTTGTCTCGGGTTACAACAACAAGAGTGTCGGCAGTGTGGTCACCTCTGCAGTTACAGGTCTGATCGCGAACACAACCTATTACTACCGGGTCAGGGCATTTAATGCAGTAGGGACCAGCGTTAATTCAAGTATCATAACCGTAAAAACAGCTCCTGCTGCTCCGATTGCAATTGCTGCCACAACCATTGCCAAAACGAGCTTTTCGGCCAAATGGAATGCATTCACAGGAGCAACAAGTTATTATCTTGATGTATCAACTGTCAACACGTTTGCCAGTTTTGTGCCTGGATACAATAACAAAAAAGTCGGGAATGTGGTTACTTATTGTGTTACCGGATTGACAGCAAGCACAAACTATTATTACCGGATCAGGGCAATTAATTCAGGGGGGACCAGCGGCAATTCAAATACAATTACTGTTACATCTTTGAAGTCTGCAACAGTACTTACTGACTCCTTACAGGCGAGCGTGAACACGCCGGTTCAGACTTTTGATCTTCCGGCACAAAAGGATGAACTGAATGTTTACCCCAATCCATCGTCGGGCAGTGCTACTTTTGAATTTCGCCTCAGTGAGAATGCCCGTGTTAAGCTGGATATCTACACGCTAAATGGTCAGCTTGTCTCGAGGATATTTGATGGGGATGTGGAGGCAGGGATTGTAAGGACAGCACATTTCGAGCAGTATCTTCGGACCGGATTATACCCCTGCGTACTGCATTATAACAGAAAGAAACTTACATTGAAGTTTTTGGTGAAAAACTAGTTAGAGTCTGTCTTTAGTCTTTAAAATATATGATTATCAGCTATATATATTTGATTTTTCAAAAACTTCTTTTTATCTTGTTCACGAATTAAAGATAGCTGTTACCATGAATTTATACAATGATTTGGTGTTAAAATTTGAGAAACCCGACTGGTCTAAGAACCCTGAATTTGGTGTTTTCGATACAATACTTGAGCTTCATCCAGAGATCTATCACATCTTTAAATCTGATATTATTGGAAATGAAGATATTACTGTTTTTGGTCGTAAGGATACACCCACTGTTGAACAGATTGTCAGGGCGGCGATTTATAAAGAGCTAAAAGGTTACGACTACCGCGAGCTTGAATATGCGCAAAGCGATTCCCGGATTTGTGCTACATTTATCAAGCTTGACGAGCGCACTCCTTTTTGTTTCCAGACATTTCAGAAGTACATCTCAAGAATCAAAGAAGACACGCTTCATAAAGTATTGGTGGAGATCGTAAAAATTGCTGTTGATGAAGGCTATGAAGATATAAGCAAGATCAGACAGGACAGCACCGTTGTTAAAAGTAACATTCACTACCCAACCAACAATTCTCTCGTATGGGATTGCATCCACGAGAGCCATCGTTTGCTTAGCCACCTAAAAGATGAGATGAGGACGCTCTCGTTTATCGACTACACCAAATCAGCAAAAAGCACCTATTTCAAGATAAACGTCACTAAATCGAAAGATAAACAAGCCGATCTATTCAGAAAACAGTTGATTACCTTTACTAAAGCAATCAATCAGGTTTCAAATATTGTAAAAAAAAAGTTCGAGGGACTTAGAGCCTATATCCTTGTCTGTGAACTTGAAGAGTTGATTCCAATTATGGAAAAGGTTTACAACATAACCTATCGGAAACAGATTCTGGGAGAGAGCGTACCAAATTGCCAAAAATTGTTCTCAATATACGAACGGCATACCGATATCATCGTTAAAGGTGGACGGGATGTGTTATTCGGACACAAAGTCAATCTGGCTACAGGCAAAAGCAACCTGATTATAGATTGCAATATACCCGAGGGAAACCCATCTGATACTACATTGTTCAAACCTGTCATCGACAGGGTGATAAACAATTACGGGATAACACCCAGGGATTCTTCCACCGATGGCGGATATGGAAGTAAAGAGAATTCAGATCATTGTAAATCAAAGGGTATCGTAAATATTGTTTTCAATAAATTGGTAGGTAGCCTGCAAAACATTGCGTCCAGTCTTAAAATGGAAACCATGTTAAAGAAATGGCGAAGTGGTATTGAAGCAGTAATCTCAAACCTTAAACGGGGCTTTGACTTACGGGTTTGTAACTGGAAAGGATTTAAACATTTTAAGGCGAAAGTTATGTGG